>DATFRC010000046.1:0-12279 GCA_035263725.1 Jatrophihabitantaceae bacterium | reverse complement strand
CCGTCGGTCGGGGCGCCCCGCGGGAACCAGACGCCGAAGTAGCCAACGCAACCAAACAGTGCCGTGCTGAACCTGTTGCCGGTGAAGGCGATATTCGTGACGGTGAAGCCGCCGCTCGGATTCGACTCCGACGGGCTGTAGTCCTCGCCGTAGATGCTGAAACCGCCGCCTGCGATGAGGTTGTCCGAGACGGTGATGTCGTGGCTGTTCTTGAGGCTGTCCCAGATCGCGATGGCGCTGTCGGTGCCGTTGTTGTTGTCCGACGTCATGTAATAGGTGTTGTGGCTGATCAGTCCGTTACCGGCGCCCTCAGTCTGGTAGCCGTCGATATGCCCATTGGAAGTCTTCGCTGTGAAATCGTGGAAGTAGCTGTCTCGGATCGCGAAGTGGTCGCCGGTCGTAGCTGAATAGCCGGTATCGGCCCAGCTGAATATCCCGTCGTCGATGCCGTGACAGTTCACTGCGATGGCGGTCATCGCGGTTCCCTGGTGCCAGATGCACGCGTGCACGCCGTCCATCCCATCGATGGCGACGTGGCTGATCGTCGCGCTCGCGCCGTCCTGCACCTTGATCACGCCGGTGCCGTTGGCTGCCTCACCGGTTGTGCCGCTCGAGCAGGCGATCTGTACGTTGCTGACAGTCACGTTCGGCGCCTCGATGCTCAGGCAGCCGGTGATGTTCTCGCAGCTGATGGACGCACCGGCGCTAGTGACGTGGATGGTCCGCGTGGCGCTGCCGCTGTTGAGCGTCAGCGTGCTGCCCGGGCACTGGCTCGTGACCGGGCCGGTGTTGGTTGGTCCCGGCCAGCCGCAGGACTCGAGGTGGGCCCACAGGTACGCCCCGCCTTGCGCGCACTGCGCGGGCTCGGGCGCCGCGGTCGTCGTGGGCGTAGTCGGCGCGGTCGACGTCGGCGGCGGCGGCGAAGTGGTCGGCTTCGTGCTCGACGTCGTAGGGCTCGGCGTAGGCGTCGCATGGCTGGTTGTCGGTGTCGGCGGCGTCGGCGACGGAGTGGCCGACTGGGTGGACGGTGTCGGGATGGGTAGGCCGCTACCGCCCGGACTGAACAGCACGTCGACGTAGTACGCGGTGCCGCCGCTGCTGACGCTGGGGAAGCCGCCCCCCGGCCGGTAGCCGCCTGCGGTGCCTCGGATCGTGGAGTTGCCCAGCGTGGCCCCGCCGGCGAAAGCCGCCGTCTGTACCCGGTACTGTCCGGCCGGCATCTGGTACGAAGCGACGTAGGTCACGTTGGGGCTGAGCGCGACGGGCCGAGCCAGCCGTGCGGTCTGCCATCCCCGGTGCCATGTCGAGCTGAAGGTCACACTCGCGGCGCGCTGCCCGGTAGCCGTCCACAGGGCGCCAGTGCTTGCAGGCGAGTCGTTCGAGCCGCGGTAATACCGGATCGCGACGACGCTGCCGGGCGTACTCACGGTGAACTGCATGCCCAGCTCCATTGCGCCACTGGACGTGGCGGATGCGCTCGGCCGCTCCCGCCCGGTGTAGATGCCGACGAGGCGTTCATGGGCCGATGCTGAGCTGCTGAAACTGAGCGCGGCGGTGATTCCGCCGACCAGCGCCAGGACGGCGGCAAGCACGGTGAGCTTGGTCCGGGTCGTCATGCTGGGTCGGCGATGCGCCGGCACGTGCACGAGGTCACTCCTCGGTCGGCCCCCGCACGGTCAAGTCGTGGTCTCGCGCTGCTGCTCCCACGCCGGCCGCGCGACCTCGGCACGCTACATCCGGGTGGCCTCGCCTGGGAAATCTCCGGGACTGGTCCAGTTTCTCGATGATCAACGCTCAGCGCCAGATGCCGCGCGTGTCGTACACGACCTTGCCGGCGAGCAAGCTGCGGTTCAGCGACCGGAACTGGTCGTGGTCGACGAGCGAGGCCACGATGTCGGCGGCCTCCAGCGCGTCGACCGTGCGGGCCAGTCGCACGTTCGGGCGATCGCGCAAGGCGGGCGGCAGCGCATCGATGTACGGCTCGGCAACCAGGATCTCGACATCGGGCAGCGCGTCGGCAATCTGCGCGACGATCTCGACCGCCGGGCTCTCGCGCAGGTCGTCGACATTGGCCTTGAACGCCAGCCCCAGGCAGGCGATCTTCGGCGCGTTGAACCGCCCGGCCTTGTGGATGACCTGCCGGGCGACGTGGGCCGGTTTGCCGTCGTTCACCTCGCGGGCCGCCCGGATGATGCGCGCGAGGCTCGGTGCCGACGCCACGATGAACCAAGGATCGACCGCGATGCAGTGCCCGCCCACGCCTGGGCCCGGCGTGAGGATGTTGACCCGGGGGTGGTGGTTGGCCAGCCGGATCACCTCCCACACATCCAGCTTGAGTTCTTCGCAGATCAGCGACAGTTCGTTGGCGAAGCCGATGTTCACGTCGCGGTAGGCGTTCTCGACCAGCTTGGCCATCTCGGCGCTCGCGGCGTCGCTGAGCAGCAGGTTGCCCTGGGCGAACACGCGGTACAGCGAGGCGGCCTTCTCGGCGCAGCGCGGCGTGATGCCTCCGATCACCCGGTCGTTGGTGACGATCTCGATCATGATGCGCCCGGGCAGCACCCGCTCGGGGCAGTGCGCGATGAAGACGTCCGGGACGCCGTCGCTCGCGTGCGGCAGTGTCAGGTCCGGGCGCAACGTGCCGATCCATTCGCTGACCGACCGGGTGGTGCCGGGCGGCGATGTGGACTCGAGGATCAGCACCTCGCCACCGCGCAGGTGCGGCGCGATCGCCTCTGTTGCCGCCCGGACGTAGCTCAGGTCGGCCGAGTGGTCTTCGTGAAATGGCGTCGGCACGGCGATGACGTACGCATCGGCGTGCGGTGTGTCGGTGCTCGTGGTGAGCCGGCCCATCGCGACCGCGCCGCTGACCGCCGCGGCCAGGTCGGGTTCGACGAGAGGCACCTCACCGCGCCCGACCGTCTTGACCAGGTCGACGTTCACGTCCACGCCGACGACGTCGATGCCCCGCGTGGCCAGCGCAGCCGCCGTGGGCAGGCCGATGTAGCCCAGCCCGATCACCGCGACCGAGCCGGAGAAGATGTTGTCCATGATCATTCCCCCGATGAGTGCCGGTACGGCGGCTGCCGCCGGACGAGTTCTCGCAGGACGAGCGCGATGAACGTGACGTTGGTGGTGAAGTAGCGGCGCCACAGGCGCCGCGGCTCCTGCAGCACGCGGTACAGCCATTCCAGGCCGAGGCGCTGCCAGAGCAGCGGTGCCCGCTTGGTGACGCCGGCAAGGATGTCGAAAGAGCCACCGACGCCGTGCAGAACGGGCACGCCGAGCGTTTCGCCGAAGTCGCCGAGGAAGATCTCTTTCTTCGGCGAGGTCATGCCCAGGAACAGCATGTCCGCGCCTGAATCGGCAATGTCGGCCGCGACCGTGGACGCCTCGGCGTCGGTGAAGTAGCCGTCGCGGGCGCCGACGATCTTCAGCGCCGGGAACCGCTCGCCGAGACGCTGCTGCAGTGTGGCGAGGACGTCCGCCCGCGCGCCGAGCAGGTAGACCGACCGTCCGTCGCGGGCGGCGAGTTCCAGCAGCCGTTCGAACAGGTCGACTCCAGCGACGCGCTCGGGCACCGCGCGCCGCAGCAACCGGCTGGCCCACACCACTGACTGCCCGTCGGCGAGCAGCACGTCGCAATCGAGGAGCGAGTCGCGCAGATGCGCGTCGTCGCGCAGCCGCACCATCTTCGCGGCGTTCACCACGCCGACGAGCGTGCGTTCACGAGTGGCCAGCGACGCCCGGCACCGGTCGAGAACGTCGTCCATCGTCATCGCGTCGATCGGCATGCCGAGGATCAGCTGCTTCATCGCCGTGCGCCCACCCACGCGTAGAGCAGCCAGCCGAGCTCGTACGGGCGGCACTCGTAGTCGATCACGCCCGCCGGGCACACCCGATCAAGCAGCCGCAGCCGCAGTCGCGGCGACATCGCCGTGGTCACCGACCGGATGGAGCGCACTGCCTTGCGCCGCTCGCGACGGCCCACCTTGCGCCAGATCGCGCCGGTGTCGTCGTCGATCAGCCCCGCCGCGGCCTCGGGCGGATCGAATACCCAGGACAGCCCGCGGTTGACGGCGAGCTGGTAGTCGACGCCGCCTGCGGCGCGCAGGTCGCGCAGGGCCATCGGCGCCATCGCGTGCTGATGGACGCTGTACACCGGGTAGCCCTCGACGACCTCGCCGGTGCGTACGTCGTAGTGCCACCACCACTGCCCGGCGTCGCCTTGCAGCCGCACGATCCGCTCCGCACACCGCGCGGCGGCGCTGAGCGAGTTCGGGTCCGCGGTCGCCGCGTGGTGCCGGGCGAGCGCCTGGATCGGGTACACCTGATCGGCGAAACAGCCGACGTGCGCGCGATACCAGGGCAGCCCGTCGCGCGGCACGGCGTGCGGGAAGGTGCCCTGCGCGCCCTGGGCGATGCGCAGCCGCGCCGCCAGTTGGTCGGCGTCGGCCTCGACATCGCTCATCGCGCGGACGGCCAGCAGGGCAGTCAGCGTCCACGCCAGATCGACGGTCGGGGCGGGCTGGCCCGACCGGGCCGCCGCGACGAGTCGAGCGACCAGCTCCGGGTCGGCTGCCCCAGCCACCTCGGCGGCCGCCCAGGCGGCGAGCGCCACCGCTCCGAGGTCAGTGCTCGTGCGGGCCTGTGCGGTGACAGCTTCGGTGAGCTGGGTGGCGTCATTGCCAGCGAGCAGAGCACGCTGCTCGGCCTCGTCGAGGCGCGCCGCCCCGAGCGCGACGATCGCTGCGTAACGAAGGTTTGTGCCCTCGCCGCGCAGGCCGCTGCTGCTGCGGCGCGCGGTTTGCACGAACTGGGCGGTACCGGGCAGGTACATCCGCGGCAGCGCCCGCTTGGCCGAGTCGACGAGCAACGCGGTATCGGGTTGCGCCACGGCGGACGGTACGACGCGCTGCGTATTCATATGGTCCACTCGTCCCCCCGAACGATTCACCGTGGAATGACAGGATCGCACGTGCGCGGGCATCGCGCATCACCGGCTTGGCACACCTTATCCGTGCGTGACCGATGCTGGCTGTCCGCGCTCGCGGCAGCCCGACCCACGCCGCGGACGGGCCACGGCCTGTCGGTTGCCCGCGTAGGCTGGAGGGTATCCCCCGTCCGCTACCGGATCGGGGATTGTTGTGCTGCCCTGCGGAAGGTTTCGCATGAGTTTGTCGCCTCTGCTGAATGTCGCGCTGGCTGACCCGGCGCTACGCACGGTCGTCGAGTCGGTCGGCGCGCCGGAGTTGACGGTCAGCGGGCCTTCGGCACTGCGGCCGTTCGTAATCGCGGCGGTGGCCCGCGAGCGCACCGTGCTGGCGGTGACCAGCACAGGCGCGGAGGCGGACGATCTGGCGGCGGCGCTGCGTTGCTTGCTGCCGCAGGACACGGTGGCTGTCTATCCGGGATGGGAGACGCTGCCGCACGAACGACTCTCACCGCGCGCCGACACGGTCGGGCAGCGGCTGGCCGTGCTGAGGCGGCTCGCCCATCCGAGCGAGGAACACGGGCCGCTGCGGGCGGTCGTGGCGCCGGTGCGGGCGGTGCTGCAGCCTCAGGTGCCGGGACTCGGTGAGCTCACGCCGGTGGAGTTGCACGCCGGCGACGCGGGACGCGAACTCACCGACGTGGTGGCGGACCTGGTCGCCGCCGGGTACGCCCGGACCGACCTCGTGGAAAGGCGCGGCGACTTCGCGGTGCGCGGCGGCATCCTCGATGTCTTTCCCCCGACGGAGGAGCACCCGCTACGCGTGGAGTTCTGGGGCGACGAGGTCGAGGAGATCCGCTACTTCAAGGTCGCCGACCAGCGATCGCTGGAGATCGCCGGGCACGGGCTGTGGGCGCCTCCCTGCCGTGAGCTGCTGCTGACACCCGAGGTACAGGCACGCGCCGCCAAACTCCTCGATCGGCATCCGGAGCTCGGCGAGCTGCTGGACCCGATCAGTCGCGGCGAGGCCGTTGAAGGCATGGAGGCGCTCGCTCCGGTGCTCGTGGACCACCTGCGCCTGGTGCTGCACGAGTTGCCGGCAGGCTCGCACGTGATCGTGTGCGAACCGGAGCGGGTGCACAGCCGGGCTGCCGATCTGGTGCGGACATCCGAGGAGTTCCTCGCTGCTTCCTGGGCGGTCGCGGCCGGCGGTGGCCGGGCTCCCATCGATCTCGCGGCAGCGTCGCTGCACGAACTCGACGATGCGCAGGCAGAGGCCGTCGCGGCGAACATCCCGTGGTGGGGGGTGACGCAGCTCGGCGCGGAGGTCACGAGCGCGTTCACCACGGCACCGACGTACCGCGGCGACACCGAGGCGGCCGTGGCCGACCTCAAGGAGTGGACCCGGGACGACTGGCAGGTCGTGCTCGTCTTCGACGGGCACGGCTCCGCGCAGCGCGCCGCCGAGCGGCTGGCCGCAGCCGACGTACCGGCGCGGCTGGACGCCGGATTGCAGCCCGGTGTCGTCTTCGTGACGACGGGATCCCTGGGCAGTGGCATGATCGCGCCCGGCTTGGGGCTCGCGTTTCTCACCGAGGCCGACCTGACGGGCCAGCGTGGCTCGCTCACCCGCGACACCTCGCGCATGCCGAGCAGGCGGCGCAACGCGATCGACCCCGTCCAGCTTCAGGCAGGTGACTTCGTCGTTCACGAGCAGCACGGCGTGGGCAGATACGTCGAGATGGTGCGCCGTACCGTCAACGGCGGCGAGCGCGAGTATCTGATCATCGAGTACGCCCCGTCCAGGCGCGGCCAGCCGGGTGATCGCCTTTTCGTGCCGACCGATTCGCTCGACCAGGTCACCAAGTATGTCGGCGGCGAAAACCCGTCGCTGAACCGCCTGGGCGGTGCCGACTGGGCCAAGACGAAAGGCCGCGCGCGCAAGGCGGTACGCGAGATCGCGGCGCAGCTCATCCGCCTCTACAGCGCGCGGATGGCCACCAAGGGCTATGCGTTCAGCCCGGACACCCCGTGGCAGCGGGAACTGGAAGACGCGTTCCCGTACGTCGAGACGCCGGACCAGCTCGCCGCGATCGACGAGGTCAAGGCCGACATGGAACTCCCCGTGCCGATGGACCGGATCATCTGTGGCGACGTGGGCTACGGCAAGACCGAAGTGGCCGTGCGTGCGGCGTTCAAGGCGGTGCAGGACGGCAAGCAGGTGGCCGTGCTCGTCCCGACGACGCTGTTGTCGCACCAGCACCTGTCGACGTTCCGGGAGCGGATGGCGCAGTTCCCCGTAGAGATCCGCGAACTGTCCCGGTTCACACCGGCGTCAGAGGTCGAGGCCACCATGGCGGGCATCGCGAACGGCAGCGTCGATGTCGTGATCGGCACCCACCGCATCCTCCAGCAGAACGTGCGGTTCAAGGACGTCGGCTTGGTCGTGGTCGACGAAGAACAGCGTTTCGGCGTCGAGCACAAGGAGTACCTCAAGGCGCTGCGTACTGCCGTGGACGTGCTGACCATGTCGGCCACGCCGATCCCGCGCACGCTGGAGATGTCGTTGACCGGAATCCGCGAGATGACGACGATCCTGACCCCACCCGAGGAGCGGCATCCGATCCTGACGTTCGTCGGCGCGCAGGACGAGCGGCAGATCGCCGCAGCAATCCGGCGCGAACTGCTACGCGACGGGCAGGTGTTCTACATCCACAATCGCGTCGACTCGATCAATTACGCCGCCGAGCGGGTCGCGAAGCTGGTGCCCGAGGCGCGCATCGCTGTGGCACACGGGCAGATGAGCGAAGACGCGCTCGAGCAGGTCATGGTCGGCTTCTGGGATAAGCGCTATGACGTGCTGGTCTGCACAACCATCGTCGAGTCCGGCCTGGACATCGCGAACGCGAACACGCTTATCGTCGAGCGGTCCGACATGTTCGGCCTCTCGCAGCTGCATCAGCTGCGGGGACGCGTGGGGCGGGCGCGCGAGCGCGGGTACGCGTATTTCCTGTACCCGCCGGAACGTCCGCTGACCGAGACGGCCTACGACCGGCTGGCCACGATCGCCCAGCACACCGAACTCGGCGCAGGTATGGCCGTGGCGATGAAGGATCTGGAGATTCGCGGGGCCGGCAACCTGCTGGGCGGCGAGCAGTCCGGGCACATCGCCGGCGTGGGCTTCGACCTGTACGTGCGCCTCGTCGGTGAGGCGGTCGCGGAGTACCGCGGCGACGGCGCGGAAGAGGCCGCCGACGTCAAGGTCGACCTGCCGGTCGACGCCAACCTGCCGGTGGAGTACCTGCCCGGCGAGCGGTTGCGCCTGGAGGCCTACCGGTCGTTGGCGAGCGCGACGACGGACGAGGCTGTGGAGGCGGTGCGCGAGGAGCTCGTCGACCGGTTCGGCCCGGTGCCCTCGCCGGTCGAGAACCTGCTGGCTGTGGCGCGGTTCAAGGTGCTGTGCCGCCGCTACGGGGTTACCGAGGTCGCGCTGCAGGGCGCCGCTGTTCGTTTCTCGCCGCTCGACCTGCCCGAGTCGGCGCAGTTGCGGCTCCGCCGTCTCTACGACCGTGCGGTGTACAAGCAGGCTGTAGGAACGGTGTCGGTGCCGCGTCCGAGACAGGGCGGGATGGGCAGCGAGCCGCTGCGCGACATCGCCCTGCTGCAGTGGTGCGGCGAGGTGCTGGAGCAGATCGCCGGTCCCGGGCGGTCGTGATCGAACTCGTCCCGCGTCGCTACCGGCCGGAGTAGGCCGGGTCGAAATCGTCTGGCGGATCAGCCAGTCCGAAGAAGTGCTCGATCGCCTGGACCGAACGGCGCGCGGCGTGGCCGTCGCCGTAGGGGTTCACGGCGTTGGCCATCGTCGCGTAGTGGTCGGCGTCGTCGAGCAGGGCCGCGACCTCGTGGACGATCGTCGCCTCGTCGGTGCCGACCAGCCGGACGGTGCCGGCCTCCACCGCCTCGGGGCGTTCGGTCGTCTCGCGCATGACGAGCACGGGCTTGCCGAGACTCGGGCCTTCTTCCTGCACGCCGCCGCTGTCGGTCAGGATCAGGTGGCTGTCTTGCATCAGGCGGCAGAACTGGCCGTACGGCAACGGTTCGGTGATCGCGACGTTGGGCAGTCCCGCCAGCGGCGGCAGCAACACCTCGCGCACGACCGGATTGAGATGCGCCGGGAGCACGAACGTCACGTCGGGGTAGCGCCGGGCCAGGGTGGCGATGGCGCGCGCCGAGGCGGCCATCGGCGCGCCCCAGGACTCCCGGCGGTGCGCCGTGATCAGCACACTGCGCCCGTCCAGCCGCTCTAGCGCGAGATCGGAATAGGCCAGCCGGCGCGCCACGACCGAGTGCAGCGCGTCGATGACGGTGTTGCCGGTGACGAAGATCTGCGAGGGCTTGACGTTCTCGGCGACGAGGTTGGCTCGGGACGTGCGGGTGGGCGCCAGGTGCAGGCTGGCCAGCTGCGAGGTCAGTCGGCGGTTGATCTCCTCCGGAAACGGGTTGTACGGATCGGACGTGCGCAGCCCCGCCTCGACGTGCACCACGGGCACCTGCGCGTAGAAGGCCGCCAGCGCCGCCACGAACGAGGTGGTGGTGTCGCCCTGCACGACCACCGCGACCGGCGCCTCGGCGCGGATCACGTCGCTCAACCCGGACAGCGCCCGCACCGTCACGTCCGTCAGCGTCTGCCGCGGGGTGATGATGTCCAGGTCGTGCACCGGCTCGATGCCGAACAGCTGGTTGACCTGGTCGAGCATCTCGCGGTGCTGCCCGGTGACGACAGGCAGTGGCTGCAAGTGTTGCGATGCCGCCAGCCGGCCGATCAGCGGCGCCAGCTTGATCGCCTCGGGCCGCGTGCCGTAAATGACCATTACTCGGTCCATATGGATCCCCCCGGACTCCAGTCGCTAGATACTACGACGACTTGACGGTCCACGCGCGCCGAGTGCCTTCAAAATGTGGCGGGCGTAAAGCTACGATCTCGCGCATGCCTGCGAACGCAACCCGGTCCGCTGACCAGTACGAGCAACTTGTCCGGCGCCAACGGGCGGAACTACAGGACGCCTACCTCAAGGGTGTTCGCCGGCTGCGCTGGGACGCCGGGCGTCTTGCTGCGGAAAGAGAACGGCGACTGCAGGAATTGCTGCGCTGGGCGGCGGACAATTCGCCGTTCTGGCGGACTCGACTGGCGGGACGCGATCTGGCCACCTTCACCGAAGCCGACCTGCCCTCCCTGCCGATCCTCACGCGGGCCGAGATGATGGCCGAGTTCGACGATCTGGTCACAGTTCCTGGCTTGACGCTCGACCGCGTGAAGGAACACGTTGCGCAACTGAATGGCGACGACCGGTATCTCGATGACGAGTACCACGCGATCGTGACGACCGGGTATACCGGCACGGAAGCGATCCAGGTCTACGGCTGGGACGCCTTCGTGACATTCGTGATGCAGGGTTCGCGCTGGACGGGTCGGCGCGGGGAGGATCCGCACGCCGTCCTGGTGCAGGCGTTCGCCTGCAGCACCAGGCATGAGTCCGGCGCATTTCACGCCTTCAGCACCTTCGAGAGCGGCGGGCCGCCCTCGCACTGCTTCGCCGGCACGATGCCACTTGCCGAGATGGTCGATGGTCTCAATCAGGCCCGTCCGAGGGTCGACGCTCTTCAGGGGTGGCCGAACGTCATCCGGCGTCTCGCCGTGGAGGCGCTGGCCGGCCGCTTGACAATCACCCCGACCTGGGTAGCCGTGGCCGGCGAAATGTGCACGCCGGCGGTCCGAGAGGCGGTCCGGGCGGCGTGGGGCATCGAGCCGGCGGAGTTCTGGGGCTGTTCCGAAGGCACCTATGCCTTTGCCTGCGGTGTCGGGGAGGGCTTCCACATCGCCGACGACCTGGTGATCCTGGAATCAGTCGACACCGAGGGCAACGTTGTCCCATACGGGCAACCGGGGGATCGGCTGTTGCTGACCAGCCTGTACAACCTCGACCAGCCACTGATCCGCTATGACCTCGCGGACGCGGTGACGATCACCGATGAGCCGTGTCCGTGTGGGTGTGCCCACAAGCGCATCACCAATGTTCACGGACGGATCGACGGGGAGTTCGGGTACGACGGCGGGGTCTCGGCGCCTCGTCGCGCGGTGGAGCGCGCCATTCTCGCCGCGCCCGGCCTGACCGACTTCTCCGTCCGCCAGAGGCCACACGGGCTGGACGTGTCCGTCGTGACCAATGGTTCGGATGACCTCGAGCGCCTGCGGGCTGACCTTGCGGATGTGCTACGTCGCAGCGGACTTGCATCCCCTGAGGTCACCGTCAGCAAGGTCGACGACCTCGACCGCTTCTGGTCCGGCAAGACGCGGCAGTTCGAGCCGATCGAGTCACCTTGATACGCACACCATGCGTGCGCCGTGCCGTCACGGACGCTTGGACTTGGGCAGCGACGCGACTACAAGCGCGTACGAATCCTCGATGAGTTCGCGTATCTCGTCGTCGTCCGGCGCACCTGCGCCGCTTGCCCGGACGTAGTTCCACGTCGCCTTCGCAAGGTACGGGCCGGGGCCGACATGGTTCGGGTAGCGCGTTCGCCACTCGTCCACCATCTCGGGGTGGTTCTTGACGGCGATCTGCAACGGGTCATCGCCGCCGAGGAACGCGAAGATCTTGCCGCTGACCTTCGCCACCGTCTGCTCCGGGCCCCACGGGTTGTCGAGATACGCGCCCGGCAGGCTCAGGCAGTGTCCGACCGCCGCGTCCCGCTCCATGCGGAAACGATATGGCTCAGCTCGCGGCTGCGTAGCCGATCTGTCCGACGCTGCCGATGGCAGTGACACCAGTGAGCCCGTACACCCGTGTGAAGCTGTCGGTGGGCCGGTCGTAACGCCAAACCTTCCCTTCGGTGTCCAGCGCCTGCACCCCGGCGCCCGACCCGCTGGTGCCGGGCGCAGACGCGATCGCGGTGATGTGCGTCAGCGAAGGCACCTGGCGGGGATAGCTCACCTGGCCGGATGTCGTCGCGTCCTGGTGATCGAGCTGCCACACCGCGTCGTCGTCGCAGCGCTCCCAGGCGCCAGTGCTGTTGGCGACGACGGAAGTCCCCACTGCGCAGGCACTGTCGAACCGCTGCGGGACAGGATCGGCGCCACCCCCCCGGCCATAGATGGCCGTCGGTGTCGACGGCGTAGCTGAGCCTCGAGCCACCCGGGATCGCCCGGACGTTTGTCAGCCCGCTGACTTGGACGGGGGTGTAGCGGTCAGTATGTGTGCCGTCGCCGAGCTGGCCGGTGCTGTTGCGACCCCACGTCCAGGTGGTGCCGTCGGCGTTGACGGCATATCCGATGTTGACGCCGGCCC
>DATFRC010000045.1:0-64602 GCA_035263725.1 Jatrophihabitantaceae bacterium | reverse complement strand
CCGTTCCAGGGTGAACGGCGCGAGCGGCCGATCGTGCTCCGCGGCGGCGCGCGCAGCGCGCAATGTCAGCAACGGGTCGGCCCAGGGGTCCGCGTCGCGCGCGAGCACCACATCGCCGTCCTGCATTACGACGTCCTTCGCGAGCGGCGTGCGCGCGGGATCCGCCGCAGACCGCCGTCGTCGCATCGACCATCCACTGTGGACGGTCAGTGTCGGAGTCCGTCGCCACGCTGTGTCCAGCGTGTGCCCGAGTGTGCGGGCCGCCTCATTGACGGCTCGTAGCACCGCATCGGCACCCGACATGTCCAGGGCGCTCGCCACTCCGGGCTGCTCTTCGCGGTGCAGTACATCCTGGGCTCGGCCCGCGAGCCGGTGCAGTTCGCCGCGGACGTCGAGCAGCACCTGGTACGCCTCGCGTGTCGCCCGCCCGACGTCCACGAGTTGTGCACGCGCCAGCGCCTGCAGCGCGTGCCCGTCGCGCAGTCCCCCGCGGGACTGCTTGAGGTGCGGTTCCAGTAGGAATGCCGCATCGCCGCTCGCCGCGGCCCGCTGCGCCGACATCGACCGCAACTCCCCGGCACGCTTGCTCGCCCCGGGCAGCCACACGTCCAGCAGCCGCTGCCGCAGCGTCGCGGTCAGCGCCGGGTGGCCGGCGATGTGCCGCAGGTCGAGCAACCCGAGCAGCGCCGTGAGGTCGTCGCGGGCCACGGCTAGTGCCTGCTCGACGGTGCGCACCGAGTGATCGAGAGCAACCCCGCTGTCCCAGATCGGATACCAGACCCGGTCCGCCAGGCGAGCCAACCCGCGGACCTTGCCGGAGTGCAGCAGCACCAGGTCGAGGTCGCCGTACGGCGACGGTTCACGGCGTCCCAGCCCGCCGATCGCCGCGAGCGCGACGCCGTCAGGGATCGGCAGGGACGCGAGCCACTCGTCGTACGCCTCGCTCAGCGCGGCACGCAGCGGGGCGCCGACGAGCCCGGGCCGGCGCAGCACGCCGGCCCGGACCTCCGCGAGCTCAGACCGCGTCGGCGTCTCGCTCACCGGTTCGCACCCGCACGAGCGTCTCGACAGCGGTCACCCACACCTTGCCGTCGCCGATCTTGCCCGTGCGGGCGGCCTCCACGACCGCGTCCACGACCTTGTCCGCATCGAAGTCGTCCACAAGGACATCGATGCGGACCTTGGGGACGAGGTCGACGGTGTATTCGGCACCGCGGTACACCTCGGTGTGGCCGCGTTGCCGCCCGAACCCTTGGACTTCGCTGACCGTCAAGCCCTGGATCCCGAGCACCTCCAGGGCGGCTTTGACGTCGTCCAGCTTGAACGGCTTGATCACCGCCGTGACGAGCCTCATGCGTCCACCTTCTCCCGCGTGGTCGGCGAGGTCGACGCGGCCGCAGCGGCCGCCTGCCCCGTGAGGCCACCTGACAGCACCGTCGAGAAGGAGTAGGCGGTTTCTGCGTGCTCGGCCTCGTCGATACCGCTGACTTCAGCCTCCTCGGACACCCGGAACGCGCCCAGCCGCTTTAGCACGGTCCCTATCACGAACGTGAGGACGAACGAGTACAGCATGACCGACCCGGCAGCGACCACTTGCTTTTCCAGCAGGTCGATGCCACCGCCATAGAACAGTCCGCGCTGCAGCCCGCCCGGCGTCGCAGCCCCGTGGTCGAAGCCGAAGAAGCCGATCAGGACGGTGCCGGCGACGCCACCGACGAGGTGCACGCCGACCACGTCGAGCGAGTCGTCGAAGCCGAACCGGTACTTGAGGCCCACCGCCATGGCGCAGAGCGCGCCGGCGATGAGCCCGATCGCGATACCGCCCAGCGGGCTGACGAACGCGCATGCCGGGGTGATGGCGACCAGCCCGGCCACCGCGCCCGAGGCCGCGCCGACCGTCGTCGGCTTGCCGTCACGCAGCTGCTCCACGAGCAGCCAGCCCAGTACGCCCGCGCAGGTGGCCACCGTCGTCGTGGTGAAGGCGAGCCCGGCGATGTTGTCCGCGGCGCCTTCGGAGCCCGCATTGAATCCGTACCAGCCGAACCACAGCAGCGACGCGCCGAGCAGCACGAACGGCACGTTGTGCGGCTTCATCGGGTCCTTGCGCCAGCCGACCCGCTTGCCCATGACGATGGCAAGCGCCAGGCCCGCGGCGCCGGCGTTCGTGTGGACGGCGGTGCCACCGGCAAAGTCCTCGGCGTGCAGCTTGTTCAAGATCCACCCGGTGCCGAACACCCAGTTCGCTACCGGCAGGTACACCACGGTCACCCAAATTGCGATGAAGATGGTCCAGCCCCAGAACTTCGTCCGGTCCGCCACCGCCCCGGATATGAGTGCCGGCGTGATGATCGCGAACATCAGCTGGAACATCGCGAACACGACTATGGGCACCCCGGCGCTGCTCCAGAAGCCGCTCAGGACGTCCGGATTGCCTAAGCCGAACAGCTCATGACTGCCGCCGATGAACCCGCCGAGGTGCGAGCTGCCGAAGGCGAGCGAGAACCCGTAGATCGCCCAGATGACCCCGACCACGGCGATACAGATGAAGTTCAGCATCAGCATGTTGAGGACGCTCTTCGAGCGGACCATACCGCCGTAGAAGAAGGCCAGCCCCGGCGTCATGAGCAGCACGAGCGCTGCCGAGGTAAGCACCCAGGCCGTGTTCCCCGTGTTCAGCTTGATGGAATCCGCGGCGAGTAGCAGGTGAGACACGAAGCTCCCCCGTTTCGTCGGTGAGTGTGTGGGCACGCGCCGTCGCGTTTGCGCCCAGAGTGCTGGTGGGCTGTTACCGGCGATGGCAGCCGCTGTTTCGGGTATGTGAACACCGCAGCGGGCAGGCGCAGGCGGCCGGAGATCCCGGGCCGCACCGGACGTGTCGCCGTGCGCCATCGCGGTGCTCGGTGATCTTCTAGTGTGGGTGAGTGCGCTCCCTCACCCATGAGGAGGCCCAGCGCCGGGCCGGCCTCATCCGTGTGACCGGCTACGACGTCGACCTCGACCTGACCAGGGGCGCGGAACTGTTCGCTTCGCGAAGCACCATCCGGTTCAGCGCCGAGCGTGGCGCCGCGACGTTCGTCGACGTAGCTCCGCGAGAGTTGTCTCGCGCGAGCCTGAACGGCCGTCCCCTGGACGTCGCGCAGCTCGCCGGTGGCCGCTTGGCCCTGGCGGACCTGCAGGACGACAACGAGCTGGTCGTCGAGGCCACCATGGCGTACTCCCACGACGGTGAAGGGCTACACCGCCACGTCGACCCCGCCGACGGCAAGCCTTACCTGTATGCGATGTCGTTCCTTGACGCCGCGCCGCGCTGGTTCGCCTGCTTCGATCAGCCCGACCTCAAGGCTCCGTTCGCGCTCACCATCGCGTGCGATCCGAGCTGGACCGTCCTCGGCAACGGGCCGGCACAGCGGCTGTCCGACGGTCGCCGCCGCATCGAGTCGGCCCATCCGGTCGCGACGTATTTCGCGACGCTTGTCGCCGGGCCGTACCACTCCGTGTCCGGCACGCACGACGGCGTCCCGCTGGGCGTCCACACCCGCGCGTCGCTGGCGCGCGAGCTCGACGCCCAGGCGCCGGAAATGCTCGAGCTGACCGCCGCCTGTCTGGACGAGTTCCATCGGCTCTTCGGGGTGCGCTACCCGTGGGGCGAGTATCACCAGGCGTTCGTCCCAGACTTCAACGCCGGCGCGATGGAGAACCCCGGCTGCGTCACCTTCCGGGACGCGTACGTGTTCCGGTCCCGCGCGACCGACGCCGAGCGCAACGAGCGGGCCACCACTATCGCGCACGAGATGGCGCACATGTGGTTCGGCAACCTCGTCACGATGCGCTGGTGGGACGACTTGTGGCTGAACGAGTCCTTCGCCGAGTACCTGGCATTCCGGGTCTGCGACGTGATCGACGACTACCCCGTCTGGGTGGAGTTCGCGAGCCGCCGCAAGGCGTGGGGCTACGCCGCCGATCGCCGTCCGTCGACTCATCCGATCGCGGGCAACGGCGCAGCGGACGCCAAGACCGCACTGAACGACTTCGATGGGATCTCTTATGCGAAAGGCGCGTCGGCACTGCGGCAGCTGGCGGTGCGCCTCGGCGACGACATCCTGCTCGGCGGCCTGCGTGACTATTTCCGTACCCATGCGTATGGTAACGCGACGTTCGCCGACCTGATCGGTGCTTGGACCGCTGCCGGCGCCCAGGACCTGGAGAAGTGGGCCGAGGTGTGGCTACGCACGTCCGGGCTGGACACGCTGTCGGTCGGCGCCGGACCGGTCGTCTACCGAACCGGGGAGGCCGGCCGGCCACACGCGGTCACCGTGATCGCATTCACCCAGCAGGGCGAGGAGATCGCCCGCAAGAACGCCGTGCTCCTCGACCCGGTGGCGCTGGTCGTGCCCACGACGCCGGCCCTCGTATTGCCCGACGCCCGGGACGACACCTGGGCGAAGACGGCGCTTGCCGCCGAAGTGTGGGAGCGGGTCCCATCGCTCTTGCCGGCCCTCGACGATCCGCTGGCCCGGGTATCGGTGTGGAACGCGCTGCGCTTGGCCGTGGCAGACGCCGAGGTATCCGCGAGTCTCGCCCTGCGCATCGTCGAGGCGGCGGTGCCCGGCGAACCCGACGCGGTCCTCGGCCCGGTGATGCGGTGGGCGGTCGGCACGGTAGCCGGCGTCTATCTGCCCGCAGGGATGCCGCGCGCTCAGGGGCTGCGCCGGCTGGCGCGGGCCGCGGACTCCGCGATGCGCGCGGCGCCGCCTGCCTCCGGTCGGCAGCTCGCTGCGGCACGCGGCTACGTCGCTGCGGCGTCGGACACCGAGCTGCTGCGGGCGTGGCTCGCCGGCGAGCGGCTGCCGGACGGCGTGGTGGTCGACGACGAGCTTCGCTGGGCGGTGCTCGCCCGGCTGGCAGCCCTGGGCGCGGTGACAACGGACGAGATCGAGGCCGAGCTCGCGCGCGACCGCAGCGCACCGGGGCAGGTGCACGCGGCTCGCTGCCGGGCGATGCTTCCCAGTCCGGAGGCGAAGGCGGCGGCGTGGCAGGCAATGATGACCGATCCCGGCGCGTCGAACTACGAGGTCTACGCCCTGGCCGGAGGTTTCTGGCACCCGGAGCAGACCGACCTCACCGCACCCTACGTCGCACGGTACTTCGACGAGATCGCCGCAACCGCGGCACTCAGGCAGGGCTGGGTCGTCGCCCGTCTCGCCTGGCTCGCTTACCCGAGCACGGCCATCGCGCACAGCACGCTCGACCGTTCCACCGCATTGCTGGCCCAGCCCGATCTGGATTCGGGCATCCGACGCTCCGTCGTCGACGCCGGCGACGACCTACGCCGGGCCCTGGCGTCGCGGGCGCAGTTCGGTTGACCCTCACGTGACGTCAGGGTGCAGCCTGAGGTCGTGAGCTTCTCGGTAGGACAGGTGGCGCAGCTCTCCGGTGTTACCGTGCGCACGCTGCATCACTACGACGAGATCGGGCTGCTGTCGCCGACCGGACGCACAGCAGCCGGTTACCGCGTCTATGCGAACGCGGACCTGGCGCGACTGCGCCGGATCCTGTTTTACCGCGAGCTCGGGTTTGCGCTGGACGAGATCGCCACGATCCTCGCCGATCCGGATGTGGTTAGCCACCTGCGTCGCCAGCACACGTTGCTGCGCGAGCGCATCGGGCGCCTTTCGGCGATGGTCGCCGCAGTAGAGAAGGAGATGGAGGCCCAGCAGATGGGTATTTCGCTGACTCCCGAGGAGCAGTTCGAAATCTTCGGCACCGACAAGCCTGGCGGCGAGTGGGCGCAGGAGGCCGAGCAGCGCTGGGGCGACACCGACGCGTATCGGCAGTCCACCCGCCGTACCGCGACGTACGGCAAGGACGAGTGGCGCGCGATCAAGGCCGAGGCCGATGCCGGGTTGCGCGACTTCGCGGAGGCGCTTCGCTCCGGTGTGCCGCCGGACAGCCCACGTGCCATGGATCTCGCCGAGGCGCACCGTCGGTATATCAGCCGCTGGTTCTACGACTGCGGCTACGAATTGCACCGCGGCCTCGCCGAGATGTACGTCGCCGACGAACGGTTCGCCAAGCTCTACGAGGACGTAGCGCCCGGACTAGCGCGGTACGTCCACGACGCGATCGCCGCGAACGCTGATCGCGCAGCTACTTGAGGTCCACAACCGTGCGCCACGCCTCGGGCCGCCCGGCGGTCTCAGCGACCAGCTCGGCGTAGAGATCGGCGATGCGCGCCGGGGCGAAGCGGGTGCCGTCCTTGATCAGCCCATGAACGGTGACCGTGGCGCAGTGGATCCCGTCGCCGCGCAGGTCGGCGTCCAGTGCTCGGACGAGAGCGCGCATTGCCGCCTTCTGCGCGCCCAGGCTGGCGGCGTCGGGGGTCGCGGCGTCGGCGGCGCCGGACCCGGTGGCGAGGATGGTGCCGAGGCCGGCCGCGCGCATCGCCGGCACCACCGCCTGCGCCGCGGTCAGCAGGCTGGTTGCCCCGACCGCGAGATCGGCGAGCAGCTCGTCCGCCGTCGTCTCGAGGGGCCGCGCCGCCCGCCACGCGGACGCGTTGTGCAGCAGCACGTCAACGCCCCCGGCATGGTCGACGAGCCGGCCGATCGCCGCTGCGAGCGCGGCGGCGTCGGCGATGTCGGCGGCCGCCCAGCCGGCGGTGACCCCGGCGTCCTTGAGGCGCTCGGCGAGCTCTCCCAGACGCGTCTCGTCGCGGGCTATGAGGCCGACGTCGTAGCCGCCGCGCCCGAACCGGCGCGCGACGGCCTCACCGAGCCGCGGCCCGGCGCCGACGATCAGCAGCATCATCCGGAAACCTTGGCGCGGGCCGCGACGAAGGCCCGCACGCATGTCTCGACGTCTGCCTCGGAATGCGCAGCCGACAGCTGCACCCGGATGCGGGCCTTGCCCTTCGGGACCACCGGGTACGAGAACGCGATCACGTACACACCCTCGCCCAGCATCACGTCGGCGATCCGCGCCGCCAGCGCCGCGTCGCCGAACATCACGGGCACGATTGGGTGCTCGCCCGGCAGGACATCGAAGCCCTCGTCCGCCATGCGACGCCGGAACACCTCGGTGTTGCGCGAAAGCGCCGCGCGCTGCTCGCCGCCGCCGGCCACCAGCTCCAGAGCGGCCAGCGACCCCGCCACCACCGCCGGCGCAACCGCATTGGAGAACAGGTACGGCCGGGAGCGTTGCCGCAGCAGCTCGACGATCTCGGCATCGGCGCTGACGTACCCGCCGGAGGCACCGCCGAGCGCCTTGCCCAGCGTGCCGGTGACGATGTCCACCCGGTCCTGCACGCCGGAGCGCTCCGGAGTACCGGCCCCGGTGGCGCCGATGAACCCCACGGCGTGCGAGTCGTCGACCATCACAAGCGCGTCGTGCCGCTCCGCGAGCGCGCAAATCTCGTCCAGCGGCGCGAAGTAGCCGTCCATGGAGAACACTCCGTCGGTGACGACGAGGCGGCGCCGCGCGTCGCGCGCGGACACCAGCTGCGCCTCGAGGTCGGCCATGTCCCGGTTGCGGTAGCGGTATCGGGTCGCCTTGCACAGCCGGATGCCGTCGATGATCGACGCATGGTTCAGTTCGTCGGAGATCACCGCGTCGCGTTCGTCGAGCAGCACCTCGAACACGCCGCCGTTGGCGTCGAAGCAGGACGAGTAGAGGATCGTGGCTTCGGTATGCAGGAAGGCTGAGATGCGGCGTTCGAGGTGCGTGTGCTGCGTCTGCGTGCCGCAGATGAAGCGCACGCTGGCCATGCCGAAGCCCCATTCGTCGAGCGCCTTCTTGGCGGCGTCGACGATCACCGGGTGGTCGGCCAGTCCGAGGTAGTTGTTCGCGCAGAAGTTCAGTACTTCGGCGCCGTTCGAGCGCACATGCGCCGACTGGGGCGAGGCGAGCTCGCGCTCGTGCTTGTACAGCCCAGCTGTCCGAATCTCGTCAAGGGTCGTCTGCAGTTCGTCACGGATCGCGTACATCGTCAGAGCTCCGTCCAGTCGAGAACGACCTTGCCGCACTTGCCGCCACGCGAGGTGTCGAACGCTTCCCGCCACTGCGCGGCCGGGAACCGATCGGTGATCACCGGACTGATGTCGAGGCCGGAGCGCAACAGCGCGCTCATCGCGTACCAGGTCTCGAACATCTCGCGCCCGTACACGCCTCGGATCGTGATCATGTGCGTCACGACCTTGACCCAGTCGACGGTGATCGGGGCGGCCGGCAGGCCCAACACCGCAACCTTGGCGCCATGCGTGAAGTTGTCGATCATGGTGGGCAGCGCCGACGGGTGGCCGCTCATTTCCAGTCCGACGTCGAACCCTTCGGTCAGACCGAGCTGTTCCTGGGCCTCGGCGATGGTGCTGGTGGCGACGTTGACCGCAAGGTCTACGCCCATGTGCCGGGCCAGTTCCAGCCGAGGTTCGCTGACGTCGGTGATCACCACGAACCGTGCGCCGACGTGGCGGACCACCGCGGCGGCCATCAGCCCGATCGGCCCGGCACCGGTGATCAGCACGTCCTCGCCCACGACCGGGAACTGCAACGCGGTGTGCACGGCGTTGCCGAAGGGATCGAAAATCGCCGCCAGGTCCGGGTCGAAGCCGGCTGGGTGCACCCAGGCGTTGCTCTCCGGGATCACGACATATTCCGCGAACGCGCCGTCGCGGTTGACGCCGAGGCCCGCGGTGCGGATGCAGAGGTGTCGCCGCCCGGCCCGGCAGTTGCGGCACGTGCCGCAGACGATGTGTCCCTCGCCGGACACCAGGTCGCCGACCCGGACGTCGCGTACCCCGTCTCCGATCGCGACGACCTCGCCGGCGAACTCGTGGCCAGGGATCAGCGGTGCATCCACCGCGCCGGCCGCCCAATCGTCCCAGGCCTCGATGTGCAGGTCGGTGCCGCAGATGCCCGTCCGCAATACCCGGATCTTGACGTCGTTCGCGCCGACTACCGGTTCGGGACGCTCCACCAGTTCCAGACCGGGTGCCGCCGCGGGTTTGTACAGCGCCTTCATGGCATCCTCCTCGCGCACCGTTGCGCAGGGTCAGCGTAGGACGGGTCAGCCGAGCAGAGCGTCCACGAACTGCTTCGGCTCGAACGGCGCCAGGTCGTCGGGCCCCTCGCCCAGGCCGACAAGCTTGACCGGGACGTCAAGCTCACGCTGCACGCTGATCACGATCCCGCCCTTCGCGGTGCCGTCGAGCTTCGTGAGCACGATGCCCGTTACGTCCACCACCTCGGTGAACACGCGTGCCTGCGCGAGGCCGTTCTGCCCGGTGGTGGCATCGAGGACGAGCAGCGTCTCCGAGACCGGGCCACGTCGTTCGACGACCCGCTTGACCTTGCCCAGCTCGTCCATGAGTCCGGTCTTCGTGTGCAGCCGCCCGGCGGTGTCGATCACCACGGTGTCGACGTGCTCTTCGGCGCCGCGGCGGACCGCATCGAACGCGACGCTCGCCGGGTCGCCGCCCTCCGGACCGCGTACCGTCTCCGCGCCTACCCGCGACCCCCAGGTGGCCAGCTGGTCGGCGGCCGCGGCGCGGAACGTGTCCGCGGCACCGAGCAGGACCGTGCGCCCGTCGGCGACGAGCACCCGGGCGAGCTTGCCGCATGTAGCGGTCTTGCCCGTGCCGTTTACCCCAACGACCAGCATTACGGCAGGGTTGCCGTCGTGCGGCGTGGTGGAAAGCGTGCGATCGAGGTCGGGCCGCAACGCCGTGACCAGCTCGTCGGCGAGCAGGGCGCGCAGCTCGTCCGGGCTGCGGGTGCCCAGCACCTTCGTCCGGGTTCGCAGCCGCTCGACGATCTCGGCCGTCGCACCGACGCCTACGTCCGCACCGAGTAGCGCCTCCTCGACTTCGTCCCACGTCTCGTCGTCGAGCTGGTCGCGGGACAACACCGAGAGCAGGCCACGGCCGAGCGTCGACTGCGAGCGGGCCAGCCGGGCGCGCAGGCGCTGCAGCCGTCCGGCGGTCGGCTCCGGGACCTCGACCTCAGGAACCTCGACCTCAGGAACCTCGACCTCAGGGACCTCGACCTCAGGAACAGGCGGCGGCACCTCCACGGGCACGGTTTCGACCGGTGGGGTCGCCGTCGGCGCCGCAGGCGGCTTGTTCCGGCCCCGGACGAAGACGAACGCCGTCGTCGCGATCGCTGCGACGACGACGATGGCAAGGACGATCCAGAGGACGGTCACTGTGGCTCCCTGCTCGCAGCGCGTGCGCTCATCGCTACGGGCAATATGTGGTGCTCGGCCCTTATGCGACCCTACGAGGCTCGGTCACACAGCGCATCGTGCCAGGCCGCGGGTCAGTTGTTCTTGAGCAGGTTGCCCTGCTCCCACTCCGACCACGATACGTTCCAGTCGCCGATGCCGTCCCACGACGGCATGACGTTCGACGTGCCGGTGTTCACGTACGTGGCCACGTCGCCGATGATCGAGAAGTTGTAGAACCACTTCGCGTCGGCGACCGTCAGGTTCGTGCACCCGTGGGACGTGCTGCGGCTGCCGATGTTGCCGGTGTTCCACGCCGCTGCGTGGATGAACTCGCCGGAGTTGGTCATCCGCACGGACCACGGCACGTTGATCCGGTACGGGTCGTCCGCGCCGCCGATCATGAGCTGTGGGTTCTTCTTGGCCGCCACCACCTTGGTGCCCAGGTACGTGGGCGTGGAGGCCTTGCCCAGCGACACCGGGAAGGTCCTGACGATCTTCCCGTCCGAACTCACGGTCATGCGCTCCGAACCCCCGTTGACCTGGGAGATGTGCGCCGCCCCGGTCTTCATCAGAAGCGTCAGGCTGTCGTCGTACGCGAGCCCTGGTCCCGCACTCAGGCCCTTGAGCGGCATGTTCATCTCGATCGTCGCGTGGGCCGGCCAGTAGTGCTCCATGCGGTAGTGGGCCTCCATGGCGTACCCGTCGTTCGAGTTGACCCAGAACCACGCGCCGTCCGCCGGCTGCCCGTTCACCTTCACGGTGACGGCCTTGTCGAACGCGTGAGCGCTTGTCACCTTCTTCGAGAACTGCGCGATGATCGGCATGCCGACGCCGAAGACCTGGCCGTCGCCCTGGAACAGGCTGACGTGGACCGGCTGGGCGGGTGGCGCCGGCTTGGACGACGTCTTCGACGGTGCGGCGGAGCTGGTGGTCGCGCCGGTCGAGGCGCTATTCGACGAGCCCGCAGTGGTCGGCGCCGTGCTGGTGGCGTTCCCCGCGCTACTGCTGCCCGACGAGCACGCGCCCAGCGCGAGGGCGGCCCCCAACGCGAGCGTGGCCACCGCGAGGAAGTGCTGACGACTCGTTGCGGAGGCGAGGGCCTTCGAAATCACCCGGACAAGGTACGCGACGTCGCTGAGTCAGCGCAGCGGTTCCCGCATTTCATGCCATCGCCGCCAGCGGCTCCGCCTCGGCCACGTCGCGCAGTCGCTGGCTGATTACCTGGGTGATGCCGTCCCCGCGCATGCTCACCCCGTACAGCGCGTCGGCGATCTCCATGGTCCGCTTCTGGTGCGTGATGAGGATGACCTGGCTGTTCGAGCGCAGCTCGTCGATGAGGCCGAGGAGCCGGCCCAGGTTGAAGTCGTCGAGCGCGGCCTCCACCTCGTCCAGGACGTAGAACGGGCTGGGCCGCGCCCGGAAGATCGCGACCAGCAGCGCCACCGCCGTCATCGACCGTTCACCGCCGGACAGCAGGGAGAGCCGGCGCACCTTCTTACCGGGCGGTCGCGCCTCGACCTCGATGCCGGTCAGCAGCATGTCTTCTGGATCGGTCAGGATCAGGCGGCCCTCGCCGCCCGGGAACAGCGTCGCGAACACCGTTTCGAACTCGCGCGCGACGTCGTGGTACGCGCTGGTGAACACCTCGAGAATGCGCTCGTCGACCTCCTTGACGACCGTCAGCAGGTCGCGGCGCGTCGCCTTGAGGTCCTCAAGCTGCGTCGACAGGAACTGGTGCCGCTCCTCCAACGCTGCGAACTCCTCCAAAGCCAGCGGGTTCACCTTGCCCAGCAACGCGAGATCTCGCTCGGCGCGGGCGGCCCGCTTCTCCTGGCTGGCGCGGTCGAACGGCCCTGGCTGCGGCGCGATGACCTGTTCGCCGCGCTCGCGGGCCTGCGCGTGTTCGGCCATCTCCTGCGCGCTGGGTGGACATGGCTGATCGGGGCCGTATTCCGCGAGCAATGCCTCGACCTCGACCCCGAACTCCGCTACGGCGCGCGCCTCGAGCTGCTCGATGCGCAGCCGCTGCTCGGCACGCGCGATCTCGTCGCGATGCACCGCGTCGGTGAGCCGGTCCAGCTCCCCGTCGAGGCGACGCGTCTCCCCGCGTACCGCGAGCAGCTCGCCCTCGCGCACCACGCGGGCCTGCTGCACCTCGTCGCGTTCGGTCGCCGCCGCGGCGACCGAGACGGCGATCTTCGCAAGCACGGCCTGTGCGGCGTCACGCACTGCAGCCGCCACCACGGCGCCGCGAGCGCGGGCGTGCCGGGCGGCCGCCTGGCGGCGGCGCGCGTCGCGTTCGACCGCTGCGGCCCGGACGAGCTGGTCAGCCCGGCCCGCCAGCGCGCGGACCCGCTCCTCGCACGTGCGCACCGCGAGGCGGGCGTCCATCTCGGCCTGCCGAGCGGTCGCCACATCGCTCTGGAGGCTGTCCCGCTCGTCTGTTGCGGGTTCGCCGTCACCGGGTTCGGACTCGGCGACGTGCAGCCGCTCCTCCAGTTCCGTCAGCCCGGCGAGGTCACGGTCGCGGGCCTGCTCGGCGTCGAGCCGCGCCTGCTCGAGCCGTGCCGCCTCAGCAGTGGCGGAGCGGGCGGCCTGACCCAGCTCGGCGAGCTGCGCCGCGACAGCCGCAAGCCGGGCGTCCGACTCGTTCAGGGCGTTGAGTGCCGTCGCGACATCACGGCGCAGCGATTCGGCGCGTTGCGTGGCCTCGGCGAGCGCGGCGGAGAGCCGCTCGTGCCGGGCGCGTGCCTCGTCGGCCTTCTGCTGCGCCTCGTCGACGGCGGCCTGGACCTCGATGGCACTCGGCGCCGACGCCGACCCGCCGGCCGCCCACTCGGTACCCAGCACGTCGCCGTCGCGGGTCACCGCGCGAACGTCCGGGTACGCGCTTACAAGCCGGCGCGCCACGTCCAGGTCGGCCACGACGGCAACCCGGTCGAGCGCGTTGCCGACGGAACCGCGCAGCGCATCGGGTACCCGCACGACGTCGATCGCCCACGCGGCGTCCGGGGGCAGCGACGGCCAGCCGGCACGGTCGATGCGCACCGGCGCGCCGCCGAGGACCAGTCCGGCCCGCCCTGCGTCGTCCGCCCCCAGCAGTCGCAGCGCAGCCACGGCATCCTCCGGCGCGGCGACCGCGACCGCGTCGGCGACGGCCCCCAGCGCGGCGGCAAGCGCGGCCTCGTGGCCGCTCTCGACCGTCAGCAGCGCGGCGACGGATCCCAGCACCCCGGGCAGCCGGGACCCTGCGGCGAGCAGCGCACCGGCGCCGTCCTTACGGGTCAGCCCGAGCGCGAGAGCGTCGCGCCGAGCCGCCCACGTCGAACGCTCGCGCTCTGCCTCCCGCTCGGCGTGGGCGAGCTCGCGCTTGCGCGCCTCGGCCTGCTCGTGCACTGCCAGCGCCCGCTCATGCCGCTCGTCAAGCCCGACCTCGCCCTCGTCGAGGACGCCGACCTCCGCCTGAAGCCGATCCAGCGCCTGCTCGGCGGCGCCGGCGCGATGGCGCGCCTCGTCGGCGGCGGCGCTGAGACGGGCGATCTCGTCGGCCGCCGCAGCGGCGCGGGTGCGCAGCGCGTTCACCCGCCCGGCGAGCTTGGCCAGCCCCTCGCGACGGTCGGCCACGGCGCGGGTCGCCGTCACCAGCGCACGCTCGGCGTCTGCGAGCCTGCCCTCGAGCTCCTGCCGGAGCGCCACCGCCTCGGCGAGGCCCGCCCGCGAGCCGGAAAGCTCGGCCGACAAAGCCGCCTCGCGTTCGCGAATCTCGCTCGCCTCGGCCTCCATCGCCTCGGGCTCGCGGCCGGTGCGCACATCGCCCTGCTCGGCGGCGAGCAGCCGGGCACGCTCGGCGGCGAGCGAGGCGGTGCCGCGGAAGCGCTCCTCCAGCGCCGACAGCCGATACCAGGTTTCCTGGGCCCTGGCCAGCAGCGGCGCGTCGGCGGCCATCGCCTGTTCCAGTGCCAACTCGCGCGCCCGCACCTCGGCGAGGGCCGCCTCGACGCCGGCTCGCCGAGCCAGGATCGCCTCCTCGTCGGCCACCTCGCGGTTGAGCTCGCCGCGCAGTGCTACCAGGTCGTCGGCGAGCAGCCGCAACCGCGAGTCGCGAAGCTCCGCCTGGATGCCGGCCGCACGACGCGCGATCTCGGCCTGCTTGCCCAGCGGCTTGAGCTGGCGGCGCAACTCGGCGGTCAGGTCGGTGAGCCGCGTGAGGTTGGCCTGCATCGTCTCCAGCTTGCGAAGCGCCTTCTCCTTGCGCTTGCGGTGCTTTAGGACGCCAGCCGCCTCCTCGATGAAGCCGCGCCGATCTTCCGGGCGTGCCGACAGCACGGCGTCGAGCTGACCCTGGCCGACGATCACGTGCATCTCGCGACCGATGCCGGAATCGGAAAGCAGCTCCTGAATGTCCAGCAGCCGGCACGAGTTGCCGTTGATCTCGTACTCGCTGGTGCCGTTGCGGAACATCCGCCGAGTGATCGACACCTCGGTGTAGTCGATCGGTAACGCTCCGTCGGAGTTCTCGATCGTCAGGGTGACCTCAGCACGCCCGAGCGGTGGCCGGCCGGCGGTGCCGGCAAAGATCACGTCCTCCATCTTGCCGCCGCGCAGCGCCTTCGCACCCTGCTCGCCGAGCACCCACGCGATGGCGTCGACGACGTTGCTCTTGCCTGTTCCGTTGGGCCCGACGACCGCCGTGATGCCGGGTTCGAAACGGAGTGTGGTGGCCGACGCGAAGGACTTGAATCCCCTGAGCGTCAACGACTTGAGGTGCACGAATCTCCCGGGCCGGTGTATGCCGTGGTGCTGTGTTTGCCGCGGCGCCCAGGTCTACGGTCGGCGCGCCCGCGTGTCGCGGGACGGCGCGCGAATCGCCCCCTAGGACAGCTCACCCGAGAAATCTAGCGTGCGAAGACATGAACGCGGCGCAGGCAGGCCCGACCTGCGTCAAGACGCCGACCGGGCTACTGCGGGCATGCCAAAAACAACGCCGAACCGGTGACTGGCGGATCAGGCCAGAGCGGGTTCGGCGCCTTCAGCCATGCGGTGCAATTCGAGATCGAGTGCAGGATCGAGCTCTTGCTCGGGCGTTGCCCGCAACTCGGCGATCTCATGCTCGAGTTCCTGTACGCGACGTCGCAGGCGTACTACCTCGAGGGAGAGAGTCTGTTCGGATGCGCTGCCTACATAACCCAGCAAAGCGCGTGCCATATAGCGACCTTTCACACCACAGCGTCGATGCCCGATGTGTTCCATGGCCGGTCATCGACCTACGTTGTCTATGAGCGACCCGGCGGAAGAGGCGCATCCCCCGCACATGTCCGAAACGTGGACGCAGCGGAACGCGGAGCTCCCGTCAAGCGACTTTATGGTCGCACTTCGGTAACGACTGGTCAACCACAGGGTGCTCTGCGCCAGGAAATACCGGCACTGCCGGTCAGAACCGCCACCGGGTGGCACCGCCCGGGACCACGGTCTGCAGGGCGGTCGCGGCGCGAGGAATGACCCGGTACACGATCCAGGGTGGTGGGCCGGCGGATGGCGCGTTGTACTCCGCGGTGATGGCCCGGCCGGATTCGTCTAGCCGAGCCGGCCAACCCTCAGCCGCCCATCGCGCTGCCATGGCCGCGACCGTCGGCGCATCGGTGACCTGCCGGGCCTCGCCCTCCACCACAAGGTCGAACTCGTCGGTGGCGACGCTGAGCGCGCAGCGCGAATCACGTGCCAGGTTTCTGGCCTTGCGCGTTTGGGTGCCGCTCTGGAACCAGAAGGCGCCGTCGGCATAGAGGCCGCCGATGCCGGTGACGTGTGGACTGCCGTCGGGGTTGATCGTCGTCAGCCAGCAGGTGTGCCGGTTCGGCCCGCCGGTGCCCGGTGCCTGCGTCACTCCGGCGGACAGCCGCGCCTGTATCGGCGCCCAGTCGAGCAGCGGCAGGTCATAGAGCTCAGCCAAGTTCGTTGCGTCCATGGCTCCTACAGACTTTCGCCGGTGCCGCGTCTCATCGGCGCGGGGCGCGCTGGCAGTGCGGGCAGAAGTAGCTCGATCGATTCATGAACGCTTCTCGCCGGATCGCCGTGCCGCAGCGAGCACAGGGCTCGCTCTCCCGCCCGTAGACGTTGAGGGTTCGGTCGAAGTAGCCGCTCTCGCCGTTGACGTTGACGTAGAGCGCGTCGAACGAGGTTCCGCCGGCGACGATTGCTTCGCCCAGCACAGTGCGTGTCGCGGCGAGCATCGTGCCGATGACCGGCCGGGTGAGCGTCGCGGCCAGCCGCCGGCCGTGGAGCTTCGCCCGCCACAGCGCCTCATCGGCGTAGATGTTGCCCACGCCGGAGATCAACGACTGGTCGAGCAGCGCTCGCTTGATTGCACTGCGCCGCGCGCGCACCCGCGTCACGAAGCGTGCCTCGTCGAACGCGCCGTCCAGCGGATCACGCGCGATGTGTGCGATCAGCGACGGCACCTGATCACCCGCGAGATCCCCGGCCGGTACGAGCTCGTCGACGAGGAGCCCGCCGAACGTGCGCTGGTCGACGAAGCGCAGTTCCGGCCCGGCGTCGGTGAAGCTGATGCGGACGTGCAGGTGCCGTTCGTCCGGCGCGGAGGCGGGGCGCACCAGCAACTGCCCGCTCATGCCGAGGTGGCCGAGCAGGCACTCGTCCGAGTCGGACAGCGGCAGCCACAGGTACTTCCCGCGCCGTCGTGCTCCGCCGAGGCGGTGCCCACGCAAGCGCTCCGGAAAGTCACCGCCGAGATGGCGGCGAATCGCTCGGGGATGACGCACCTCGACGTCAGCGATGACGCGGCCGGACACCCATTCCGCGAGGCCGGCGCGGACGGTCTCGACCTCTGGAAGTTCGGGCAATGCTCAGGTCCGCGCGGACTCGTCGGAAGCGGCGTTGCTGGTCCGGGCCCGCAGCAGCCGATACGCGGTTGCCGCCGCGGCCTGCTCGGCCTCTTTCTTGTTGCGCCCGGTGCTTGCCGCGAACAGCTCGCCACGGACGCAGGCCTGGGCCGTGAACGTCTTGGCGTGGTCGGGGCCGGAGGACGTGATCACGTACTCGGGAACGCCGGCGCTGAGCTCGGCAGTCAGTTCCTGGAGGCTCGTCTTCCAGTCCAGGCCGGCGCCGTGGTTCGCGACCTCACTGAGCAGGCCGTCGAACAGGGCGTGGATGACTTCCGACGCAACCGGTAGGCCGTGCTGTATGTAGATCGCACCGAGCAGCGCCTCGACGGTGTCCGCCAGGATGCTGGCTTTGTCCCGTCCGCCGGTGACCTCCTCGCCACGCCCGAGACGAATGTAAGAGCCAAGGCCGCCCTCGTCGCCGATCTTGCGGGCCACGTCGGCCAAGGCGCGCATATTCACTACCGACGCACGAAGCTTCGCGAGCTTGCCTTCCGCCAGGTCCGGGTGCTGCCGATACAGGGTTTCGGTGATCACTACCCCGAGCACGGAATCGCCCAGGAACTCCAGCCGCTCGTTGTGTGGTACGCCCCCGTGCTCATACGCGTAGGAGCGGTGGGTCAAGGCGCGCTGCAGCAGCTCGGGGTCGACGGCGACGCCGAGCGCTTCCCCAAGCCGCGCCTGATTGGCCGGTTCTTCAGCGGACGCCACTGCCATGCCAGTGGCCGCTAGACCGCGAGAACCTGCTTGCCGTCGTATTGACCGCATGTGGGGCAGGCGGTGTGGGGCAGTTTGAGTTGGCCGCAGGCGCGGTTGGGACACGGCGCCAGCGTCGGCGCGCTTGTCTTCCACTGCGCGCGGCGCGAGCGTGTGTTGCTGCGCGACATCCGTCGCTTCGGGACTGCCACCGTGACTCCTCTAGTCAGTCGGTCCGATCCCGGGCGTTCCACTCCGTCAGAGCGGCCCACCTCGGGTCAAGCACTTCGTGTGCGTGGCCAGAGGGAACGTCGTTGAGCCGCTGCCCGCAGGTGGGGCAGAGCCCGGCGCAGTCCGGCCGGCACAGTGGCGTCTGAGGCAGGCCCAGCACCACCGCGTCACGCACCACCGGCTCGACGTCGATCAAGTCGTCGACGACCCGGTCGACTTCGTCCTCGTCCGTCGTCTCGGCGGTGGTGCTGCCCGGATATGCGAACAGCTCGCACACCTCGACGGCGAACTCGTCGGTGACCGGCTCGAGACACCGCCCGCACTCGCCTGTGACCGTTGTCGTCACTGTGCCCGTTACGAGCACACCCTCCGTGGCCGACTCCAGCCGCAGCTCGAGGTCGAGCGGAGCACCCTCCGGCACCCCGACGAGATCGTGGCGCAACCCCGCAGGCGCGGGAACACGACGCCGATCGGTGAGCATCGACCCTGGGCCGCCCAGTCGCCGGATGTCCAGGACGAATGGATCGCGCGGGTCGAGGTGTGGTCTCGGTGTGGTGTTCTCGGGCATGCGAAGCTGGCCGTGATCGAAACGAAGCCGCACGCCAGCTTAGCGGACGATTCGAGCTAGCCGGAAATCGAGTGGTTTGCCGGATTACTGCGCTGGGCGAATGCCTGCCGGCCCTGCTGTGTGGTCGCCAGTGCCTGCTCCAGGACGTCGACCAGGTCGGAGAGCGTACGGTCCGCGAAGGATTCGGCGTCAGCGCGGATCTCGGCGGAGTAGCGCTCGGCACTGGCGCGGTGCTCGGCGACCTCCTCGGCAAGCTGCTCACGAACCTGTGCTGCGTTCTCGGTGGCGGCCAGGTGCACCCGGCTCGCCGACACCAGCTCGGCGTGTTCGGCCTTGCCGGCCTCGACGATCTCGTGGGCACGAACCTCGGCGTCGTGCACGAGCTGGGAGCCGTACTCGCGTGCCTCGGCGAGCATGGCGTCCCGCCGGGCGAGCAGTTCACGAGCTTGGCTGAGCTCAGCGGGAATGGTCTCGCGCAGATCGTCGAGCAAGTCGAGCGTGCGCTCGCGCGGCACGACGCAGGAGCCGGACATCGGAACGGCCCGCGCCGTCTCGACGACCTCGACGAGCTCGGTCAGCAGCTCATCGACGCGGCGCGGGGAAGGTTCTCTCACGCGCCACCCGTCCGCTCGATGAGGCGTTTCAGCACCGTCGGAGGCACCAGGTTGGCGACGTCTCCGCCCCAGCCGGCGATGTCCTTGACCAGGCTGGACGCGAGGAAGCTGTACTCCGGGTTCGTCGGCATGAACAGCGTGTCGACGCCGGCCAGGCCGCGGTTCATCTGCGCCATCTGCAGCTCGTAGTCGAAGTCGCTGACCGCGCGCAGACCCTTGATGATCACGTGGATGTCGTGCGCCTTGCAGTAGTCGACGGTGAGGCCACGGAAGGAATCGACGCGCACGTTTGGCAGGTCGGCGGTGACCTCTTCGAGCATAGCGATGCGCTCGTCCACCGTGAACAGGCCGGACTTACTCCGGTTCACGAAGACCGCGACGACGAGCTCGTCATAGAGGTTGGCCGCCCGGCCGATGATGTCGAGATGCCCATTCGTGACCGGGTCGAACGAACCCGGGCAGACCGCTCGCCGCACGGGAATCATCCCCCGATGGGTCTGTTCGCGCGCGGGCTCGTCCGTCGGTTCGTCGCTCATTTGACGCGACCGTACCAAAGCACGCCTGCCCCGTAGCGTCTTTGCTTTACCGACTGGATCACATCCGGCCAGCGCGGCTCTAGCGCGTGTGCCGGCCGCTCGACTACCACCATTGCCCCCGTGACGAGTCGATGCGACGCGACCAGCCCGGTGAGAACGGCCCCCAGGGCTGCGTCGTCCAGAGCGTACGGCGGGTCGAGGTATGCAAGGTCGAACGGCGCGCCCTCCCCTCCGGCGAGGTATCCCTCCACGGTGCCGATCACGACCTGCGCGCCGGGCAGGCCCACGGTCTCGACATTGCGGTGCAGGATCGCGGCCGCCGCCCGATCGGACTCGACGAACGTGACGTGGCTGGCACCACGCGAGAGCGCCTCCAGCCCTACCGCGCCGGTGCCGGCGTAGAGGTCGAGCACCTGGGCGCCGTCCAGGTCGAGCAGCCCGCCGAGCGTACTGAACAGCGCCTCGCGCGCCCGGTCGGACGTGGGCCGGGTGCCCCGCGCCGGGACGAGAAGCCGGCGCCCCTTGGCCGAGCCGGCAACTATTCGGGTCACCGACCGCCCTTGATCGTGCTCACGCCTTCTCCAGGTACTCCGCTCCGGCGTCGCCGACCAGCGTGGCTACCTGCTCGGCGAGCAGCGGGTGCCGGGCAAGCTGCGGGTCGCCCGCCACTAGGGCGGCCGCGTCCTCGCGGGCCTCGGCGATGAGCTCCTCGTCGCGCAGCAGGGACAGCAGCCGCAGCTGCGAGCGGCGACCAGACTGGGCAGCGCCGAGCACGTCCCCTTCGCGGCGCTGTTCGACGTCGAGCTTCGCCAGTTCGAAGCCGTCGCCGGTGGCCGCGATCGCGTCGAGGCGTTCCCGGGAGGGAGTACCGGGCCCGGCCTCGGTGACCAGCAGGCACAGCCCCGGATGCTGCCCCCGGCCGACGCGCCCGCGCAACTGGTGCAGCTGCGAGACGCCGAACCGCTCGGCGTCGAGCACGACCATCATCGTGGCGTTCGGCACATCCACGCCCACCTCGACCACGGTCGTCGCCACCAGAACGTCGATATCGCCGGCCGCGAACCCGGTCATGACGCGGTCCTTCTCATCGGGCGGCAACCCACCGTGTAGCACGGCGAGCCGCAGTCCGGCGAGCGGACCGGTGCGCAGCATCGCCGCGGTGTCGATCACGGCGAGCGACAGACGCCGCATCGGCAGCTCGACATCGTCGAATTCCGCCTCGAGCTCGGCGTCGATCTCCGTCCCGGCGCCGATGCGCGGGCAGACGATATACACCTGGCGGCCGGACGCGACCTCCTCGCGGACGCGCTGCCACGCCCGGTCCAGCCACGTCGGGCGCTCCCCCGCCGGCACCACCGTCGTCGAGATCGGCGACCGTCCGAGTGGTAGCTCGCGCAGCACGGACGTGTCCAGGTCACCGAATACCGTCATGGCGACGGTGCGCGGTATCGGAGTGGCCGTCATGACAAGCAGGTGGGGTGGCTGTTTCGCCTTGCCGCGTAGGGCGTCTCGCTGCTCGACGCCGAATCGGTGCTGCTCGTCGACGACGACCAGCCCGAGATCGGCGAAGCTCACCTGCTGCTGGATCAGCGCATGCGTGCCGATCACGATGCCCGCGGCGCCGCTGGCCGCGTCCAGCAACGCGGCTCGGCGCGCCGCCGCGGGCAGCGACCCGGTGAGCAGTGCGACCTGGGTGCCGTCCGCGGCGCCACCGAGCTGGCCGGCATGCGCCAAGTCGCCCAGGAGCGTCTCGATCGAGCGGGCGTGTTGGGCAGCGAGCACCTCGGTGGGTGCCAGGAGCGCTGCCTGCCCACCTGCGTCGACGACCTGGAGCATGGCGCGCAGCGCGACGACGGTCTTTCCGGAGCCGACCTCGCCCTGAAGCAGCCGGTGCATCGGGTGCCGGCGGGCGAGCTCGTCGGCGAGCTGGGCGCCCACCTCGCGCTGCCCCGCGGTGAGCTCGAACGGCAGCCGGCCGTCGAACGCGGCCAGGATCCCGTCCGGGACGGATGGGCGCGGCGTGGCGGGGTTGGCCGCTGCGGCGGCGCGGCGCTGGGCGAGGGCAAGCTGTACGCCCAGGGCTTCGTCCCACTTCAGCCGCCGCCTGGCGGCGTGCCACTCGTCGCGGGTATCCGGGCGGTGCACGGTGCGAAACGCGGCATCGAGGTCCATCAGGTGATGCCGTGCGCGCAGCTCGCCGGGCAGCGGATCGGCGACGGGATCGAGGCTTGCCAGCACGAGCCTGACGCAGTTCGAGATCTGCCAGGTGCGGATCTCTTTGGTGGCCGGATACACGGGGATCAGCGCGCTGGCGTACTCCTCCGCCTCGTAGCGCTCCAAACCGTCGCCGCGCAGCACGATGTACTCGGGATGGGTGAGCTGGCGGGTGTTGCGAAAGACACTGACCTTCCCGGCGAACAGGCCCAGCGTGCCGGGGGTGAGCTCGCGTTCTCGCCATGTCTGCCGGTTGCCGAAGAACGTCAGGGTCAGCGTGCCCTTGCCGTCGCTCACCACGGCTTCGAGCCGGGCACCTGAGCGGTTGCGGTGGCGGATCACCTTGGCGGAACGCACCTCGGCGAGCACCGTGACGTCGTCATCGACACGCAGTGACGCGAGGTCCGTCAGCTCGCCGCGCTCGGCCAGCCGGCGCGGATAGTGCCGCAGCAGGTCTGCGATCGTGTCGAGTTCCAGGCCGGCCGAGAGCGCCCGCGCGGTGCGGCCGCCGACCACGTCGACCAGCCGCGTCTTGAGCGTTGCCACCCGCTACTCCACTCCTAGCAGCAGCGGATAGTTCGGCTGGCCTCCGTCGAAGACGGCGACCTCGATGAACGGCGCCGCCTCGGCGATGCGCGCCTGCACCTCGGCGGCAAGCTCCGGTGCGGCGTCCTTGCCGGCGATGATCGTGATCAGCTCACCGCCCACGCCTAGCAGCCGGTCGAGCGTGGCGAGCGCGACATCACGCACGGACGTCCCGATCTCGACGACTTCACCGTCGATCAGCCCCACCACGTCACCGGCGTGCACTCGTCCGAGGCTGGTCAGCGCTTCGCGCTGCGCGACAGTGACCTCGGCAAAGCGGGTGGCCGCAGCGGCCTCTGCCATCGCCACCACGTCGTCACCGAAGCGGCGCGCCCCGTCGTGCACCGCGACCGCAGCCAGTCCCTGAACCGGCGATCGGGTCGGCACGACCGCCACTTCGATGCCGTCGTCGCGGGCCTGCTCGGCGGCGGCGTTCACCACGCCGCTGACCTGCGAGGCATTCGGCAGCAGCACGACCTGCGCCGCACCTGCGGCCTGCACCGCGGCCAGTACCTCCGCGGCCGACGGGTTGGCGCCGCCCACGACCCGCACCCCCTCACCTTCGAACAGGTGCGCCAGCCCTTCGCCAGGGGCGACCGCCACGACCGCGGTGCCGGAGCGCAACGGCGCGCGCATCTGATCGGCGAAGCGGAGCACCGTGATGCGGTGCGGGCGGCCCGCCTCGACTCCCGATTCGATCGCCGCGCCCACGTCGTTGACGTGCACGTGGACGTTCCACAGTCCCTCGTCGGTGCCCACGACGACCAGCGAGTCGCCCATCCGCGCGAGCCGCTCGCGCAGCGCCGCCACCGCGTCCGCGTCCGCGTCGAGCAGGTACTGCACCTCGTAGCCGAACGTCTCACTGCCCGCCTCACGCAGTGCCTGCAGTGCCGAGCGGGGTCGTGCCGAGCGCCGCGGCGGCGCCAGCACCGCGCGTTCCCCGGTAATCACGCTCGCCAGTGCATCGAGCAGCACCAGCAGGCCGCGGCCGCCCGCGTCGACCACGCCGGCCCGGGCGAGCGCGGGCAGCTGCTCGGTGGTGTGGTTCAGCGCGTCCGAGGCACCGGCGACGGCCGCCCGGACGACGGCGGCCAGCGTCGCGACCGGCACCGCCGCCCCGGCTTCAGCGGCTGCGCGCGCCACGGTGAGGATGGTGCCCTCGAGGGGCTCGGCTGTCGCCGCGTACGCGCGCTCGGCGCCCTCACGCAGCGCGCTCTGCAGCCATGCCGCGTCGCACACCCCGTCGTCGACGACGGCCGCAAACCCGCACAGTATCTGCGACACGATCACCCCGGAATTCCCGCGGGCGCCGAGCACCGCGCCGCGGGCCAACGTGCCCAGCGCCGACGCACCCGTCGACGCGCCGTCAGCAGCCAGCACATCGGACGCGGCGCGCACGGTCAGTGCGAGGTTAGTGCCGGTGTCGCGGTCGGGCACCGGGAAGACGTTCAGCTCGTCGATCTCGGCCTGATGCTCGGCCAGCGCGTCGGCCGCTGCAATGCTCCACCGGCGAACCGCGGGGGCGTCGAGCTGGTCCAGCACGTCCACCTCCACCCCACCACAGCTCGCCGTACGATACTTGAGCCGCCGGCCGGTTTGGTCCGCGCGCGGCCGCGCCGCTAAACTGGGACGCTGCCCGGCGCTGTGCCGGGCGCAATCACGTACGAGTATGGGAGGCCACGTGGCCAGCGTCTGCGATGTCTGCGGCAAGGGCCCGGGCTTCGGTATGTCCGTCTCGCACTCGCACCGGCGCACCCACCGGCGCTGGAACCCCAACGTGCAGACCGTCCGGGCTATCGTCGCGCCCGGCACCCGCAAGCGGATCACCGTCTGCACCTCGTGCCTGAAGGCCGGCAAGGTCACCCGCGGATAGCCCTACAGCGGCTTGGCGTAGAAGAGGGCGTCCGGCTCACAGGCGTAGATGCCGTACGGCTGCGCCTGCTCATAGCCGCTCGACTCGTAGAGAGCGATCGCCTCGGGCTGGGCCAGTGCGGTCATGAGCACCACCTGCTGATAGCCCGCGGCCGAGAGTGTCGATTCCAGCTCAGCGAGCATGTGGCGGGACAGCCCACGGCGGCGGGCACGTTCGGCCACGTACATCCGCTTGATCTCGGCCAGGCCGTCGGCGACGCGGCGCCAGCCACCCGCAGCGACCGCGTCGCCGTCCAGCGAACCGACGAGGAACAGCCCGTCCGGCGGGTCGAACTCGCCCGGGTCGACCGGCGTCTCGTCCGGGCCGCCGTATCTCGTCACGTACTCGGCCTGTAGCTCGTCGATCAGCTTCACCGCCACGGGGTCGGCGTAGGGACGCGGCTCGATCATGAACACGCCTGTCACCGTACCGGCGGGCACCGACGCTTCAGCGGAAGTGCTCGTGGCCCCCGGTGGGCCATCGCCGGCCGTCCACCCGAACGCCCTCGCCCTCGGCGACGGTGCCGATCGGTGTCCACGCCTCGGGCAGGTTGGTCCTCGCAGGGAAGGTGGCCACCAGGGCGTAGTCGTCCCCGCCGGTGAACACCCACACCTGCGGATCGACATTCAGCGCGGCGCCGACCTCCTTGAGCTTCAGCGGCACCGGCACGAGGTTGGCGCGCAGGTTGATGCGGGCGCCGCTCGCGTCCGCGATGTGGCCGAGGTCGGCGATCAGCCCGTCACTCACGTCGGTCATCGCCGTGGCGCCCCACTCGGCGGCGTGCGGGCCCTCCGCGTACGGCACCTCCGGGCGGCGATGTGCCGCCACGATCTGCACCGGGGAGCGAAAGCCCCGGCTGAGCACCGCATACCCCGCGTCGGCGTAGCCGAGACGCCCGGCGAACGCCACCACATCGCCGGGGCGGGCACCAGCCAGGGTGACCGGATCGCGGCCCTGCAGGTCGCCGAGCGCGGTGACACCGAGAGTGACCACGTCCGCGGCGGCCACGTCACCGCCAACCACCGCGGCGCCGACCTCGCCGCATTCCTCGCGCAATCCGGCCATCAGGCCGTCCGCCCACGACAGCTCGAGGGCGGGCGGCGCGCCCAGGCCCACGAGCAGCGCGGTGGGCACGGCGCCCATCGCCGCGATGTCGGCGAAGTTGCGGGCGGCCGCCTTGTGCCCGACGTCGTTCGCGGTCGACCAGTCCCGGCGGAAATGCCGTCCCTCGATGAGCAGGTCGGTGCTGGCGACGACGCGCCCATCGGCTGCCCGGATCACGGCGGCGTCGTCGCCGGGGCCGAGCAACGTGGTGTCGGCGGCGGCGAGCTGTGCGGTGACCCGGGCGATCAGCCCGAACTCCCCGACGTCGGAAACGGTGATCGTGCGATCCTCACTGTGCGGGGCTTTGCGGCGTCTGCGCTACGTTCTACCTTCCCGACGAGGCGAGGACAGAAGGGCGCGCCGATGCCAACCGTGAACGCGTACATCCTCATCCAGACGGAGGTGGGCAAGGCGGCTGCCGTAGCCGCCGAGATCGCGGCCCTGCCCGGAGTCAAGAGCGCTGAGGACGTTACGGGTCCCTACGATGTCATAGTGCGCGCCGAGGCGAACAGCGTCGATGAGCTTGGCAAGCTGGTCGTCGCGCGCGTTCAGGCCGTCGCGGGCATCACCCGCACGCTGACGTGTCCTGTCGTTCATCTGTAGAGGAGCCACCCCGATCGACGCAGTCCGCCGCCGCAATGCTCTGATCGCGTCGGCCATCGCGGTACCGGTGACCGTGCTCGTCGCGTTCGGGTTGGCCCGCAACGCGGACCACAGCTCGTCGACGGGAAAGCCTGCCGGGCCGCCGCCGCCGATCACGGTATCGGCTGCGCCTTCGGACGCTGCGGCGGAAGGACCGTGCGCGCAAGTGCTCAGTGCCCTTCCCGTGCAGCTCGGCCAGCTGGCCCCACGCGTCGTGCACACCAGCCCGGACTCGCCGAACGTCGTGGCGTGGGGCGATCCCGCCGTTGTGCTGCGCTGCGGGGTGCCCCGTCCGGCGGCCTTCGTCGCGACCTCAGACGTCTACAACATCGGAAACGTCTACTGGCTCGCGGTGAAGCAGAAGGCGACAACCGTGTGGACGGTCATCGACCGGGCGGTCTACGTCGAGGTGAGCGTTCCGGAGAAGCAGGCGTTCCAGCCGCTGCCACTGCTCGGCAACGCGATCGCGTCCAAGCTGAAGCCGATCTGCGCGGTGCCCGAGGACCAGACGATCCCGTCGCAGAACACGCTCTGCGTCAACCGGAAGTAGCAGTCACCTCTTACTCGGCGATTGCGCGACGGACCGCCCGGTCGGCGGCGTGACCGAAAGCGCTGACCAGTCCCTGCACGACGAGCGGGCGCAGCCGCCGCACGAGGGCGGCGAGCTGTTCGCGATCGCCGGTCTCGCCGCGCCGGAACGGCTCCCAGACACCGTGGCGGAACACTTCGGCCAGCCCTTCGGCAACGGCGCCCGCGTGCTCGTGGATCACCGCAGCCGCGTCGCGCAGCACGGCGGCCGGCACCGGCAGGTCGAGCATCGAAAGGCCCATGCCGAGGGTGGAGGGCGTGGTGCGGAATCGGCCCTGGCCGGTCCGCTCGACGATGCCGAGCGCGAGCAGCAGGTCCAGCTCCTGGCGGCCGAGGCGGCGTCCGGCGCGCCGTTCCAGGCCGTCTCGGTCAAGCTCCTCGGTGCGCTCGGGTGTCCACGGCGCGAGAAGGGCCGCCTGCATGGCGAACTCGGCTGCCGACGCGTCGAGCGGGATGCGATCAAGGACTCGTTCGATAGCGGCCAGCGTGTAGCCGTGATCCTGCAACTCGCGGATGAGTTCCAGCCGCATGCGATGCTGCACGCCGTAGTAGGCGACGCGGCCGCGTCGCTCGGGCGCCGGCAGCAACCCTTCGGCCGCGTAGAAGCGAACCGTACGCACCGTCATGCCGGTACGTGCGGCCAGCTCGTCCACGGTCAGTTCTTCAACGGCGGTGGGCATGGTCACAATGCTATCGGCATTACTGTGCCAGTGATACTGTCACAACTGCTGACATCTAAAATCGTGCGTCTCCCCCAAGGACGGCTCGCATGACCACGGAAGCATTCGTCTACGACGCTATCCGGACCCCGCGCGGCAAGGGTAAGCAGAGCGGCTCGCTACACGAGTCGAAGCCGATCTCCCTCCTGGTCGGGCTGATCCAGGAGCTGCGCAGGCGCAACCCGGATCTAGATCCGGGCCGCATCGAGGACGTCATTCTCGGCGTTGTCACCCCGATCGGTGATCAGGGTGCGGACATAGCCCGCACTGCTGCGCTGCTCGCCGGTTTGCAACGATCCGGGCCGGGGTTTCAGCTGAACCGCTTCTGCGCCTCTGGGCTCGAAGCCGTGAACACCGCGGCGGCCAAAGTACGTTCCGGGTGGGAAGATCTGCTGCTCGCAGGCGGCGTCGAGTCGATGTCTCGGGTACCGATGGCCTCCGATGGGGGCGCCTGGGCGATGGACCCGGAGACGGCGTACGCAACGAGCTTCGTCCCCCAGGGCATCAGCGCCGACCTGATCGCGACGATCGAGGGCTTCGCCCGAGAGGACGTCGACGCGTTCGCCGCGGAGTCACAGACCCGGGCCGGTAAGGCTCTCGCCGACGGTGCCTTCGCCCGCTCCGTGATTCCGGTGCTCGACCGCAGCGGTCTGGTCGTCCTGGATCATGACGAGTACCCACGACCGGGCACCACGCCCGAAGCCCTGGCCGGGCTCACGCCGTCGTTCACGGCCATCGGTGAGATGGGCGGATTCGACGCGGTGGCCCTGCAGAAGTACCACTGGGTCGAGAAGATCAACCACGTGCACACCGCAGGTAACTCGTCGGGCATCGTCGACGGCGCCGCGCTGACGATCATCGGCAGCGAGCAGGCCGGCCGTGAGAACGGGCTGACGCCACGAGCGCGCATCGTGGCCACCGGCGTCGTGGCGCAGGAACCGACGATCATGCTGACCGGTCCGGCTCCGTCGGCCCGCAAGGCGCTGGCCCGGGCGGGACTTTCGGTCGACGACATCGACCTGTGGGAGGTCAACGAGGCGTTCGGTGCAGTGGTCCTGAAGTTCCTGCGCGACATGGACGTGCCGCACGAGACGGTGAACGTCAACGGCGGGGCGATCGCGCTGGGCCACCCGCTCGGCGCGACCGGCGCGATGCTTCTCGGCACCCTGATCGACGAGCTGGAGCGGCGGGACCTGCGCCGGGGTCTCGCGACGCTATGCGTCGGCGGCGGCATGGGTGTGGCGACGATCGTGGAGCGTGCCTGATGATTTCGTGGACCCAGGACGCCGACGGCATCGTCACTTTGACGATGGACGACTCGAATCAGCGCGCCAACACGATGAACGAGCGGTTCCAGCGCGCGTTCGCCTCGACGGTGGCCAGGCTGGTCGCCGAGCGGGAGTCGATCACCGGGGTGATCGTCACGTCCGGCAAGGACACGTTCTTCTCGGGTGGGGATCTGCGCCTGCTGAGCCAGGTCACGGACGAGAACCTGGCCGAGTTCCGCGCCGGCGACGAGCAGCTCAAGGCCGACTTCCGCGCCCTCGAGACACTCGGCCGGCCCGTCGTCGCTGCGCTTTCCGGCACCGCGCTGGGCGGCGGCTTCGAGATCGCGCTGGCGTGCCACCACCGCATCGCGGTGGACAACCCTAAGGTTCAGTTCGGCTTCCCCGAGGTCACCCTCGGGCTGCTGCCCGGCGCGGGAGGCATCGTGCGCACCGTGCGGCTGCTCGGCATCGCCGACGCGCTCATGAAACTGCTGCTTCAGGGGCAGCGCGTCACGCCGGCCGAGGCCGTCGAACTCGGGATCGTGCACGAGCTGGCCGCCACGCGCGAGGAGCTGATCGCCAAGGCACGTGAGTGGATCCGCGCCAACCCCGAGGCACGCCAGCCGTATGACGAGCCGGGCTACAAGATCCCCGGCGGCACGCCGGCGAACCCGAAGTTCGCAGCCGTGCTGCCGGCCTTCCCGGCCAACTTGCGCAAGCAGCTCAAGGGCGCACCCATGCCCGCCCCGCATCACATACTGTGTGCGGCTGTCGAGGGCAGCCAGGTCGATGTCGACACGGCGCTGCGCATCGAGGGCCGGTACTTCGTCGACCTCGCCCGCGGCCAGGTCGCCAAGAACATGATCAAAGCGTTCTGGTTCGACCTGAACTCGATCAACGCCGGTGGGTCCCGTCCCGAGGGGTACCCGACGCGCCGGGCAACCAAGGTGGCCGTCCTGGGCGCCGGCATGATGGGTGCGGGAATCGCATACGTGGCAGCGCGAAACGGCATCGACGTCGTCCTGAAGGACGTCTCGGTCGACGCCGCGCAGCGCGGCAAGGACTACTCGCGCAGGCTTCTCGACAAGGCGATATCTCGGGGCAGGCTCACCGAGGCGAAGCGCGACGAGGTGCTTGCCCGGATCACGCCGGCCGCCGACAACTCTGATCTCGCCGGCTGCGACCTGGTCGTCGAGGCCGTGTTCGAGAACACCGCCCTGAAGCACGAGGTGTTCGGCGAGATCGAGTCGATCGTGGCCCCGGACGCGCTGCTCGGCTCCAACACGTCCACCCTGCCGATCACCGGCCTCGCCGAGGGCGTTCAGCGCAAGAACGACTTCATCGGACTGCACTTCTTCTCGCCGGTCGACAAGATGCCGCTGCTGGAGATCATCCGTGGTGAGCAGACATCCGACGAGGCCGTGGCTCGCGCGCTGGACTTCGCCGCACAGGTCAAGAAGACGCCCGTCGTCGTCAACGACAGCCGTGGCTTTTTCACCAGCCGAGTCGTCGGCACGTTCGTCAACGAGGCGCTGGCCATGCTCGGCGAGGGCGTGCACCCGGCGACGATCGAGCAGGCCGCCACCCAAGCCGGATATCCGGTAGGTGCGCTGCAGCTCACCGACGAGCTGAACATAGAGCTGATGGCCAAGATCCGTAACGAGACACGGTCCGCGGCCGGCGAGGGGTACCAGGCACATCCCGGCGAGGTGGTTGTCGACCGGATGATCGAGCTGGGCCGCCCGGGACGCCTGCGCGGTGCGGGCTTCTTCGACTACGAGGACGGTAAGCGCGTCGCGCTGTGGCCCGGCTTGGCGACCGAGTTCCCGGTGCGCGGCGAGCCCGCCGACGTCGACCTGCAGGAGTTGCAGGAGCGGTTGTTGTTCGCCGAGGCGGTCGAGTCGGTGCGGTGCCTGGAGGAGAACGTCCTCACCACCGTGGCGGACGCGAACATCGGCTCCATCATGGGCATCGGCTTCCCGCCCTGGACCGGTGGCGTGCTGCAGTACATCAACGGATACGGCGTAGCGGCTTTCGTGGCGCGCGCCGATCAGTTGGCCGATCGGTACGGGGAGCGCTTCCGGCCCGGTCCACTGCTGCGCAAGAAGGCCGACAACGGCGAGACTTTCTGAGCGTGAGATGCCCGGACCCCTCGACGGCGTACGGGTTATCGAGTTGCCGGCGGTCGGTCCGGTGCCGTTTCTCGGGATGCTGCTCGCTGACCTCGGCGCGGACGTCGTGCGCATCGACCGGCTGCGCGCCGAGCCTCTGGACATGGGAAGCACTGCTGTAGGTCGGGGACGGCGTTCGATCGCGATGGATCTGCGGCACCCCGGCGCGGCCGAGGTGGTGCTGCGCCTCGCCGAACGTTCGGACGCGCTGATCGAAGGGTTCCGCCCGGGCGTCGCCGAGCGGCTGGGCGTCGGCCCGGACGTGGCGCTGGCGCGCAATCCGCGGCTGGTGTACGGGCGGATGACGGGATGGGGGCAGTACGGGCCACTGGCGTCGACCGCCGGTCATGACATCACTTATCTCGCCCTGTCCGGGCTGCTCGCTGGCATCGGCCCTGCGGAAGGTCCGCCCACGCCGCCCGTCAACTACGTGGCCGACTTCGGGGGTGGCGCGATGTTCCTCGGGGTCGGCATGCTGGCCGCCCTCACACGCGCGCGCGAGAGCGGACAGGGTCAGGTTGTCGATGCCGCAATGACGGACGGCGCCGCCTATCTCGGCACGTTGACCCGTGCCCTGTTCGCGGCCGGCAGCTGGCGGGACGCGCGGGCCGCGAACACGCTCGACGGTGGCGCGCCGAACTATCGCTGCTACGCATGCGCCGACGGGCGCTTCGTGGCAGTCGGCGCGCTCGAGCAGAAGTTCTGGCGCGTTCTCATCGAGACGCTCGGCCTCAACGGTGATGAGATCGGGTCGCCGTACGACAGGAACGACTGGCCCGCGCTCACCGCACTGCTCGCCGGCACATTCGCCACGAAGACCCGCGACGAGTGGGCCGAGATCTTCGCGCCGCTGGATGCCTGTGTGGCGCCGGTGCTCACCCTCGCCGAGGCGCCGGCACATCCGCACAACGTGGCCCGCACCGCGTTCGTCGAAGTGGCCGCAGCCACCGTCCCCGCGCCGGCGCCACGCTTCTCCGCAACGCCGACAACGCCGGGCGTGCCGCCCGAACGCGGTGCCGACACGGCGGCGCTCCTCGCCGAACTCGGCTACCGCCCCGAAGAGGCCGCGGCGCTACGTGACTCGGGCTGCATCGCGTAGGTCGGCGAGCGTGGCGCGGAGCGCGGCCAGGGCCGGGCCGAACGCGTGCTCGGCAGGTGCGCCGAACCCGACGACGATGCCGTTCGGACGTCCCGCCGGGTCCATCCAGGTCGGGCCGAGCAGGCCGATCTCCAGGGAGTGGCGTCGCGCCGCCTCCAGGATCGCCGCGTCTCCCGGGCCGCCCGGCGGGAAGCGCAGCGCCAGGTGCAGTCCCGCGGCGATTCCGGCAGGCGGCAGCACAGCCGGATCGACGGCGGCCAACACCCGGTCCCGGCGGCGCCGATAGGCGGCGCGCACCCGGCGAATGTGCCGGTCGTAGGCACCGGTCTCGATCAGGTCGGCGAGCACCAGCTGATCGATCACCGAGGCGTGCCGATCCCCGAGCGCGGGCGCGGTCTCGCCGAATTCCCCGGCCAGCCGCCGCGGGACGACCAGCCAGCCCAGTCGGAGTCCCGGAGCGAGCGTCTTGCTGGTCGTCCCCGCGTAGATGATGTGGTCCGGTGCCAGCGCCTGTAGCGCGCCCACCGGGCGGCGGTCGAAGCGGAACTCGCCGTCGTAGTCGTCCTCGAGCACCAGCAGCCCGGACTCGACCGCGCGACGTGCCAGTTCGCCTCGCCGCGCCGGCTGGAGCGTCACGCCCAGCGGGTACTGGTGCGCGGGCGTTGCCACGACGGCCGGCGCGTCGACGTCGTGCACCCGCAGGCCGTCGCCGTCGATCTCGACTCCGCGCAACCGCAGCCCGGATGCGGCCATGATCGCGCGCAACGCGGGTAGCGACGGATCCTCGACCGACACGTCCGCGATGCCACGCCCCCGGACGACCCGCACCCACCAGGCCAGCAGATGCGCGAAGCCTGCGCCGACGATCACTTGCTGCGGAGTTGCCAGGACGCCACGCGCCCGGCGCAGGTACCCGGCCAGCGCAGCACGCAGCGCGGGGTGGCCGAACGGGTCGGCGTAGCCGAGCGCCTCGGCCGGGACACGGGTCATCACCCGGCGGGTGGCTGCCGCCCATGCCGCCCTGGGGAAGGCGCTGACGTCAGGCTGGCCCGGACTGAGCGTCCAACGCGGCGCGGGTCACCGGCGGTGGCCGCCGGGCCCGCGGCGCGCACGTGCGCGAATACGCCCGCCGCTACCCGGGTTGGCGCGCCGTGCCTGATCCACAGGTAGCCCTCGGCGGCAAGGTCGGCGTAGACGGACGACACGGTCCCACGCGCCACGCCGAGGTCTCCCGCCAGCGCCCTGGTCGAGGGCAGCGCCGCACCGGGGGGCAGCTGCCCGGCGCGGATCGCCGCACGCAACGCGTCGCCGAGCGTCTGCGCGGGACGGCGGGTAGGCGTCCAGTCCAGGTGGAGGTCGACACTGGCCCAACTTTCTGGCACAAGACTGGACCATACCGCCGTGCCAGTGCCGCATAGCCTGGGTGTCATGACCGACACGAGAACGCAAATCGGCACCATCTTGCCCCGCGTCGAGCGTCACCTCACTGCCCTCGACTCGTCTGCTGAGCGCGCCGCCGTTGAGGCCGGCATCCCGAAGACCCTGCTCGATCTGCTCCGGCTTCGTGTCTCGCAGCTCAACGGCTGCTCATACTGCGTCGATGCGCACTCACGAGACGCGCGGGACGGCGGCGAGGGCGAGCGCCGGGTCGTGCTCATCGCCGCATGGCAGCACACGGACCTTTACACCGACAGCGAGCGGGCCGCTCTGGCACTGGCCGAGGCCATGACGATGCAGCCCGACGTGCGCGACGTCCCGGATGACATCTACCAGCAAGCCACCGCAGCGTTCACCGAGCAGCAGTTCGCCGCGATCGCCTGGACGATCATCGCGATGAACGCGTGGAACCGGGTCGGCGTGCTGGGCCACATGCAGCCACCCCCACTCGACTGAGCGTCAGCGAGCCGCGCGTCGCAGCGCGCTGGCGATCAGGCGATCGATCAGCGCCGGGTAGTCGACGCCGCTCGCGGCCCACACCTGCGGGAACATCGAGATCGGCGTGAACCCGGGCATAGTGTTCAGCTCGTTGATCAGCACCGTGTTATCAGGGCGGATGAAGAAGTCGACGCGGGCAAGGCCGGCGCAATCGAGTGCGGTGAACGCCCGGCAGGCCAGATCGCGGACCCTCGCCGTCACCTCGGCCGGCAGCTGCGCCGGGATGTCGAATTCGCACGCGTCATCGAGGTATTTCGCCTCGAAGTCGTACCAGTCATGATCACCCACCAGCCGGATTTCGGCCGGGACGCTGGCCTCCGGCCGGCCGGACTCGTCCTCGAGCACCCCGCATTCGACCTCGCGTCCCACGACGGCCGCCTCGACCAGCACCTTGTCGTCGTGCTCGAACGCCGCCTCCACCGCGGGCGCGAAGTCGGCCCACTGCTTGACCTTCGAGATGCCGATGCTCGAACCTGCCCGGGCGGGTTTGACGAATACCGGCAGGCCGAGGTGCGCGAAATCTACCGAGGACACGTCCGTGCCGTAGTGCAGCACGGTGTACTCGCCGATGGGCAAGCCCTCGGCGCGTAGCAGCTTCTTCGTGAACTCCTTGTCCATCGCCGCCGCGCTGGCGAACACGCCGGGCCCTACATACGGCACACCGGCCATTTCCAGCAGTCCCTGGATGGTGCCGTCCTCACCCCAGCGGCCGTGCAGCACCGGGAACACCACGTCCACACCGGCGAGTACCTGGGCGCCCTCGCCCGGCTCGACGACGACCAGCCCGTGCGCGGTGGGATCGCCCGGCAGCATCACCGCGGTGCCCGAGTCGACTTCGGGCAGGGTGCGCCCGGTGATCTGGAGCTTCTCCGGCTCGGCGCCGGTGAGCACCCAGCCGCCGTCGCGGGTGATGCCGACAGGGACCACCTCGTAGCGCTCGGGGTCCAGGGCGGAGAGCACGCTGCCAGCAGAGACCACGGATACCCCGTGCTCGCTGCTTCGCCCGCCGTACACGACAGCAACGCGAATCTTCGGATGCTCACTCATGACGCGCGACCATACCGGGCGCCCGTCAAGCAGCCCGCCAGACCGGCGCGATGGTGCGGCGATACTTACCGCCGCGTACCGCGGTCAAGATCGTCACGACGGGAGCCGGCACGCTGGCGCGAAGCGCGGCATTTTCCTCCGGGGTCGCACCGTCCTGCAGCCAGGCGAAGAACGATCCCGCCTCTGCCACGCCCATGTCGCGGCTGAACTTGCGTCCCATCTCCTTTATCTGAGGGGTATCGCGCTTGTCCCAGTACACCGATTCCAGCTCGGCCTCCTCGTGCTTGAGATGGTCGGCGGCGACCGCCGAAAGCTCCTTGATTCGCTCGTGTGCCGCCGCGGCGGACTCAGCGGTCGGTGTCGCCACCAGCGTGCTGATCGCCTGTCCCGCGGCCGTCAATCCGAGAGCGATCTTGTCGTGCTCTGCGTCCAACTGGTCCAGGAGCTCGCCGTTGACCCCGACCTCGCGCAATGCCGGCCAGGCGAACGCGTGCTCGCCAGTGTGGTGAATGGTGAACTGCCCGTAGAAGTACTGCCACGCGGTCGCCAGTTCGCGGGCGCGGGCGGCGTCGCCGTCGGGGAACGACGCCAGCGCATCCGAGAAGCGATCGAGCGTACGGCGCAGTGCTGCATGGATAACGCGGTTCATGCTCATCTGACTAGCCATGCCCGGCACCCTAGCCAGCGGTGGCTGAGAGCGCGGTCAGCCCGTCTCGCTCTTCATGGCCCGGCCCATGAGCAGCCCGATCATGTCCACCGGGCTCATCCCGCCGTAGCACACGGCGTCGACGGCCTCAGTTATCGGCACCTCGGCCCCGTGCCGCCGGGCGAGCTCGAGCACCGATCTGCACGACTTCACCCCCTCGGCGACCTGGCCGTGGGTCGCCTGCTGTGCCTGCTCGAGCGACTCGCCCCGGCCCAGTCGCTCGCCGAACGACCGATTGCGCGAGAGCGGCGACGCGCAGGTCGCGACCAGGTCACCCAGGCCGGCGAGCCCGGCGAAGGTCAGCGGATCGGCGCCTAGTGCCATGCCCAGCCGCGCCGTTTCGGCAAGCCCTCGGGTGATCAACGACGCGAGCGTGTTGTCGCCGAACCCCATCCCGCGCGCCATGCCGCACGCGAGCGCGATCACGTTCTTCACGGCGCCGCCGAGCTCGCAGCCGATCACGTCCACGTTCGTGTACGGGCGGAAGTAGGCGGCGCTACAGGCCCGCTGCACGTACGCCGCACGGTCGAGGTCGGAGCAGGCGACAACCGTCGCCGTGGGCTGTTCCTGGGCGATCTCGCGCGCGAGGTTCGGGCCGGACACGACGGCCACGCGATCCGGACGGTAGTGCGCCACCTCGCCGATGACCTCGCTCATGCGCTTCGTGGTGCCGAGTTCGACGCCCTTCATGAGGCTGACCAGCGTCGCGTCGTCGGGCAGATCCGGCGTCCATGCGGTGAGATTCGCGCGCAACGTCTGCGATGGGATGGCGATCGCTACGAGATCGGCTCCGGTAAGCGCCTCAGCGTGATCATGTGTCGCGCGCAGGCCAGCCGGCAGCTTCACGCCCGGCAGGTAGTCCGCGTTCTGGTGCCGAGTGTTGATCTGCGTCGCGACTTCCTCCCGCCGTGTCCAGAGCGTGACGTCGGTGCCCGCATCGGCCATCACCTTGGCGAACGTCGTGCCCCACGAGCCGGCGCCCAGCACGGCCGCCCGGACGCTCACGCCGCATCTCGGGGCTGCTCGGGCCGGACGTAGCGGTAAAACCCTCCTGTGGGCGCCGGCTCGCCGCGCAGCTCCGCGACGAGCTCACGCACCGAGCCCATCATGGTGTCGGCAACGGTCCGCAGCGTCTCGGGCGTAGGAGCGGCGCCGGCGAAGCGACTGAGGTCGATCGGCTCGCCCACCAGGATGTGGTGCTCCTTGCGCGGGATCGGCCGGACCTTCTTGTGGTAGAGGTCGACCGCATCCTGGGCGCCCCACTGCCCGACCGGGATGACCGGCACGTCGGGCGCAAGCAGTGCGAGGCGGGCGGCGCCGGTGCGCGCGGACATCGGCCACCCGTGCGGGTCGCGGGTCACCGTGCCCTCGGGATGCATCACGATGACGTGTCCCTGGCGCAGCGCTGCGACCGCGGCGTTGAGCGAGTCTGCTGCTGCTGCCGTGCCGCGGTCCACGGGAATCTGCCCCATCTTGGTCATCATGCGCCCGACGATCGGCACGTCGAAGATGCTCTTCTTGGCAAGGAACCGCGGGATCCGCCCCGAATCGATCATGAACCGGGCGAGCAGGAACGGGTCGAGGTGCGAGATGTGGTTGACGATGACGATCGCCGGACCGGTGCGCGGTATTCGATCGATGTGGTGGTAGCGCAGCTTGGTGATTACCCCGACGGGCGCATAGAGCAGCAGCCAGGTCAGCCACCACCACACGCTGAACCTCTCGCTGCGCCGCAGCTTCTGCTGTCTCGGCACCGCAGCCCCTCTCGTCGGTCGGTCAGCAGTCTGCCTCATGATGCCGCTATGGAGTGGACAGTGCTCGTGCCGGTGAAGGCGCTGCCCGGGGCGAAGTCGCGCCTGGCCGGGTTCAGCGCCGACGCCGACGCACACGCCCGCCTGGTGCGCGCCATCCGCGACGACACGTTGCGCGCCGCCCGGGAGGCGTCGGGTGTGGCTCGCGTGGTGCGCATCGGCGACTCTCCGGACGTCGAGCACGACCTACTCCAGCACCGCCGAGGGCTGAACGCTGCACTGGCCGAGGGCGCCCGCCTCGCCCGCGACAGATGGCCTGCCGACGGCGTCGCGGGACTCGTGGGTGACCTGCCCGCGCTAACGCCCGCCGAGCTTGCGGGCGCGCTCGCTGCTGCCGCCCAGCACCCGACGGGGTTCGTCACCGACGCCGCCGGCACCGGCACTACGCTGCTGACCGCCCGGCCCACGGTGGCGTTCGACCCGCGTTTCGGTCCGGGCTCGGCCGCCCGCCACGGCGTTCATGCCGCAGCGCTACCTGCCGGTCCCGGCCTGCGCCAGGACGTCGACACCGCCGACGACCTGCGCGCCGCGCTGCTGCTGGGCGTCGGCCCGCACACGGTGGCTGCGCTCGCAACTACCGTTCGCACCGACAAGGCATCATGGACGCCATGACTGGCACTCCGGCCGTGGAGACGGCCGCTCCGATGCAGCCGGAGAGCGTCCGCCCCACCGACATCGATCCGTCCGACTCGGTGCCTGGTGGCGACCTGGGCCCGGACATCGACAGAAGGGCGCTACTCGCGTCCGACCTGCCGGCCGACCGGTTCACCAACCGAGAGCTGTCCTGGTTGGCGTTCAACGCCCGCGTGCTCGCACTGGCGGAAGACAAGGCCCAGCCGTTGCTGGAGCGGATGAAGTTCCTCGCGATCTTCGCCAACAACCTCGACGAGTTCTACATGGTGCGCATCGCCGGCTTGAAGCGCCGCGTCGAGATGGGCCTTTCCATGCCGGGAGCGGACGGCCTGTCACCGACTGAGACGCTGAAGAGGTTGGCGGCGCGCACCCGCGAGCTGGCCGATCAACACGCCCGGCTGTTCCTGGACGACATTGCGCCCGCGCTGGCCGACGAAGGCATCCGCTTCGTGCGATGGGCTTCGCTCGACGGCGAGCACCGCGAGCGGCTGGGCAACTACTTCCGCAGCAAGATCTTCCCGGTGCTCACACCACTCGCCGTCGACCCGGCGCACCCGTTCCCGTACATCTCCGGGCTGTCGCTGAATCTCGCGGTGCTGGTGCGAAGCCCCGACAGCAGCACCGAGCGGTTCGCCCGGGTCAAGGTGCCCAACAACGTGCCGCGGTTCGTCATCGTGAAGCGGACGCCCACCGAAGCGGAGTTCCTTCCGCTGGAGGAGCTGATCGCTGCTCACCTCTCGATGCTGTTCCCCGGCATGGAGGTCGTCGAGCACCACCTGTTCCGGGTCACCCGCAACGCCGATCTCGAGGTCGAGGAGGACCGCGACGAGGACCTGCTTCAGGCCCTCGAGCGTGAACTGGTGCGACGCCGCTTCGGGCCGGCCGTTCGCCTGGAAGTGGCCGAGGACACCGACGAGGAGATCCTGCGCCTGCTGATCAACGAGATCGACGTGCAGCCCGACGATGTGCTGACCGTGCCAGGGCTGCTCGACCTCACGTCGCTGTGGCAGGTGTACGACCTGGACCGGCCGGCGTTGAAGGAGCGGCCGTTCGTCCCGGCGACGCATCCGCGCTTCGCCGAAGGCGAGACGCCGAAGTCGGTGTTCGCCACCCTGCGCGAGGGCGACGTGCTGGTGCACCACCCGTACGAGTCGTTCGCGACGAGCGTGCAGCGGTTCATCGAGCAGGCGGTGGCCGATCCGAACGTCCTCGCCATTAAGCAAACGCTGTATCGCACGTCCGGCGACTCCCCCATCGTCGACGCGCTCATCGACGCCGCCGAGGCGGGCAAGCAGGTCGTGGTGATCGTCGAGATCAAGGCGCGCTTCGACGAGCAGGCGAACATCAAGTGGGCGCGCGCCCTGGAGCGTGCCGGCTGCCACGTGGTGTACGGCATGGTCGGGCTGAAGACGCACTGCAAGACTGCGCTCGTGGTGCGCCAGGAGGGCGGCGCGATCCGCCGCTATGCGCACGTCGGCACCGGCAACTACAACCAGAGGACGGCGCGCCTCTACGAGGACATCGGGCTGTTCACGGCGGACGAAGCGGTCTGCGCCGACCTCACCGACCTGTTCAACGTCCTCACCGGCTACTCGCGGCAGACCGAGTACCGGTCGCTGCTCGTCGCGCCGCGGGGCGTACGGGTCGGCATCATCAACCGGATCCAGCGGGAGATCGAGCACGCGCGGGCAGGCCGCGACGCGCACATACAGATCAAGACGAACCACCTGGTCGACGAGGAGACGATCGACGCGCTCTACCGGGCCTCCCAAGCGGGCGTACGCGTCGAGTTGCTGGTGCGCACGTTCTGCACGATCAAGGCCGGGGTACCCGGTCTGTCGGGGAACATCGTCACACGCTCGATTCTCGGCCGGTTTCTGGAGCACTCGCGCATCTTCTACTTCGCCAACGACGGCGAGCCCGAGTACTGGATCGGATCGTCCGACCTCATGCACCGCAACCTGGATCGCCGGGTCGAGGTGCTGGTCCGGGTGAAGGACCCGGTGGCCACCGACCACTTGCAGTGGTGCCTCAACGCGGCGTTCGCGCCGGAGACCGCCGCGTGGGAGCTGCAGCCTGACGGCAGCTGGGTGCGCTCGGCCGGCGACGTCGATTACCAAGAACGGTTGATGAAGCGACTGGGCGGGCGCGGAGAATAGGTGGTGGAGCCCACCATCCGCGCGGCAGGGGGCGTCGTATGGCGCGACGACGGCGGGCCGCTGCGCATCGCGGTGATACACCGTGACCGCTACGACGACTGGTCGCTGCCCAAGGGCAAGCTCAACCACGGTGAGAGCCGTCTCTCGGCGGCGGTACGGGAGGTGCACGAGGAGACAGGCGCCGTCGTTGCGGCAACCCGCCGGCTGATCGAGACGGCCTACCTTGTCGACGACGTGCCCAAGACAGTGCAGTTCTGGGCGATGCGCTACCGGTCCGGCGAGTTCACGCGAAACTCCGAGGTAGACGACCTGCGCTGGCTGCCGCTCCCCGAGGCGCGTACCACGCTGACCCACGACGTCGACCGGTCCGTGTTGGACGCGTTCGCGGCGAGGCCCGTGCCGCAGTCGGTGATCGTGCTGCTGAGGCACGCGAAGGCCGGCCGGCGCACGCAATGGCAAGGCGACGACCGGCTGCGCCCGCTCGACAAGGCGGGGCGCCTCCAGGCGCGCGAGCTACCCGCGTTCCTCTCGGCGTTCACCCCGGTCAGTGTCGTGTCGGCCGACCGGGTGCGGTGCGTGCAGACCCTCGAACCATTTGCCGTGGCCACCGGCATGGACCTCGCGATCAGCCCGGCGTTCTCCGACGAGTCCTACCTCGACGACCCGGAGGCGACGCGCAATGAGCTGCTCGCGCTGGCGAAGTCGCTGCCGGCCGCGGTGGTGTGCAGCCAAGGCATTGCCGTGCCCGGGCTGGTGACCGACCTCACGGGCCTTGAAGATACTCGGGCGCGCAAGGGAGCGGCGTGGGTGTTGTCGTTCGCCGACGGCGCCGTCGTCAGCGCCGACTACTACGACAACGCCCCGCTCTGAATCGTCTTACCGTGTGGTCTTCCTTGCCGCCTTCTTGGCGGGTGCCTTGGCCGTGGCCTTCTTCGCGGGGGCTTTCTTCGCGGCCGCCTTGGTGGCCGGCGCCTTGGCCGCCGTCTTCTTTGCCGCGGAAGCCTTCTTCACCGGAACTTTCGCCATCTTCTTGGCGCCACTGGTGACGGCCTTGAACTCCGCCCCGGCACGGAACGCGGGGACTGCGGTCTTCTTGACCCGTACCTGCGCGCCGGTCGCGGGGTTGCGTGCGATGCGAGCACCCCGAATGCGCTTCTCGAAGATGCCGAAGCCGGTCAGCACGACCCGCTCTCCTCGCGCCACCTGCGTCTGCACCTCGTCGATGACGGCGTCAACAGCCTGCTGTGCGCGCTTCTTGTCTCCGTCGAGCCGGTTGGCGACCAACTCGATGAACTGAGCCTTGTTTGGCAACGTGTCCCCCTTGGACATCGGCTCGGCCTGTATGGCCGACTCGCCCGCAACGGTAAAGCGTGGAACTGCTACGTCAAGCCTAATCCGCTTGTGTCGCAAGACATTTCTCAGGTTAGCAGCAGCGATCACATTGCCGCCACACCACCGAGGCGAGTCGAACGCCGAAAATGTCCCTACTACGTAAGGGAATTCGCCGTGGCGGGCAGCCAAGGCTTGCGCTGGGCCTCGTACGCCGCGATGTCGTCGCTGTGTTGGAGCGTAAGACCGATGTCGTCGAGCCCCTCGAGCAGCCGCCAGCGCGTGTAGTCGTCCAACTCGAAGGCGTGCACCTCGCCGTGCCAGCGGACCTGTCGCTCGACGAGATCGACGGTGACCGGCGTAGTCGGGTCGTCGCCGATGTCGTCCCAGAGGCGTTGCACGATCTTCTCGTCGAGTACGACGGCCAGCAGGCCGGCCTTGAGGGCGTTGCCGCGGAAGATGTCGCCGAAGCGCGGTGAGATCACCGCCTTGAAGCCGTAGTCCAGCAGCGCCCATACCGCGTGCTCGCGCGATGAGCCGATGCCGAAGTCGGGGCCGGCCACCAGGATCGTCGCTCTGGCGAAGCGATCCTGGTTGAGCACGAAGTCCGGTTCGTTGGCGCGCCACGCGGCGAACAACCCGTCCTCGAAGCCGGTTCGGCTCACGCGCTTGAGGTACACCGCAGGGATGATCTGGTCGGTGTCGACGTTGCTGCGCCGCAGTGGCATGGCCTGGCCGGTGTGGACGGTGAACTTGTCCATAGCGATAGTCACTTCCTTTGCGACTTGTCTGTGCGTCGCGGCGCTCCGGCGCCGCGGAGCACGGACAACTCGGTGGAGGGCCTGGGTTAGAGGTCGGCGGGACTGGCGAGGTGGCCGGTCACGGCGGTAGCCGCCGCGACGAGCGGCGAGACGAGGTGGGTGCGGCCGCCTTTGCCCTGTCGGCCCTCGAAGTTGCGATTCGACGTGGAGGCGCTGCGCTCGCCCGGGGCCAGCTGGTCGGGGTTCATGCCGAGACACATGGAACATCCGGCGCTTCGCCACTCGGCGCCGGCCGCGGCGAAGATGGCGTCGAGGCCCTCCGCCTCGGCCTGTGCGCGCACCCGCATCGAGCCCGGCACGACGAGCATCCGGACCCCGTCGGCGACGCGCCGGCCCTTGATCACCCCGGCCACGGCGCGGAGATCCTCGATGCGGCCGTTCGTGCAGGAGCCGACGAACACTGTATCGACCTCGATGTCACGTAGCCGGGTTCCGGCCGACAGCCCCATGTACGCCAGAGCATTCTCGGCGGCCACTCGGTCGGACTCGTCGTCGAACGCTGCCGGGTCAGGCACAGATCCGGAAAGCGGCGCACCCTGGCCCGGATTGGTGCCCCACGTGACGAACGGGGTCAGCGTCGTCGCGTCGAGACTGACCTCGGCGTCGAAAACCGCATCGTCGTCGGTACGCAGACTGCGCCAGTACGCGACCGCCTGGTCCCACTCGGGACCGCTCGGTGCGTGCGGGCGTCCCTTCAGGTACGCGAAGGTCGTCTCGTCAGGGGCGACCATGCCCGCGCGGGCGCCCCATTCGATGCTCATGTTGCAGACGGTCATGCGGCCTTCCATGGACATCTGCTCGAAGGTCGTGCCGCGATACTCGACCATGTAGCCCTGTCCGCCGCCCGTACCCGTCTTGGCGATCACCGCGAGGATGACGTCTTTCGGGGTGACCCCCTCGGGCAGGTCCCCGTCGACCGTGACGGCCATCGTCTTGGGACGGTCCATCGGCAACGTCTGGCTGGCCAGCACGTGCTCGACCTGCGAGGTGCCGATGCCGAAGGCAAGCGCACCGAATGCGCCGTGCGTCGAGGTGTGTGAGTCACCGCAGACGATCGTCATGCCCGGCTGGGTGATGCCGAGCTGCGGGCCGATCACGTGCACTATGCCCTGCTCCAGGTTGCCCATCGGGTAGAGCCGCACGCCGAACTCGGCGCAGTTCTTACGGAGCGTCTCGACCTGGGTTCTGGAGACCGGATCGGCGATCGGCAGCTCGACGCGTTCGGTCGGGACGTTGTGGTCCTCGGTGGCGAGCGTGAGATCGGGCCGGCGTACCGTTCGCCCCGCGAGGCGCAGCCCCTCGAACGCTTGCGGACTGGTCACCTCGTGCACAAGGTGCATGTCGATGTAGAGCAGATCGGGAACGCCCTCGGCGCTGCGCACGACGTGGCTGTCCCAGAGCTTCTCGGCGAGCGTCTTGCCCATCGTCTTGCCATCCCAGAATATGAGACCTTAATATCGCTTCGTGAGACAGCATAGCGGCATCGGCGTAATTGACAAAGCGGTGGCCATCCTCGACGCGACGGCCCATGCTCCGGTGACGCTGAGCGAACTCGTGGACGCGACGGGTTTGCCGCGGGCGACCGCGCATCGCCTCGCAGTCGCCCTCGAGGTCCACCACCTTCTCTCGCGCGACGGAGATGGACGGTTCGTGCTAGGACCGCGGCTGGGCGAACTCGCCGCGGCGCTGCCGGATCCCCTCGTCGCCGCCGCCGGTGCAGTGCTCGCCTGGGTGCGCGACGAGTCGGGCGAGAGCGCACAGCTGTACCGACGCGACGGCGATGTGCGCGTCTGCATCGCGGCCGCCGAGCGGACGTCCGGCCTGCGCACCACGGTGCCGCTAGGCGCCCGGCTACCACTCACCGCCGGATCCGGCGCGCAGGTGCTTTGCGCATGGCTGGACGAGACAACGCTTGCCGACCTGCTGCCCAGCGCCACCTTCAGCGAACGGGTACTTGCCGAGGTGCGCCGACGGGGCTGGGCACAGTCGGTTGCGCAGCGCGAGGCGGGCGTCGCCTCGGTGTCCGCGCCCGTGCGCGCACCCGAGAAGGGCGAGGTGATCGCGGCGATCTCGATCTCCGGGCCGATCGAGCGGCTCGGCCGGGCCCCCGGCCAGCGCTACGCGCCGATTCTCGTAGCGGGGGCCCGCCGGCTGACAACGGCGCTGGCGCGCTGAGTGATTCGGCTCCGGTCAGACACCGAACTCAAGGGGCGAGGCTGTAAAGACGCCGTTACAGGACTTCTCTCCACGACCGGCGAGGACCGGAACGGTGTTGTTCGGCGGCGTGACGATCATGTTCGTCGCCGCCTCGGGCGTGCAGTTGAGGATCGACGGCTGCAGGAACGAGAACCGCCAGTGCGCGCTCTGCCCGTGCCCGACGACGACGGTGTGCTTGGTGCCCACCCAGTGAACGGTGGTCGGCAGCGGGCGGCCGTCCGAGCCGTAGTTGTGCGCGCCGACGAAACCGATCGTCTGGCAGGTCCCGCCTACGTTGACGAAGTGCCACAAGTCGTAGGTGGTGCCCGCCGCTCCCTGTTGCCCGTCGTAGTGCGGCTGTAGCTGGGATGCGATGCAGGTGGGCGTCGTCGCGGCGGCCTGCCCTGTTGCGACGGTGATGCCGATGCCCGCGCCGAGGCTGACGGCAGCCGCAGCAGCGAGTAGGCGTGCGTTCATGGTGACCCCCGAAGCGTTTGGTTTGGTACCGCTGAGGAGGCCGCCCGCACCGTCCGGATACAGTCTCGTGCCCAATAGCGCAGCGCAGGCGGGGAAGAATCCGTAGGCACCGTAAGCTTGACCACCACATGCGGCTCATCCACCTGAGAGGACGCGCCGGGCTCCGGGCTCGCGTGCTCATCACCGCATTCTTCGTGTTCGACGGCTTGGTGTTCGCGAACTGGATCGTTCGCGTGCCGGACATCAAGGCGCAGGTCGGCGCCTCAGCCGGCAGCCTCGGGCTGGCCCTGCTCGGTGTGTCCGCCGGCGCCGTGCTGACGATGAGCGTGACCGGCCGGCTGTGCCGCATCTTCGGTGCCGAGCGAATGTCAGTAGTGATGGCTATCACGCTGTCGCTGGCAGTGATGTTGCCGGCGCTGGCCCGCTCCGTGCCGATGCTCGCCGCGACGTTGTTCGTCTTCGGCATCGGGTACGGCGGGCTGAACGTGGCGATGAACAGCGTCGCTGTCGATGTCATCGCCGCGGTCGGACGGCCGATCATGCCCGGCTTCCACGCCGCCTACAGCCTCGGCGGGCTGCTCGGGGCAGTCACCGGCGGGGCGATCGCCTCCGCGTTGAGCCCAGCCTGGCACCTGTCCCTGATAGGTGTGCTGGGCCTGGTGGTGACCGCCTTGCTGGCACCTGGATTGTTGCGCGCGCGTGGCGACATCCATCACTCCGATGTCGTTGTCGCAGAGCCGCCCGGCGGTTCGCTGCAGCCGGTCGTTCTACTGTTCGGGGTGATCGCCCTGTGCACCGCGTACGGAGAGGGTGCGCTGGCGGATTGGGGTGCCTTGCACCTGCGCAATGACCTGCACACCAATGCGGGGACGGCAGCTGTCGGCTATGCGAGCTTCTCCGTCGCGATGCTCGTCGGGCGGCTGTCCGGTACCTGGACGACCACCCGCCTCGGGCAGACGCGACTGCTTGCGATAGGCGGCCTGACCGCGGGTTGCGGCATGCTTCTCGCTGCGCTCGCGCCCGAGTTGCCGCTCACGGTCGCCGGCTTCGGGCTGGTGGGCCTGGGGCTTGCCAACGTCTTTCCGGCTGCGGTCGGCGAGGCGGGCGCGCTGGGAGGTGCGCAGGGCGTCGCCATGGCGTCCACGATCGGCTACGGCGGCTTCCTGGCCGGGCCACCGCTCATCGGCTTTCTCGCCGACAGCACGAGTCTGCCGATCGCCCTCACCAGCATTGCCGTGCTGGCCGGCGGCGCTGCGGTGATGGCACTGGTCGCGGCCCGGGTGCGGGGCGGCCGACCCGATCCGTTGGCAACGAGACGCGCACCAGCGACGAGCTCGGCGGCGTTAGCCGGGAAGGCTGCTGCCAGGGAAGCTGCGGACCGGATGTAGCTCGTAGGTGAGCACGCCCGCTTGCACGGCCGGGTCGGCGTCCATGATCGCGGTGACCTCCTCCGGAGTGCCGTTGAAGATGCCGAGGCCGCTGAATTCGCTCGCATCCGCCGTGGGGCAGACGATCGGTAGCGTCCCGTCAAGATGCATCCGGGCATTGCGCATGCCGTGCTGGTCGATGATCGCGTCGGCGACCTCCGCGTTGCGGTTCGGGCCCGGATGGAGGATGACGGCGGTATAGGCCTTGACGGTGGCCAGCAGCTGCCGGAACTGCTCGTCGCTGATTTCGGTCTGCTCGTCGGCTGGGATCGCGTCGTTCATTGCTGTCCTTGAGCTGGTGCGGTAGGACGAAGTGTCCTATTGCGACTTCGAGCTGGGCGGCAGCCCGGACCGGGAGGCAACGATGCGCCGGTTGTCGATTGTTGTCGCTGTTGCGGCTGTGTCGGCCGCCTGCCTGGTGACGACCAGTCCGCCCGCGAACCCGGCCCCGCAGGCGGTTCACATCGCCGGACTCGCTTACCCGGGGAGCCTCACCGTCGACAGCGACGGGATCACGCATGTCAGTGCGTCGTCGCTACACGACGTCTTCTTCTTGAACGGCTGGGTGCACGCCCGCGACCGGCTGTTCCAGATGGACGTGAACCGCCGCGAGCCGAGCGGCACGCTCGCCGAGTTGCTCGGCAAGGCCGCGCTGTCGTCGGACGTACAGGCCCGCACGATCGGCCTGCGGCGGGCGGCTGAGCGCACCTGGGCGGCAGCCCCGGCGGACCTCAAGGCGACACTTCAGGCCTACTCGGACGGGGTGAACGCCTATACGGCGAGCCACCCTCTGCCTCCGGAATACGCCGCCCTGAACTTGAACGCGGTGGCGCCGTGGACCCCGGTGGATTCACTTACCGTCGGCAAGGCGATCAGCTTCGAGTTGTCCTTTGACCTGGACATCGACCCGACTCTGCAACTCGAGGCGTACATCAGCGCGCTGGGGCCGGCGAAGGGCGTGGCGCTGTTCAGCCAGGACGTGATGCGCTCACAGCCGTTCAGCAGCGCGTCCACCGTTCCGGACGCGACGGGCCCGGGGCCGGCGCACGACCTGCGCCTAGCAGCGGCGGACGTTACCCGGCTGGCCGAATCGGCGCGGCTCGGCAAGGCGTACGCGGCCAAGATCGCCGGGAATCCCCTGTTCACGCAGGCCGAACGGGCGAACGGCAACCAAGGATCCAACGAGTGGGCGGTGGCCGGCCGCAACGCGGTGGACGGCCACCCGATCGTGGCCAACGACCCGCACCTCTCCCTCGGCGAACCGTCCACGTTCTACCCGATCGGGCTACGAGCGCCGGGCATGGACGTCGAGGGCGAGGGATTCGCCGGCACGCCCGGCGTCATCATCGGGCACAACCGCTTCATTGCCTGGGGCGCTACCACGAACCCTATGGACGTCACGGACACGTACCAGGAGAAGATCGTGCCCGACGCGACCTCACCGAGCGGACTGTCCACTGTGTACGAGGGCAGCCTCGAGCATGTCGTGCCGATCCCGGAGACGTTCCGCTACAACAGCGGCGGCGCGCAGGCGACCGCGACGGCGGCGGACGGCGTGCCGCCGGCAACCCTAATCGTGCCGCGCCGAAACCAAGGCCCGATCGTGGAGCTGGATCTGGCCCACGGCGCAGGGCTTAGCGTGCAGTACACCGGATTCAGCCCCACGTTCGAGCTGGAAACGTTCCTCATGTGGGACCGGGCGCGCGGCCTCGACGACTTCCGGCGCGGACTTTCATTCTTCGCCGTCGGTTCACAGAACTGGGCGTATGCCGACACGCGCGGGAACATCGCCTACTTCACCAGCGCCGAGATGCCGGTGCGCGAGGACCTCCAAGCCGGCACCGTTGCCGGGTTGCCGCCGTGGTTCATCCGCAACGGGCAGGGCGGCAACGAGTGGCTGCCGGTGCAGCACCCCCAGCCGAATCAGGCGATCCCGTACGAGATCTACCCCGCGGCCGAGATGCCGCACGTGGTGAACCCGCCGGCCGGCTGGTTCGTCAACGCCAACAACGACCCGGCGGGAACCGTGCTCGACAACGATCCGCTGAACCAGCTACGCCCGGGCGGGGGCATCTTCTACCTGAATGCCGGCTACGACGGTTTCCGGGCCGGACGGATCACAGAGATGATCCGCAATCGACTGAGCAGCGGTCACAAGATCTCGATGGCGGACATCGAGGCGATGCAAGCCGACACCACGCTGCTCGACGCCGAGTACTTCGTGCCGTGGCTGATCCGCGCGTTCGACAACGCCAGGTCGAGCGCCGTGCCGCAACTAGCGGCGCTGGCGGCTGATTCCCGGGTGGCCGAAGCCGTGCACCGCTTGTCGGCGTGGAACTTCACCACGCCGACCGGCATCCCCGAGGGGTACGACGCCACGGACCGCAACGGCGTGCTCTCCGCCCCGTCTCCCACAGAGATCGCCAACAGCGTTGCGGCGACCCTGTACGCGATATGGCGCTCACAGGCCGTCGCCGGCATCATCGACGCGCCGCTGGGCGCACTGCCCAAGCCCGACGGCGCCGAGGCACTAACCGGGCTGCGGCACCTGCTCGATACGTTCCCCGCTACCCAGGGCGTAGGAGCCTCGGGCGTGAACTTCTTCGCGGTGCCCGGCATCAGCGATCCGGCTGCAGCGCGCGACTACCTGCTATTGCACAGCCTTGCTGCCGGATTGGACCTGCTCGCCGGGCCGGCGTTCGATGCCGCATTCCACGGGTCGACGCAGTTGGGCGATTACCGGTGGGGCCTGCTGCACCGGCTCGTGTTGCAACATCCGCTGGGCGGGCCGTTCAGCGTGCCGCCGGCGTTCGGGCAGTTCCCACAACCGCTGGTGGGGCTCTCCGGGATCCCGGTGGACGGCGGCTTCGAGACGGTGGACGCGGCTAGCCATGACGTGCGCGCGTCCAGCCCCGACGGGTTCATGTTCGACAGCGGACCGGCGCGGCGGTTCGTCGCCGAGATGCGCCCGGGCCACATCGTCGCCGAGTCGGCACTGCCCGGCGGCACGAGTGCCCTGCCGTCCAGCCCGTACTACCTGAACCTGCTGCGGCCCTACCTGACCGACGACTACTACCCGGCTCGGCTAGCCACGGAACTAGGGCCGGCCGCGGCTGTGCGGGTAATTCCCTAGTCACGCCACGCCTCAGGAGACACGCATGCGAATCGCGGTGATCGGTACCGGCAAGATCGGCGGCACGATCGGACGGGCGTGGTCGCGGTCGGGGCACGTCGTCACGTTCGGGTCACGCCATCCGGCATCGGACGACGCCTCTGGCGACACCGAGGCCGCCGTGGCCGGCATTCCCGATGCCCTTGCCGGTGCTGATGTGGTCCTGCTGGCGGTGCCGGCCCGATCGGTCGGCGAGTTGCTCGCCGGCAACGCCGCCGCCATCGACGGCAAGCTCGTCATCGACGCGACCAATCAGATCGGCGGTGCTGAGGCCAACGCTGCCAGGCAGGTCGCGGAAGCTGCGCCAGCCGCGCGCTACGCCCGCGCGTTCAACACTCTGGGCTGGGAGAACTTCGCGGACCCGCTGTTCGACGGGACGCCCGCCGACCTGTTCTACTCTGCACCCGCCGCCGACGAGGCGACTGTCGCCCAGCTCATCTCCGACGTCGGACTGCGGCCTGCCTATCTCGGAGAGGGCAAGCAGGACGTCGTCGACGGCGTACTGCCGTTGTGGATCGCCCTCGTCCAGGCCCACGGCGGCAACCGCCGCCTAGCCTTCCGGGTGCTCACCGACTGACCGCGCCACCGGGTACATACGGTGATCGTCGGACCTTGATGGAACATCAATCCCTCGACTGTGGTTGATAGTGGTAACCGTTCCCGACTAGTGCCGAGGGAGAACCACTATGGCCCGTTCCAGGGACGCCCGAGCCATCGTCCGCCTGGTGAGCAGCGCGCGCACCGGCTATGCGTACGTGACGACCAAGAGCCGGCGCAACGACCCGGACCGGCTCGTGCTGCGCAAGTACGACCCGGCCGTGCGCCGGCACGTCGAGTTCCGCGAGGCGCGCTGACCGCGGACTCCCCTATCCGAACCGCTGCGAGAGGACTCTCATGAAGAAGCGCAACTCGCTGCGATCGCTGGCCGCGAAGGACGGAGCGATCGTGGTACGCCGCCGCGGGCGGCTGTTCGTCATCAACAAGAAACACCCGCGCTGGTCGGCCCGGCAGGGCTGACCCCGCAAGTGAGCTGCCCCCACGCCTACCAGGTGGTCAGGGGGCAGCCTTCTCGGCGTCGGTGGCCTTGCGGACGACGATCCGCGTCCAGGCGCCGAGGTAGATCCGCTCATCATCAGCCAACTCCCGCCAGTGCTGTGGCGGCAGCTGCTGGTCGGGGTAGGCACCTGGCGCGCCCACAAAGGTGCCGTTCGTGGAGCCCAGGTCACGCACCGACCAGCGCTCACCGGTCAGGCTCAGCTCGGCGTGCCGGTGCGAGATGGCGCCGTCACCGCTGCAGTCGACCTCGGGGTTGATGTTGCGGCTGCGAGACCGGCGCCCGATCAGCTGTACGCCGCCGCGTAGCTGGACGACGGTAGGTACGCCACTGGTCGGGCAGGTGCCGGCCGCTTGCTGGTAGCTGAACCAGTCCGGGTCGACCCACACCTCCGCCACCCAGGTGGGACCATCCAACGTCAGGGACGACGTCGGAGACGGCGTCGGCGCAGACGGCGTAAGCCGACCGGAGACCGGGTCGATGTGCTCCGGCGGCGGCGGCAGCTGTCCGGTGGCGAAGTCGTAGCCGCAGTCCTCGCAGAACAGGGCGTCGGCAGCGTTGCTCGCCTGGCAGTTCGGGCACGTCGTGGGTGTGCCGACGGCTGGGGCTACCGGCCTTGCCGGCACGGGTGCCGGGGCAGGCGTGGGCTCCGAGCGCACCGTCGGTGCCGGGTCGAGCGCGGCGCTGGTCCCGGGCTCGATGGGGGTGCCGCACACGTCGCAGAAATCGTCCGTTGCAGACGTGTGCCCCTGCGGGCACGTGCTCGTCATGACGGGCGAACCCGCGAGGTCTTCGTCGAGCTGGTGTCCAGGGCCATCTCGTCCAGTTTCGAGGCGTCCCGCTTCAGGCGGACCGTGCCGGTGCCGGCGTCCTCGATGTCGACGACCTTCGCGAGGCGCTGTGTCGCTTCCTCGTTGCCGGTCTCCGCGGCGAGCTGCGCGGCGCGGCCGAGCTTGAACGTCGCCGTGTCGGTGTCGCCCGCGGCCTTGGCCGCCAGGCCCTCTTGGATGACCTCGGCGAGTTCGGCCTGCCCCGTGTAATGGGCGACAGCGGGGTTGATGCGAGTCGTCAGCTCCGTCTGGTCGGACCACAGCGCCTTGACCAGGGCCTGCGTGACGACCTGCCCGGCGACCTCGATCTGCACCCGGGCGACGAGCTGCTCGGCGCCGATCGGCTTGGCTTGCACCCGGACGGCAACGTGATAGTCGCGCGACTCGTCGCCCCAGGCGCCGGTCGGGTACTCGGTGATGAGCGGGGTGACGTTCACCCGCCGGTCGGTGAGATCTTCGATGGTGGGCGCGACCTGACGCACGAACAGCAGTTCTGCGCCCTGTGGCGCCCACACCTTGAGCTTGGCGTCGGCCACCCCGCGGCCCATCGCCGTCTGCATCATCGCCTGGAAGTCGGCGGCCATGTCGCGGGGGTCGGCGATCAGGTCGACGGTGCCGAGCAGGGCGGACGCGATGCCACGCAGCTCGCCCACGTCCCAGTCGGCGCCCACCCCGCGGCAGTCGCACTGGAACTCTCCGGTGACGGTCTCCACTGCCGTCCGCAGCCGCTTCGCCGTCTCGCCCTCGTTCTTGCCGTCGGTGAGCAGGATTGCGTGGCGCTGCGTGGCAGGCGCCGCCTGGAAGTGCTCGTACGCCGTGAGCAGCCACTGCCCGATCGCGGTGCCCCCCTGGGGCGTCAGGCGACTGACCGCGTCCTTCGCAACCGCTCGGGTGCGTCCGTCGGCCTGGACCATGCCGGACGCCGGGTAGACCGGCTGGGCCAGTCCCACACCGGCGATGACGGCGAACCACGTCTCGTCGGCGATCTCGTCTATTGCCGCCGCTGCTGCCTGGCGCGCGGCGATGATCTTGCTCTGCGGCGCGCCCATCGAGCCCGAGCAGTCGATGATGATCGCCTCCGCGGCCCCGCCACTCTCACCGGCATGCCCGGTGCCGTGCGAGGTCACCGTGACGATCGCGTGGATGTCGGTCGCGCCCTCGGGCAGGTACTCGTTCTGGAAGACCTGCGCGGTCCAGTCGGCCATCAGGAGCTGTCTCCAATCCGGGCGATGGTAACGGTGATGTTGTCGCGGCCGCCTTGCTGGTTGGCCCACTCGACGAGTGCCTCGGCGCGGGCCAGTGGCTCGGACGGCTGCTTGTCCAGAAGCGATCGAAGGGTGGCCGCGTCCGAGCAGTAGTTCCATAACCCGTCGCTGCAGACGAGCAGCCAGCCCGGCCCGGTCGCGATCGTCGTCGCGGTCGTGGCGTCGACGCCGGGCGAGTCGATGCCCAGCCATCTCGTGATGGCGTGCGCCTTGGGGTCGGCCTCGGCGACGTGGCGCGGGACGCCCGCCTTGATCTGCTCGGTGGCCCACGAGTCGTCGACGGTGAGTTGCTCGGCCGAGCCGTCATCAGGCAACCAGTAGGCGCGGCTATCGCCCACATTGGCCGTGACGATCGCCGCACCGTCGGCGATCGCGGCGACGAACGTGCACGACGGCGGGCTGGGGTCGTCGTTGGGGCCAGCGGCTGCGGCGGCCTCGTCGGCCGCCAGCGCGGCAGCTTTGGCCTGCAGTGACCAGTGCTGCAGCCGCTCGTCCGAAGACCCGTTCGGGCGCTCGGCCGCGGCCAGCAGGTCTCGGGCGGCGCGTGCGGCGGCGTAGGCGGCGGCGTCGCTGTTGGCAGCAGTAGTGACTCCGTCGCATACGACCAACGCGGTCCAGCCGCCGTGTGCCGCTACGGCGAAGGCGTCCTCGTTGCGGCGGTGGATGCGGCCCCGGTCGCTGACGGCTGCAACGGTCGGGGCGGGCTGCTCGGTGACATGCTCGCGTCCGTTGGAGGCCCGCACGCCGCACACCGTGCACCAGCCGTCGTCGCCGACGGCGCCCCCGCACTCAGCGCACAGCGGGACCGGCGGAGTGTCCGGCTCGGCGTGCAGGCTGATCATGTGCGTGCGCGCAGAAAGGTCGCGTGCGGGCGCTGGGGCGCTGGCTTCGGAGGGAGTCAGGGTCGCCCCGCAGTTCTCGCAGAACGCGAAGTCGGCGGCTACGGCCGCGCCACAGCCGGGACACGTCATACGAGGGTCCGGGGACGGACGGCATTGGCCGCGTCGACGAGCCGGATGCGTTCGGCCCGATCCGACGTGAGCGCGGCGAGCCGGCGAAGCGCCTGCTCGGCGCCGGCTCGAAGCTCCGGTTCGGTGGCCGGTACGCCGGCGACCTTCGTCTGCGGCTCAGCGCCGGACCGCTGGACGTGATCGAGCGCCCGCGTCAGCACCTTTGCGACGAGCAGGTGGCGTTCGCGCGGGTCGACCGGCACCGCCTCGATCGTGGCGGCCGCGTCGGCCAGCGCCGGCAGCCCCTTGTCGCTATCGGCCAGGATGTCGGCACGGGTGCGCCGGGCCGTGACGTATGCGCCGCTGGTCGGTCCGATGAGATCGAGCGCGGCGAGCGCGCCGTCGACGTCGCCAGTTGCGAGCGCCGTCCGGGCCAGCCCAAACGCCGCCGGCGCGACGTAGTTCGCGTCGACTGCCGTGCAGATGCGGTACAAGCCCTGAGCCAGCTCGCGTTCACCGCTCAGTTCGCAGGCCAAGCCGAGCGCCAGCTTCGGGGCGAGTTCGCCGGGCACCTGGCTCAGCACGGTGTTGAACGCGGTGGTGGCAGCGGTGGCGTCGTTGCGGGCGAGCGCGGCCAGGCCGGCGAGCCACACAGCTCGCCACTCCCACGGGTCGGCGGTGAGGATCTGCTCGATCGTCGCGTCGGCAAGCGCGTACTGGCCGGCCTCGATGGCGGCGCGCCCCTGGGCCAGGCGCACCTCGACGCTGTCATACGGTGCGTCGGCCAACGCGGTCAGCCGCTGCACCGGGTCGTCGATCGAGACGCTGGCGAGCCATGCTGCGGCGGGATCAGCCGGGTCCGGATGCAGCTGCGGCAGCTCGTCCCACGTCAAGGTCGAGCCGGATGCGGCCGGCGCGCCGAACAAGACCGAAGGGGTCGACTGGCGGGCCGCCCCGCCCGGACCGTCGCCTGCGACGACCTCGCGCAGCACGGCCAGCAACTGGTCGCGCAGCTCGTCCGCCGACTGAAAGCGGTCGTTCGGGTTTTCGGCCGTCGCCTTGGCGAGCACCCGGTACAGCGAGTCGTAGCGCTGGAAGATGGGTACCTCGTCGACGGGCGGCAGGCTCTTGACGTACGTCGACTGGTAGCCGCGGAACTCGAACAGCAGCACCGCGAGCGTGCGGCCGATGGTGAAGATGTCGCTGGCCACGCTCGGGCCCACCGTTGCGATCTCGGGCGCCTGGAAGCCGACCGTGCCGTAGATCGCACTGTCGTAATCGTCGACCCGGCGCACACCGCCGAGGTCGATGAGCTTCACCGTGTCGCCGGCCTGAATGAGGTTGTCCGGCTTGAAGTCGCAGTACAGGAGCCCCTGGCTGTGCAGGTAGCCGAACGCGGGCAGGATCTCGACGATGTAGGCGATGGCCTGATCGGGTGGGAACGGGTTGTAGTTCCCGTTCTCAGCGGCCATCCGTGCCTTGAGCAACTGCTTGAGCGAGCTGCCGCCGACGTACTCCATGACGGTGTAGCCGGCGTTTTCGTACAACGCGAAGTTGTAGATGTTGACGATCAGCGGATGCTGGACCTCGGCCAGGAACTGCCGCTCGGCGACGGCGGCCTGGTAGGCGTCGTAGTCGCCGGTATTGAGCAGGCCCTTCAGGACCGTGGGGCGGTTGGACACATTGCGGTCTCGGGCCAGGTAGATCCAGCCGAGGCCACCGTGTGCGAGCGCGCCCAGCACCTCGTACTGCTCGCTCACCACGTCGCCCGGGTGCAGCTTCGGCTCGAACGAGAATTCGGTGCGGCACTTGGGGCAGAAGCCACGGGAACGCCCGGGCTGGCCGTCGCGGGACCGCCCGACGGGCGCGCCGCACTTGGCGCAGACCCGCCTGTCCTCTGCGACCTGCGGATCCTTCATGATCACCGAACGCGGGTCCGGCACCGGCGCCGGCGGCACCGACGTGATGCCGGCACCCAGGCGCTGCGAACTGGTACGCGTCGAGCCCAGGCGACGGGTCGGCCGGGTAGCACCCGCGCGGGCCGATCCGATGGGCGAGCTGGACAGCCGCGCGGCGCTGCTCGTGCGGGTGGTGCCGCTGCGCGCGCTCGGGCCGCTGGTCGCGCTCGGGGCGCTGGTCGCCGCCGGCGCTTCGACCGGGCTGCCGCAGACGTTGCAGTAGCCGTCCTCGATCTCGCCTGTACAGCCAGGCTGTGTACACCTCATGGCGTCTCCACCTGGGGTTCCGTCGCCGGAATGGCGCCCACCGCCACCTGGACGGCGTGCCCGTACGTCTCGACCAAGCCGCGCGCCGCCGCAATATCGCACGGCGCCCGCCACAGCTCGGCGCGGGCGGCGGTGAATTGCGCGTCCAGCCCCGGGTCCTCGATCAACCCGGCCGCCGCGGCCTTGGCCCGGTACGCCTGAGCCAGGCCCCTCAGCTCGGCCCGCTCAGCGAGCGGTGCGGCGAAGCGCCGCCCGGCCTCGGCGAGCGCGGCCGCCGCCTGCTGGAGCCGGGCCTGGTAGGCGTCGAGTGCGGCGCGGGCGGCGGTCCACGAGCCGGGGACGTCCGCGCCGTCCGGAACTGGCGGAACCGGCCCGAGCGCCTCGACGTCCGGAACGCCAAGCCGGGGCGGGTCGGCGATCTTCTCCCGGCAGCGCTGTGCCGTCTCGCGCACCGCGGCGGCGGTGGTAGTCAGCTGGGCGATTCGGTCGCCGAGCGTCGCGGCATCGCGGCTGACGGACGCGCGCAGTGCCGTCTCCTTGATCAGGTCCCGTTCGAGCAGTTCGGCGGCATCGGCGATCCGGCCGAACTCGGCGGCCAGCGTCTTCCCGTCCGACGCCAGCGCCGTCTCGAGCTGATCGGCCAGCGCGTTCGCCTCGTCGACGCGGCGCTCGAGCGTGGTCGCGAGGTCATGGCAGCGCACCAACGTCTCGCGCAGGGGGGCGATCCGGTCGGCGGCACCGGATCCGGCGATCGTGTCGGCGTCGAGCCGGGCCGCCAAGCGCGCCTCGAGGGCGGCGGCCAGTGTCGTGGCCTCGCTGAGCGAGAACGCCGAGGGGTTGCCCAATGCGTCGGGCAGCCGTCCCCACATCAGCTGGGCGAGGTGGGCGAGTTCCTTGTCGCCGACCCGGCCGCTGTCCCAGGTGGTGATCAGCTCGTCCGTGCGCCGGCCGATCGATTCGGAGAGCGACAGGGCCAGGGTCAGGTCCGCGGTGAAGGCGTCCGCGGTGGACGCCACCTGCGTGCGTCGGTCGAGCGCGTCCAAAGCGCTTCGCAGGTCGTCGCGCCAGCGGCGCAACTCGTCGAGGTAATGCAGCACGTCGCGTGGCGGGGCCGGCGACGTCAACGACCCGGGCGGCGTCGGCGGGCTGGCCAACGCGACGGTCATGGCAGGGGCCGATCGAAGTTCGTGGAGGGCGGATTCGGCAGCGGACCGGGCAGCCACTTGTGGTAGATCGCCGCCCACGTCCCGTCTTTGGGGTCGAGCCACTTCGCGAGCAACGCATTGACGTAGCGCACGAAGTCGACGTTGGCCTTGTTGAAACCCAGCCCGTACGGCTCGTTCGTGAACTTGGGGCCGACGATCTGCGCGTAAGGGTCCTGCGCGGCGAAGCCGTTCAGCACCGTGTTGTCCGAGACGATGCCCTCGACGGAACCTTGCTGGAACAGCACCATGCAGTCGCTGATGTTGTCGACGATCACGCGCCGTACTTGGGGGTACAGCGACTTGACGTTCTCGTTGCCGGTCGAGCCCTTCGCGGTGCACACCTTTCTGCCATTCAGGTCCGCGATGTTCTTGTAGGGCGCGTTCTTGCGTACCAGCACCTGCTGGCCAGCCTGGAAGTACACGGTGGAGAAGGCGATCTGCCCCCATCGAGCGCAATTGATCGTCATGATGTCGGCGACGATGTCGACCTTGCCTGATTGCAGGTCGGGGATGCGCTGGGCGAAGTTCTCCACCACGTACTCGACATGGCCACTCGCCGTACCGAAGATCGCCTTGGCCACCTCGTTGACGACGTCGATGTCGAAACCCTCGATCACGCCCGTGATCGGGTTGCGGTGCCCGAACAGCAGGTTGTCGGCTGCGACGCCGGCCCTGAGGACGCCACGGCTCTTGATCTTCGCGACAGTGGCCGAGTCCGCCCACGACGCGCCCGGCGCGTACGACGCGACGCGGGACTTGTAGATGTTGTCGTCGCAGCCCGGCGCCGGTGGCGCGCTCGAACTCGGGGCCGGGCTGGACGATGACGGCGCGACTCTCGGCAGCTGCGGCGTGCTGCCCGCACCGCAGCCGGCCACCAGGACCGCGGCGGCGAGCACGCCCAGAATGACCCGTCTCATCGATACTCCCGCAGCCTCGGCGCGACGCCCAGACCGGCGGCAATAGCCGCGGCGACCCCGGCGATCAGCCCGATCCACGCGAACGCCGGCAGTGGGCTACGGGCGCTGCTGAGGTTGCGCCGTAGCTGCGCGGATCGCCGATCAAGCGCGGTCCCCGATGCGTCGGAGAAGTTCTGGAACACGGTGTTGGCCTGGCCGGTAGCGAGCTTGACGGCGTCGTCCCAGTGGCCGCCGTCGTCGGCGGCGCGGACCCTGGCATGAACGGCGAGGTAGTCGCGGAACCGCTCCTGCGCGGCCTTTTCGTCGGCACCACCCCGGCGGGCCGCGTCATCGAGAACAGCGCTCACGTTGGCCGACAGATTGTCGAAGCTGGCGTTGTACGCCTGTCCCTGGCCGCGGGCGATCAGGGCAAGGCTCTCCGCGCTCTTCGCGTCGAACGCGTCGATGCGGGCGGTCGCCAGTCCTAGGGTGGCGAAGTATGCGCCGCCGCGCGTGTCCTTCGCCTTGCCCTGGCTCCAGGCGAGAACGCCGGCCACCGCGATGCCGATCACGAGCACCAGCGCCGTGGCGATGACCAGCGGCGGATTGAACGTCCGGCGCGTTCGCACGCTCAGCCACACTTGCGTGACGAGCAACACCACCAAGGCGATGACCAGGCCGGCTATCAGCCACGCGGTGGCGCCGGCGCTGTCCGAGTAGGCGTGGTTCACGCGCGCCTGCTCGGTCTGACCGAGGGCGGCGAGCGGCGGTAGGGCGTCGGAGCGCAGCAGATTGGTGGCCTGGCGCAGGTACGCCGCGCCCAGCGGGTAGCCCAGCCGGTTGTTCGCGCGGGCCGACTCGACCAGTCCGGTGTAGCGGGTGATGACTTGGTTCACGTTCCCGAGAACCTTGGCGTCAGCGGTGCTGTCGTTTGCGGCGTCGGCCAGAGTCTTCGACGCGGTGGCGATTCCCTGCTCGTACGCGGCCCGGGCACTCGGCGGCTCGAGGCCGCCGACCAGAAAGGCGTTGGTGAGATTCGCGTCAGCGAAGACCAGGTTCGTGCGGATGCTCTGCACGCGGACCAGCTGAGCTGCATCGGCGCGCGCGTTCGCCAGCGCGTTTGCCCGGGTGGTGGCAGCCACGAACGCGAACAGGCCGAACACCAGGCACGCGAGGACGGTGGCGATGCCGGCCAGCCGCAATCGTCCCGGCGTGCCGGCGAACGCGTTGCGTGCGGCCCGCACGACCACCTGGCGGGTTTGCGGCGGGGCCGCAAGAGTGCTCGTCATGTGCCTCCCCCCGGAGGATGCACGGTACTCGGTAACGCGCCCATATCGTCAGGGGTCAATTCCCGCAGTTGGGCAACGGATGGGTCGTGGATCTCGCGTAACCGCCATGCCTGCCGAACGACTGCCGCCTCGAACAGGTTTCGCACGAACCGCGCGTTGCCGAATCCGGTGTCGCGCGGGGTGAGCGTAAGGATCAGCCGCAGCCGCTCGACAGCCTCGGCGGTCGGCGTGAAGTCCGCCTCAGACGTGATCTTGCTGAAGATCTGGACGAGCTGCTCGTCGGTGTAGTCGTCGAACGTGAGCGTGAGCCGGAACCGGCTGGCCAGCCCCGGATTGGCCTCGATGAACTCCTGCATGGGATCGGGGTATCCCGCGACAATCACGACGAGTTCGTCGCGGTGGTCCTCCATCTGCTTGACCAGCGTCTCGATCGCCTCGTCGCCGAACTGATCGTCGGCGAGGCCGTATGCCTCGTCGATGAACAGCGCGCCGCCGATTGCTTTGCCGCACACGTCGGCCGTCTTGAGTGCGGTCTGGCCGACGTATCCGGCGACGAGCGACGAGCGGTCGCTCTCGACGAGCTGGCCTTTCGACAGCACGCCCAGTGCCCGGTAGATCTCGGCGACCAATCGGGCGACCGTCGTCTTTCCCGTACCAGGGTTGCCCACGAAGACGAGGTGGCGGGTGATCGCCGGCTCCCGCAGCTGAAACGCCTCGCGCAGCTTGGCGACGCGCAACACCTCGGCCTGGTGGCGCACCTCCGTCTTGACGGAATCGAGCCCGATGAGCGCATCAAGGTCCGCGAGCAGCTCGTCGACCGTCCGCACCGGCGGCGTCTCGGGTTGCGGCGCCGCCAGCAGCGGGGTATCTGACGGCGTGCGGCCAAGATCAGCCGGCGGTGCGGCCGCGGTCTGCGCCGCGGCGATCACCGAGGCGGCGCCCACTGCGGACAGGCTCGGCTCGCCCAGCGAACAGGCCGCCGACGCCAGCTCGGCCAGCGCCGCCGCGTATGCCGGCGCGTGCGGATCGCTGCGCGCCACGAGCCGGGCCAGTACCGGCGTTGCCCGCGTGGTGAACGCCTGCCCGGCGCGGGCGGCCGCCTGGAACCCGCTCGTCTGCCCGCCGAAGACCGCCGTCCATTCGGTGGCCGCGCCGGGCGCGCGTTCGGCTGCAGCCGCCGCGAGCGCTGCCGCCTCGGCGGTCGCGCTCGATTCGGCCTCGCCGGCCGCGACGCCGACCGCCGCCAAGCCGTCAACCGCGGCGCGAACGGCGTCGACGCTGGTCATCGCGATCTGGGGTCGAGGGCGAGCGCGCCGGAGCCGAACTTCTCCGCGAGGAATCGTCCGTGCGCGATCAGGGCGTCGGCGTCGGCCCGGCAGACCGCGTCGAAGACGTCGTCCATTTTTGAGCCGAGCAGGTCGAGCTGGTCGCACAGCACGGTCAGCGACGTCTTGCCGTTGCTGACCGGACGGTGGTCGGCGAACGAGCGGGGTAGGCGCAGGTAGGCGTTGACCGCCTCGGGAAGGTAGGACGTGGCGGTGCGCACCACGGTGTGTGCAGTCAGGCTGCCGGGTCCGAGGTTGCCCAGCCGTGGCACGGTCTCCCGGACGACACCGGCGACGCGGTCGACGCGGGCCACCACCATGTTGGGCACCTTGCCGACGATGGCCGCCTGCAGTCGATCCAGCGACTCGAGGATCTCGTCGTCCTCGGACGGAGGCGGCGCTGCGACGGGTTGCCGCCTGAACAGCCGTGCCAGCCAGCGAAACACTGGGTCATCCCGCCTGGGCGAATCCGGCAGGGCTCTTCGCGCAAGCGCTCATCGCTTATAGCGAGAGGTTGAGGTCGTTGGAGCCGGCCTGGTTGCCGTCGCTGACGCGCACCCGAGCGACGTACGACTGCGCCTTGTCGATCTCGCCCTGCAGCGTGCCGATCGTCTGCTTCATCGAGTCGAGCGCGGCGACCTTGAACGTGTCGATCGAATCCATCGCCTGGTAGACGTTGTCGAACGAGCGCTGCAGCGACTGGATGCCGATCGTCGACTCGGCCGACTGCTTCTGGATCGCGACGCCCTGGGTGGCGAGCAACTGCGAGGTCGACTCGATCAGGTTCGCGGTGGTGGTGTTCAGCGCCGTGATCTGATCGAGCACCAGCTTCTGGTTGGCCAGCGCCTGCGCCACGATCACCGCGGTCCGCAACGCCGACACGGTCGTCGTGGTGGCGCGGTCGACGCCCTTGATCAGCTCAAGGTTGTTCTTGCGGACCAAGTCGATCGCCAGATAGCCCTGGATCGCGACGGCCAGTTGGGTGAGCAGGTCCTGGTGCTTCTGCCGCACCGCGTAGAGGACATCGTCGCGCAGTACCTTGGCCTTTTCCGCATCGGAGAGCTGGGCGATCTTCGCCTCCAGCGCCTTGTCGAGATGCTCGGCCACATAGGCGTACTGAGCCAGGCGTTGCATGGTCTCCCAGAGGTGCACCTTCTCCTGGTCGAGTGCCGCGTTGTCCTTGCGCAACTCGTCCTGCCCGTCGAGCAAGGCCTTGAGGATGGCGTCGATGTGCGACTGCGCACTCTCGTACTTGTGGAAGTAGTCGCGCAGCCTGTCGCCGAACGGGATCATGCCTAGCAGCTTCTTGGCGCCGGTGGCCTGCTTCGGGTCGAGGTCCTCGACCGTGCGACGCAGGTCCAGCAGCGTAGTGGCGACTTTGCCGGTGTCGCCGCTCTTTTGCATCGCACGCACCGGTGAGGCCAGCAGGGTGTTGGACGTCTCCGCAGAGGCGCGGATCTCGTCGTTGCCCATCGTGCGGACGTCGTCGGCCTTGGCGGTGAACGCCGGCGAATGCACGTCCAGGGTGACGATCGAGTCGACGTAGGCGGCGACCTTCTGGTCCAACGCCGGCAGCGCCGCTGCGGGAATCGGCACCATACCGCCTGCCTTGGCCGGCTCGACGGACTTGACCGGTTCCGGCGCCTGGAGGGTCAGTTCGCTCGGCGGGGTAAGGGCAGCAGCAGCACTATCTGACATCGAATGTCCCCCTAGCTCGGACGGCGGCCGGCGGCCGTCCGCCCAGCGTAATAGCACGCACACGCGGGTTCGTGTCCATCGATGCCTCCCATCGCGCCTAGTACTCATCATCGGCGGCGAGGACCGAAGGTCCGGCGCTGGGCGCGGCAGACTCTCAGCTTCGGCTCAATTCACATCGCCGGTTCGAGTTCGGCGGGCGGCGTCGCTGGCGTGAACCGGCGCAAGGCCGGCGTGCTGGCGGCGATCACCGAGACCGCAGCGGCGCAGAGCAGGCCGCCGCTGACCAGCGCTGCGACGCCGGATGTGGCGTGCGCGATCAGGCCGGCACGCAGGTTGCCGATATCCGGTCCCGCCAGCCCGACGGCCTGCTCGGCGGCGGCTACCCGCCCGCGCAACGCGTCCGGAGTGGACAGTTGGGTGATCGTGCTTCGCGAGACGACTGCGACGGTGTCGGCCGCGCCGGCCACCGCGAGCAGGGCCAGCCCGATCCACGCATTGGGGACCGCGCCCAACAGGGCGACCGCGACCCCCCATGTCGCGCAGCCGAGCAGCATCGCGGTACCGGGACGACGTATTCGGGTGAACGTCCCGGCGAACACCGATGCGATCGTGCCACCCACCGCGAGCGCGGTCAGGAACAGGCCGAGCGTGCGTGGGTTGTTGCCGAAACGCTCCGCGTTGATCAGCGGGAAGACGCTGATCGGAAATGACAGCACCGTCGTGGCGAGATCGGTGAGCAGCGCCGCCCGCACCGGCGCGCTGCGCATCAGGAAGCTCAGCCCGTCGAGCACTGCGCGGGCGCCGGGGCGCGCCGTGCCGCCTTGCGGCGACATCGGGGGCAGGCCGAACGCGCCGTAGCAGCCGACCCCGAAGGTGACCGCGTCGATCAGGTAACAACCGCTGACCCCGACTGCGGCGATAGTCAGGCCACCCAGCGCCGGTCCGACCAGCAGCGACGCCTGAAGGGCCAGCCGATCGAGGGCCAGCCCGGCAGCGACCTGATCCGGCGGCAGCAGTCGCGGGATAAACGTCCGCGCTGCCGGTCCGCCGGTCGCACCGAAACCGCCTTGCGTGGCGACGAGCGCCAGCACGCCGATCACCGGTACGTGGCCGAACACGCCCTGGACGGCCAGCAGCAGCGAGCAGGCCGCCTGGCCGGTCGTCGTCATCAGGTAGAGCCGCCGGCGATCCACTCGGTCGACGTGCGCCCCGGCGAAGAGTCCCAGTGCAATGACCGGCACTGCCTGGGCCAGGCCCACCGCGCCGGTCCACACCGTGCTGTGCGTCCGTTGCCAGACCTGAAACATCACGGCGACGACCGCCATCTGGCTGCCCACGCCCGAGACGGAGCGGCCGATCCACAGCCGCCGGAACGCCGGACCAGAAAGCGGTGTGACGTCGATGAGCGCTCGGCTCACCGCCATGCGGGGTCCGCGGCGAGCTTGTCGGCGATGCGATCGTGGAAGCTCTTGCGTTGCAGCGCCGCTCGGATGTCGGTGACCACGCGGCTGAGCGGATACGGGATCTCGGCCTCAAGCTCGGCGATGCTCGCCTCGGTGGCCTGCCATTCCGCAGCCAGGCGAGCGGCGACGCGATTCGCCTTGGCCGTCAGGGCCACCTTCTTGCTCCGCGCGTCCGCGCCGGGCGACGTACGCACCAGCCCGGCTGCCCGCATCGCAGCCACTTTCTGGCTCGTCCCGGAATGCGTCCGCTGCACCGACTCCGCCAGCTCGGTGATCGTCATCGGGCCGCGCGCATGGAGCCGGAGCAGCTCCATCACGTAGCTCGGTTTCAGGCCTGCGATGCCGCTCTCGTCGTACAGCCGCGCGATGTCGTCGTCCATCTCGCCCAGCAACAGCCGAAGCGGCCGCCACCGGCTCTCGCCTGTCGGATCTACCGTCTCGTCGTCAGCCACGCGAGCAATTGTAACAGCACTTATATAAGTACTGTTACAAATTTGGTTTGGCGTAGTCGGCGAAGCCCTGCCAGTCGATGACCACGCATGGCTCGTCGCCGACGATCCACGCGTCGTGGCCGGGTGCCATGATCGCGAAGTCTCCGGGGCCGTACTCCATTTCCTCGCCGTCGTC
>DATFRC010000044.1:0-5555 GCA_035263725.1 Jatrophihabitantaceae bacterium | reverse complement strand
GCCCGCCCGGCACCGACCTGGGCGCCTTCCTGGCCGAGCAGCGACGCCCACAAGCCGAGCTCACCCTGCCGTTGCAGGGCGATCGCCTCGGTGTCGACGCGGCGCACGAGGACGAGGTCGCGGTACAGCGACTGGATCTCGTCGTCGGTGATCTCGAGTGGATAGTCGGGGTGCTCGACGCGCACGCCCTCGGGGGTCAGGAGCTGGACCATGTCCGGCTCGGGGGGAACGGCTTGCACCGCAGACGCTCCTCTCGTCGGGCCATCGACGCGGGGTCTCCGCGTTGAGCCGCCTGGCGATAATTGGGCTACCCGTTGGTACAGGGATGGCGCACCTGCGGATTTGCCCAGGGGTTCCTACCATATCCGCGCTTCCTGGCCGGCCGCCGCGCGTCACGCCGGCTCGCGGTAGTAGTCCGTCCAGATGTGCGCGTGGCATCAATGCGCCAACGCCATTTCAGTGCCTTGTGCGCAGCCTGTTGAACAGCTAAGAACGCAGTGCGCACTCTCCGTCCTCATCGGGGGTATTTCGTGACTCGTAGTCGTCTCTGTCTGCTTACCGTTCTTGCACTCCTCACGCCATTCGTCGTATCTGTAGTACCTGCCTCCGCGGCGGCGCCGCCGGGCGACGACACCCCTGTGCTGCTCACCCCGAAGGGGGAGCACGACAACGGTGACGACGAGGCGAGCTTCGACAAGCTCCGTGACGCCTATTACTGGAGCCGGCTGCTCGCCGGCGACGACGGCGGCATCAGCATGGACCAGGCCGCGGCACTGCGGTCGCGGGCTTCCACGCAGGCGAACAGCATCGCGGTCGACTCGACCAACGGCGCTGCCCGCGGCGGTACCTGGGCGAGCGTCGGACCCGACCCGATCGTGCAGGTCGCCCGCACGTCCAACACGTTCGAGGCGGTGTCCGGGCGGATCGGCGCGCTGGCCATCCGCAACGACGGCACGATCATCCTCGGCGCCGCGCAGGGCGGTATTTGGACCTATGACGCGACGACCAAGACGTGGACGTCGCGTACCCCCGATGCGAACACGCAGTCCGTGGGCGCCCTGGCCATCGCACCAAGCAACGACAAGATCGTCTATATGGGTTCCGGTGAGGGCGCCCTGTCCGGCGACAGCTACTACGGCGACGGCGTCTACAAGTCCACGGACGGGGGCCTGACCTGGAATAATGTGTCAGGCGACATATTCGACGGGCAGTCGTCCACCGACATCGTGGTCGACCCCGCGAACCCCGACCACCTCTATCTGTCGACGGTGCGCGGGCGCGGAGGCGTGCGGCGCACGACGCATCCGTCGCAGACGCCGTTCGGCGTGTGGGAGTCCACCGACGGCGGCGCGCACTGGACGCTGCGCAAGGGCACCACGGACGAGCTGCACGGCGCCACGGACCTGGTCGCCGATCCGCAGCACTTCAACGTGCTGTGGGCCTCCTTCTGGGGCGACGGCATCTACCGCTCGACCGACGGCGGCTTGACCTGGGCCAGCGCGCTGGGCAACCTGCCGGCCGGCAACTACCTCGAGGGCGGCACCCGCTTCTCGCTCGGCATCTCACACCCCGCCGGCGCGGACCACGCCACCGTCTACACCGGATTCGACTACTTCGACCTTTCCGACAAGTACCACCGCTCGCAGGTGTACAAGACCACCGACGACGGCGCCACCTGGGCAACGCTGCCGACGGGCTCGCGCACCAACTCGATCCTCGACTACTGCGGCACCCAGTGCTTCTACGACAACGAGGTCAAGCCCGACCCGACCAACCCCAACATCGTGTACGTCGAGGGTTCCTACGGCTACAACTTCTCCCCGCAGTCCGGTGGCATCTGGCGCTCCAAGGACGGCGGGCAGACGTGGCTGAACATCGGCTACGACCTGCACCCCGACTTCCACGCCTTCGCGTTCCAGCCGAACAACACCCAGCACGTGGCGATCGGCAACGACGGCGGTGTGTGGCAGTCGTTCGCCGGGGGCGGCCGCAACGGCGCCACCGATCCACTGTCCGCCGCCGACTGGGAGAACCTCAACGGAATGGTGAACCCGACCACCGCTGCGCTCGTCCACTCGACGGGCTTGCGCATCGCGCAGTTCACCAGCATGGCCACCGTGCCCAACATCCCCGGCCAGTACTGGGGCGGCACTCAGGACAACGGCACGATGCGCAAGTCGTTGGCCAACAATCGCTGGTTTGACCAATCCAGTGGCGACGGCGGCCAGGTGATCGTCGACCAGACGACTCCGAACGCCGTGAATCCCGGCGTACCGGCCTACGTGTTCGGTACCTACTTCGGCATCTCGCCGTACCGCTACAACCCGTCGGAGGCGAACACGTTCTTCGGCAACGAGTCCATCGACGGCGGCATCAACCTGCAGGACCGCGCCGAGTTCTACATCCCGTGGATTCAGAACCGGGCCAACCCGAACCAGATGTTCCTCGGCACCTACCGGCTCTACCGCACGAACAACGCCGAGACGGCCTCGGCCGGTGACGTGCACTGGGACGTCATCAGCCCTGACCTGACGACCGGCTGCCCAGGCGCAGCGCCGAACGGGGCGCGCGGCTGCCTGATCAGCGCGATCGGCTCGGCCGACGGCGGCGCCGGTGTGTACGTCGGCACCGACGACGGCGTGGTGTCGGTCAGCCCGGACGCGGTGACCGCGGCGACGCCGAACTGGCATCAGGTCGGCGCGCAGAGCCTGCCGGCGCGTCCGGTGTCGCAGTTCGCGGTGGACCGGTCGAACTGGCGTATCGCGTACATCGCGTACTCCGGGTTCGGCGCGGCGACACCAGGCAACCCGGGGCACGTGTTCAAGACAACCGACGGCGGCGCCACCTGGACTGACGTCACCAACGGCCTGCCCGACGTCCCGGTGAACTCGATCGTCATGGACCCGTCGTCGAACCGCACCGTTTACGCCGGCACCGACGTCGGCGCATTCGTCTCGATCAACGGCGGCACCACGTGGAAGCGGCTGGGCACCGGCATGCCGAAGGTGTCGGTGTGGCAACTCGACTACGACGCCTCGCACGCAGTGCTGGCGGCCGGCACGCACGGCCGCGGCGCCTACACGCTGGACACCGGCGCCTCGACGCCGGGGCTGGTCGTGTCGTCGTCTGACGCCCGCAAGCCGGTCGGCCCGGGCAGCACCGTCAACTACACGATCACCGTCAAGAACGTCGGCAACGCCGCGGCGACAGGCGTCACGATCAGCGAGCCGATACCGGCGAATACCTCCTTCGTCTCGGTCGGCAGCGGCGGCACCTACGGCGGCGGCTCAGTGCGATGGGATGGGCTGAGCGTGCCGGCGGGTGGCAGCGTCTCGGTGCCGTACTCGGTGCGGATTTCGCCTAACCTCGCCTCGGCCGTTGCGTCGATCGTGGACGACGGCATCGTCGTCAAGTCCGACCAGGGCGCGAGCGCCACGGGCAGCCCGCACACCGTGCCGATCGCGCCGGCCCACAAGGTGACGATGGTGCCGGCCGAGCAGACCGGTGCGGCACGCGTCGGCACCGACGCGTCCTACCACGTCGACCTGACCAACGACGGCTACATGCCCGATACCTACGCGATGACGTCGAGCACGACGTGGCCGGCCACCGCGTACGACAGGACATGCACGACGCCGCTGACCACGACGCCGACCGTCCAGCCGGGTGACACGCTCGACGTGTGCATCAGGGTCAGCGTGCCCGCGTCGGCCGCCGACGGCGCGACGTCTGACACGACGGTCACAGCGACGTCGTCGGCCGACTCCTCGGTGAACGCGACCGCGAAGCTGACCACGATTGCCGTGGCCGTGGATACGCTCGTGGTGGACGAGGACCTCGGCGGCCCGAACGTGCAGCAGTACTACGAGGACGCGCTGACCGCGAACGGCACGCCGTTCAGCTACTGGGACCTGTCGGCTGATCCGAACATCCCGCAGTCGCTGCTGAACGCGCACAAGAACGTCGTGTGGTTCACGGGCAACGCCTACCCCGGTCCGATCACGCCGTACGAATCAGAGCTGGCGAACTTCCTGAACGGCGGCGGGCGGCTGTTCATGTCCGGCCAGGACATTCTCGACCAGGCGGCGGGCACCACCGCGTTCGTGCACAACTACCTGCACATCAACTGGGACGGCACGGAGCGGCAGAACGACCAGGCCACGACGGACGTCCACGGGGTCACCGGCAGTCCGGTGAGTGACGGCATCGGCGCGGTGCCGCTCGATCACTCGGTGCTGAACGCTACGTTCGAGGACGAGATCACACCGCTGGCGCCGGCCGCGCCCGCGTTCACCGACGACAAGGCCGCCCCCGACGCGCTCAGCGTGGCCGAGGGCGCGTACAAGGTGGTGTTCCTAGCCTTCCCGTTCGAGGCGTACGGGAGCGCCGCCCAGAAGGCCGACCTGATGCACCGGGTGCTGACCTACCTGGGTTCGTAGTATCCGATCGCGCAAGAATCCCTCGCCTGTGGCGAGGGATTCTTGCTTGATCGGGAACCTTGTGGATGACGGGCGCGGGCGATCGCCCGGAGCGGCCACACTGCCCGGATGGACTGGCGGGACCGCGCCCGGCGGCAGGCAGGCGTTATCAGCAGAGCGCAGTTGGCCAGGTACGGGCAGTCCGAGTCTCGGATCACCGGCATGGTGGACCGGGGGGAGCTCATCGAGATCTTGCCGAGCGTGTACTCGCCCAGGCCGGTACCCGAATCTATCCGGCAGCGGCTATGGGCGGCGGCGCTTTGGTCCGGCGGCGTAGTCAGCCACCGTTCTGCGGCACAGCTTTGGCAGCTGCCCGTTCCGGCGTGCTCGGCGGTGCACGTCACCGTGGCGGACCGCCGGTTCCGGTACCCGGTGGCCGGCGTATGCACTCACCGAGTACCGCTCGGGCAGCTTCACGCAGTTCGGTTCGACGGGCTGACGATTACGGCACGTTCCCGGACGGTGATCGACCTGCTGCGAACCGAGTCGGCCGGCACCGCCCGGGGACTGCTGGACCGTGCGCTCCAGCAGTGCTGGGTGCAGGAGCAGGAGATCATCGCCGCGTTCCGTGCCGAACCCGGGCGTACCGGGAACCGCCAGCTACGGCTGCTCGTCGCCGAACTGGAGCCGGGTGCTCAGGCGGAGTCGGAACGGCGCCTGCATCGGCTGCTGCACCGTGCCGGCATCACCGGCTGGGTGGCCCAGTACGAGGTGCGTTTGCCAGGTGGCAGTCGCTTCGTAGACGTGGCGCTGCCAAGGCAACGCATCGCCATCGAGGTCGACGGACGGCGGCATCACGACGATGCCGCCGACCGATTCGACGACGACCGGGTCCGCGGCAACGAACTCGTGGCGCTGGGCTGGCGGGTGCTGCGTGTGACATGGAACGAGCTCGTACAGCATCCCGACCGAATCGTGGCCCAACTCAGGGCGCTGCTCGCCGCGTAGCACCCGATCGAGCAAGAATTCCTCGTGTGGGACGAGGAATTCTTGCGCAATCGAGGGTCTACCGGAGTTCTTGCGGCAGGTCTCCTACGACGCTCAGCCGGGACACGGCCCGGGTCAGGGTCACGTACA
>DATFRC010000043.1:0-27828 GCA_035263725.1 Jatrophihabitantaceae bacterium | reverse complement strand
GATGTCATGGGTGGCCCACTATTGGGCGCAGGCCGGCGGCAATCCACCGGCGATCGTCGCGTACGCCCCGTTTTGGCTGTACGGCACCGCAGTCACCGCGCTGAACGCGTCGTTGTGGGCATCCAGTTACGTGACCGGTCTGGGAATTACCACAATCTGTACCCCGGCAATGACTCCGCGCGGTGGGAGCAAGTCCCCGGTCACCCGGCAATGATTCTGCAGTACACCGACGCCCCACGTTCCCGGGCGCCGCGACCGGCGTAGACGCGAACGCGGTCCGTGGTGTGTCCACCGCGGCCAAGCTACAAGCCCTATTGATCGGAGGTAGATCCGTGACCAATGAAGAGATCCAGGCCATCGTCGAGGCTGTCTGGGCGAAAGGCCTTCAGTACCCCGGTGGCTTGACGGTTGCGGCCGGCACCCGGCTCGCCAGCGTCGACCACAACACCAATGACCTCACCACGGCAGCAACTGGCAACATTTGGGATGAGAACATCGCCGGTCCAGGTGGCACCGTGGTCGATTCGGCACGCGACCGGCTGGGAAACATCAGCCACAATGTCGGCATCGATCTGCCCGTGCAGATAACCGAAACCGAAGCCACGACCGTAGATGCCATCCAGGCCGAACTCAACGACGTCAAGACGCAGCTTGCCGCGATTACAGATGCGCTCGCGGCGCTCTCACGGCAGATCGCGGCGATCCCCACTGGCGGCGCCACGAGCTTCACCATGACCGGCCGGCTCGAGCCCGAACCACCGCCCGCCCCGTGAAGTCCAGTGGTTCGCGAGACGAACGCCTACTCTGTGGATTTAGGAGCTGATGATCATGATCGCGCGTATCTGGCGAGGCTGGACCACCGCTGCAAACGCAGCTGTCTACCAACATGTCGTCAGCAGTCGGGTCCTGCCGGACATCGCTGCCCGCAATCTCGAGGGCTACCACGGCGCCTACTTGCTGCGCCGAACGCTCGAGAGCGGCGAGGTGGAGTTCTCTACGATCATGTTGTTCGACTCGATCGACAACGTGAAGGCGTTCACCGGCGAGGACTACTCCGTCGCGCACGTGCCACCGGAAGCCCGAGCCGTGCTTGCCCGGTTCGACCAGCGATCGGCGCACTACGACACGCTGCTCACGCCTTGAGGTGCCTCTTCGCGCGGGAGCGCAGGTTAGGCGCCGACCTTCTTTTTGATCGCGTCGAGCGTGCTGCGCATGGCGTTCAGCGTCTGGACGGTGGATCCGACCTTTGATTGAAGATCGTTGACCTTCCGCTCCATATCGATTATGCGATCGCCGAGCCGCATTGTGATTTTTGTATCGTCTGCAGTGATTGGAGCAGTCCCGATGTTTCGGAGCTCGTCTCGCACGACGCCCTGCAGGTCGTCCTTGGTTGCCATGTCGAACCAATCCTCCACCATTGTGCTGACCCCTGTAGCCCGTCGACGAGCGGCGGTCAGCATTGCCGATCGTTGATCTCTCCGGACTCCGGGGCATGCTGGGTGTCCCCAACCCCTATGCCCGTGCGCCGCGCCCATTCCGTGCCATCCAAAGCCGGCGTCGCCTGGCTTCTCGGCCAGCTGTAAAGGGATGCCGTGAGTCTCCTGGCACCAGGCGAGTATTCCTCCGATTGCGTCGATCTGCGCATCTGTTGCGCTCTCGTCGGCTAGGCCCTGCGATTCGATACTTAGGTAGTCGTCGTTACCGTCTCCCTGGCACCACGATGTGTTATCTGTATCTATGTACTGGAATATGGTTCCATCCTTGGTCACCTGCCAATGCGATGACACCTCGCGCTTGGGATCGTCGAAGAAGTCGTGCAGATCCAAGGACTGGGCGTCGTTCACGTGCAGAACAACACCTGTATACGACTGCATCGGCCCGTTGGTGTGGCCGGATATCGGTTTGAAGATCGCATCCGCGTAAACAGGCATTGGTCACCTTCCATCGGCCGCCGGCTCGGCAGACATCATTCCTTGCTGAAGTGCTTCTTGATCGCGGCGACGGTGCCTTCCATTGCAGCCAGCGTCCTGACCGCTGCGTCGACGTCGGACTTCAGATCATTGATCCTTCGCTCCAGGTCGATCACCCGGTCGCCGAAACGCATCGTGAACTTCGTGTCGGCCGCGGTTACCGGCGCATCGCCGATGCGTCGCATTTCGTCGCGGACGACATCCTGTATGTCCTCCCTGGTCGCAGTGTCGAACCAATCGACCGCGGTGGGCAGAATCGCCTCGCCGAGAGCCAGGCAGTTGCGCCAGCGGTTGGTACGGTCGTCGAGTCCGCGCAACGCACCGTTGATCGCCTCGGTCGCGCCGTTGATGTCTCGGTGATCGGCGAGCGGGTTCATGTTCCGGGCGACGGTCCAGTACCAGACGACCCCGGTCCAGACGTGAGTGTCCGAGGCCAGGTCGTCCGGATGGTCGACGAAATGTGTCGGCATGGCGCACAGGCCGTTCTCGTGGGCCCATTTCGATAGGTCGCCGTAGTTGGCGCGACCGGTTACCTGGATGAATCCGCGGCCCTTGAACCGCCTGCCGTCCCCAGGCTGAGTATTCCCCAGGTCTCTGCGGCCCTCGTACTCCGCTCCTGACGCGAGTTCGGTCGGGAATCGCAAAGAAGCCGATTCCTCACCGACTTGGGCAAGCAGCATCGCCGCCCGCTCCACCGTCGTGCAGTTGCAGCGGCGCAGGCAATCGTTGGCGCCGTTAATCAATTCCTCGGCACGTTGCGGGTCGAGCCCGGGCATGGCCTTCAAGAGCGTCGCAGTGTCCACGTCGTCCCCCGTTGCTTGGACCCACCGAGTCAGCCTGGCGTAGGCGCGTTTCGGTCGGTAATCGTGATGGTTAGCCGGGCCGTTCCGCCGAGGATCGGTAACGCCCGGGCGGCGTCCGGCAGGTCTGCACTACATTGCCAACCTTGGTTGTCATGTGTCAGTCGAGCCGGGTGACGTCCTGGCTCAGGCAACCCGTTCGTGATGGGGTCGTAGGTAGTAATCGGTCCGCCCACCTGAGAGTTCCACGCCAGCCAGGCCTGCAGTCCGGTGCCGGTGTCATTGGGGCCGACGTCGACGATGAGCGAATCGGTCCAGTCCGGAACCTGCTCGAGGTGGTCGGCAAAGCGGAAGCTGCCAGCGCGTTCGGCGAGCTGGTATACCCGGAGGCTCAGACTGTAGCGAGCTCGCCCGCCGCGGTCGGGTCTGTCGAGGCCATCAGCACTGTCCTCGTCGGGGTCGAGCAAGAACGTCGTCACCAGGGGCACCGGGTGATCCGGCGCGTCGCGGAGCCGTTTGAGTTCGTCGTCGAGCTGAATCGGGCACCAATGCGCCGCCTGCTGTTCGCTCATGATCACGGGCAGGCCGCGGACTGCCAACCGCATGTCCGCCTGCCACACAGACCACGGCTCGCTCCCGCGTAGCTGATTCAGATAAGCGCCGTACGTGGGCAGTCCGTCGAGGAACACCTGGATCTTCCAACGGCCGAACAGGAACCGGCGGAGATTTTGGTAGCCCTCTTCCGAATTGACCTCCCCGTATGAGCCCGAATGCGACTTGTACACGTAGGCACGATTGGCACCGCGGACGTACGCATGCTCGATGCGCACCAAGCCATCGCTCTTCGGGCCGACCACAACGCGCGACAGCCCATAATCGTGCGGATTGGTGCCGATCAGGCAGAACACGTCGGCCGGTGAGAAAATGTCTTCGGGGATGACTTGAGGATCCCATTCTGAACCGTGCGCAGGTACGTCGCCGAAATGCGCGCCTTTAGTCAGATAGCCGTACATCTTTGGCGGCGCAAAGATATCAGCGCCTGCCGGGCCGAAAGCTTCCTCTGCCCAGTTCAGGGCGCCGATGTCGAAGGAGATTCCGCCATGTGGGGTGCCATATGTGAAGAACTTACTCACCAGGTTCCTTGCTGGTTGCCGATCGCGGTGCTGGTCCGGGTCGCGCTCATCGGAGAGCAGGCAAATCTTTTGCATCATGCACCGGGCAACCAGTCCACCCATGGAGTGGGCAACGATGATCACCTTGTCCGCGTCGTCAGTCTTGCGCAGCACCAGCTCTATCAGGTCATACAGCCCGGTGGCGGCCGTCTCGATGTCGAACCCGTCGGCAGCGACGTGCCGATGCAGTGTGGTGACCACTCGTTCGAACACTCCCCGGTGGGGCTGGGGTACGAACGTTGTCGCGGCCTGGTCATAGAAGCGGTACACCCACAGCGACGCCGCCGGCAGCGACTTGTCCTCCACGTCCTCGAGGTAGGCGTGCTGATCTCCACGTACGCGTAGCTGATATTGCTCGTCAATCATCAGCCGCAGCATCGGACCTTCGAACTGGTAAAACATGGGGTCGCCGTCGCCGCCTACTCGCACATGGGTGGCGCCCTTGTTGAAGCCGTAGAACGGGTCATCGACTTGCGTGTCGATGCCTGAGCTCGGTCCGGCGTATCCACGTACGTAAATGATCGGCAAGCGATTCACAGTGCACCCTCCCTATACTTATGTGAACACCACCGTAGGTAGCATTCAAGAGGGGCAAACTGCTCACGCAGAATGCCCGGGGTGATTTCGAATCGCTCGTGCTCCAGCGGTCACACGCAAACATGACGACGGGCCGGCGAACATTCTCGATGCTATGGTCGCTTCGTCCACGGCTATAACGTTCATAACGGCCCCCAACGTCCCCGACCACGACCGCAGCCCGGCGTGGACCGGGGAGTAAAGAAGAGTACTCGTGGGACCGCCTATCGCCAATACACACGGGCTGCGGTTGTGCTGCCCGCTCGGCCAGACATGACAGTCGAGTGGCATCAATCTTCGTGTTTCGTATCGCGCGCGACTCGGCCGTTGATTGTGGCATGCATATTGACGCGCTTTCCAGGAAGCCGAACTGCGGCCGCCGGCGATCGGCGAGCGGCTCACGTTCACCCGGTAGCGGCCTCAACGTATGACCGGTATCCGCTGGGACTGGCGGGGTTTCCGCCATATGTTCGCCGTAGGCTTGCCGGGAGCGGATCGCCACAGGGTCGTGGACCGGCGGTTGCTCGTCATCGGCGAAAGGAGCTGAGTCACGGTGGAAGGCGCCGCGCAGGACGGGAACAGGCGCTCACTCGCAGACGGCAATTCGATCCCGTTGCTCGGGCTGGGCGTGTGGCAAATCCCGAACGGACCGGTGTGCGTGTCGGCCGTTCGCGCAGCACTCGAACTCGGCTATCGGCACATCGACACCGCACAGGCTTACGGCAACGAGCAGAGCGTCGGGCAAGGGCTGCGCGAAAGCGGCATCCCCCGCGAGGAGGTGTTCGTCACCACCAAGTTCAATCCCGGCCACCGCGATCCGGTCGCCGAGATGGAACGGAGCCTGCAACGCCTCGGCGTCGACTACGTCGACCTGTACATCATCCATTGGCCGCAAGGCGGTCCGACGTGGGCGTGGCCGGGGATGCAGCAGGCCCGCGAACAGGGTTACGCGCGATCGATCGGCGTCTCCAACTTCGACGCCGCGGAGCTGACCCAGCTCCTCGCAGCAGCGAGCATGCCGCCCGTCGTGAACCAAGTGCAGTTCGGCCCGTACGCGTATCGAGCGGCGCTGCTCGAGGCGTGCCAACGCAACAACATCGCGCTCGAGGCCTACAGCACGCTCGGCACCGGGCGCCACCTCACCAGCGACACCGCAACACGGATCGCGCAGCGCCATGGACGCACGCCCGCACAGGTACTGCTGCGCTGGTGTGTCCAGCGCGACATCCCCGTCATCCCGAAATCGACGCACCGCGAGCGCATCGCCGAGAACACCGAGCTGTTCGATTTCTCGCTCTCCGAAGAGGACATGAGCCAGCTCGACGAACTCGACCGCACCCGCGGCACCGACCGGGCCCTGGAACGGAAATGGTGGTGAGACGAGCCACGTTGCGCGGCGGGACGGGCCCATCCGCACCCGGCGGGGGCCGAGGTTCCCGTAGCGGCTAGCTGCTCCGGTGGGTTGAGCCCGGGACGCTCGGTCTAGGGTCGCCGGATGCCGGCTGACGAGCGCAGTTTTCAGCGCCTCGATCCGGGTGCCGTCCAGAAGACAGTGGATCGCCTCGTCATGCGTATCACCCGCCGCTTCCCTGACCGCAATCTGCGCCTCGTCGCTGCCGAGCTCAGCGGATTGGTCGGCGAAGTCAGCGCGCAGTCCTCGGTCGACCGGCGCCGCAACCGAGCGATCGGTTTGGCGTGTCGCGTGGCTGCGATCACCATCGTGACCATCGCGATCACCGCGATCATCCTCGCGATTCACGACGCGCTACCGGAAAGCGGCGAGGTACGCGGCTTCCAATGGCTGTCGGTCCTCGAGAGCGGAATCGCCGACTTGGTGTACGCCTCGATCGCGGTGTACTTCCTGATGTCGCTGCCCAACCGGCTCACCCGACGTCGCCTGCTCGCGCTGCTGCATCGGCTGCGGTCGCTGGCGCACGTCGTCGACATGCATCAACTCACCAAAGATCCGGAACGGCTACAGGAACGCTTCCGGGGCACGGATGCCACCCTGACGTTCACGCTGGACGCTGCGAAACTGGAGAACTACCTCGACTACTGCAGCGAGATCCTGTCCCTGGTGGCGAAGACCGCCGCACTCTGCGCAGAGGAATCGACCGACGCGTTGGTGCTCGACACGGTCAGCGAAGTCGAGACGCTGACCGTCGGCCTCGCGCGCGAGATATGGCAGAAGATCTCCCTGCTGCGCGCCGACTGACGTCGTCTGCTTGTGTTCGACCCGCTGCGCCGGGGCCAACTGTCTCCGACCGTGCTCTTACCAAGTCATGTGTACTGTGCGTTGGCGCGCCGGCGCTTCCTTGGGGGATCCGCCCGAAATCCGGCGATCGAGGAGGTATCGCTGGATTATGGCCGGCAGGCATGCAGCGTCGCGCGCTGCGACGGGCTCGCCCGCCCAGGGGCGACGACGACGCACTAGCCGGATCGTCGCCGCGCTGGTCGGCGTTGTCGTGTTGGCCGGCGGAGGTACCGTCGCCGCCCTCGCCGCACGATCCAACGGCCATCACAAGCCGGCCGCGGCACCCAACTGCACCGGCGAGGTGTCGGTGCCGGTCGTCGCGGCCCCGAGTGTCCAGGCAGCCGTCGGTGCCGTCGCCGACCAGTGGAACGCATCGCACCCAGCCGTTCAGGGTCGCTGTGTTCGCGCCGTCGTCACCGGGCTCGACTCAGCTGCGGCCACGAAGTCGCTCGCCGCCGACACCACCCCGACCCTATGGATCCCGGATTCCCGGCTATGGGCTGACAAGCTCGCCGCGACCTCGCCGGCGCTGGCCTCCGCGGTGAAGGTGGACGGTTCCATCGGGACGTCGCCGCTTGTTGTGGCGGCGCCACCGGGCAAGGCTGCGGCGCTCGGTGCGGCAGCGCGGACCGGATGGGCGGGGGTTCTGTCGGGTTCCACGCCCGTGACCGTGACCGATCCGACGACCACCGCAGCCGGCGCGCTGCTCATGATCGGTCTGAGCGCACAGAACGGCACAGCCCCGGGAGCCGCGGCGAAGCTGGTCGGTCTGTTCATCCGCCTACAGGCGGCCATGTTGCCCGACTCGGCGGCCGGTCTCACCGCGCTTTCGGCCAACCCTGCTGCTGCCCCAGCGTTCGTGGCAAGCGAACAGGACGTGTACTTGGGCAACCGTGGCAAGACTGCCCCGGTGGTCTCGGCCGTTTACCCCAGCGGCCCGACGCCGATGCTCGACTTCCCGATGGTGCGCGTGGTGCCTGCCGGGTCCGATCCGGTCGTGGCTGCCGCCATGGCCCTGTTCGAGCCACAACTGACGGCCGAAGCCGCACGATCGCGCCTGGCCGCGGTCGGCCTGCGGACTCCGTCCGGCGCACCGCTAACCCCGACCAGCACAACGACGGGTACCTCGCCCCAGCAGGTCACGCCGGCGCCGGCGACAGTCACCCCAGCCCAGCAGGCAGCCGCGCTGCACTTGTGGGCCGCGGCCTCCCAACCCTCACAGCTGCTGGCGGCGATCGACGTCTCCGGCTCCATGGCCGACAACTCCGGAAACGGCAAGTCGAAGATCCAGGTGGTGACGGCCGCTGCCGAGACGGCCATGACCCTGGTTCCCGACGACTGGACAATGGGGCTCTGGACGTTCTCACAGCACGCTGCGCCGGCCACCGACTGGAGCGAACTCGTCCCACTCGGACCGGTGAAGACCCAGCGCAGCACGCTCACCGGAGCGACAGTGTCTCTGCCGACCCGGGTCGGAGGCAACACCGGCCTCTACGACACCGCGCTTGCCGCGTTCGAGGACGTCTCCGCCCACTACGATCCGGCCAGCGTCAACGTCGTGGCCCTGCTCACCGACGGCGCCGACCTCGACCCGGACAGCGTGGGACTACCCGCCCTGCTCAGCCGGCTCAAAGCCGAGTACAACCCCAGCAAGCCCGTGCACATCGTCACGATCGGCTTCGGTGCGGATGCGGACGCCAGCGCGTTAAAGCAGATCTCCGATGCAACGCACGGCCAGAGCTACCTCGTCGGCGACCCCAACCAGATCCTTGGCGTGCTCCTCGATTCGATCATTGCGAACCACTGACCGCGGCGCTCACTAGGAGCTGCGGCCGGCCTTACGACAGCCGTTCGATGATCATCGCCATGCCTTGACCACCGCCGACGCACATGGTCTCCAGGCCGAGCTGCTTGTCGTGCCACTGGAGTGAGTTGATCAGTGTGGTGGTGATGCGGGCGCCGGTCATCCCGAACGGGTGTCCGACTGCGATGGCGCCGCCGTTGACATTGAGCCTGTCGAGGTCGATGCCGAGTTCCCGATAGGACGGGATGACCTGAGCGGCAAACGCCTCGTTGAGCTCGACCAGTTCGATGTCGCCGATCGTCATGCCGGCGCGGCCCAGTGCCCGGCGCGACGCCTCGACCGGGCCCAGGCCCATGATCTCCGGCGACAGGGCCGAGACTCCCGTCGCGACGATTCGCGCCAGAGGCGTCAGTTCCAGCGACTCCGCCTTGGTGTCGCTCATGACGACCAGAGCGGCGGCGCCGTCGTTGAGCGGGCAGCAGTTGCCGGCGGTGACACGTCCGTCCGGCCGGAACACCGGCTTGAGCGCCGCCACCGCCTCGTACGTCACGCCAGGACGCGGCCCGTCGTCGGAATCGACGGTCGTCCCGGACGGGGTAGCCACCGGGGTGATCTCGCGGGCCCAGAAGCCGTCCTTGATCGCCCGCTCGGCGAGATTCTGCGAGCGGACGCCGAAGTGGTCCATCTCCTCGCGGCTGATGCCCTTCAGCTGCGCTACGTTCTCAGCGGTCTGCCCCATCGGGATATAGATGTCGGGCAGGGTCGCGTCCGTCCGCGGGTCGTGCCACTCGACGCCGCCCTCGGCGGCGCGCGCTGTGCGCTCCTCGGCCGCGGCGAACAGCGGGCTGTGCGTGTCTGGCCACGAGTCGGAGGAGCCGTGCACGAATCGCGACACCATCTCCACGCCGGCGGAGACGAACACGTCGCCCTCGCCGGCCTTTATCGCGTGGAAGGCCATGCGAGTGGTCTGGAGCGAAGACGAGCAGTAGCGGGTGATCGTGGCGCCGGGTAGGAAGTCGTAGCCCAACTCGACGGCCACCACTCGGGCCAGGTTGAAACCCTGCTCACCGCCCGGCAGCCCGCAGCCCAGGTATAGGTCGTCGATGTCTCCTGGATCCAGCGCCGGTACCTTGGCCAGCGCCGCACGAATGACCTGCGCTGTCAGGTCGTCCGGGCGCACGTCGACCAGCGAGCCCTTCCCGGCACGGCCGATCGGCGAGCGGGCGGCCGCCACGATCACTGCATCAGGCATTTCTGGCTGCTCCTCGAACGACAACTAGAATCTCATTCGGTACGATCGCAGGCCCGCCGATGCCACGCAAGAATCGGGGAGGTCGGCCACGACATGAGCTTCAATCTGGCCATCATGCTGCGCGAATCGCGCAATGCCGCGCCTACCAAGAAGTTCCTGCGTTTCCCGGAGGGCACGCTCACCTACGCCGAAGTCGACACGCTGTCGGGACGGTTCGCCGCAGGCCTGCGCAAGCGCGGGTTGGCGCCTGGCGACAAGATCGCGGTGCAGCTGTCGAACGTTCCTCAGTTCGTCATCGCGTACTTCGGGATTCTCAAGGCGGGGCTGGCCATGGTGCCGCTCAACCCGCTGCTGAAATCGGCGGAGATCGCCTACCACCTGGAGGACTCTGACGCTCGGATGATCATCGCTCACGCGCAACTGGCCGACGAGGTCAACGCGGCGCTGAAGGGCGCGTCCGGCGTGAGCGCCGTTGCTGTGGGCGACGCCACGCCAACCTCCGGCTGGATCGCGTTCGACGAGCTGCTGGACGCGCCGGACGACGGTGACATCCGGCCGACGTTCGCCGATGACACGGCGGTACTCCTCTATACAAGCGGCACCACCGGCCGTCCCAAGGGTGCCGAGCTGTCGCACTTCCAGCTGTATATGAACTGCACGCTCGCCGCCGAGCGGTTCGGCCTGGACGAGAACGACGTCACCCTGGCCGTCCTGCCGTTCTTCCACGTGTACGGCCTGTCGAGCGTGCTCAATGCGGTCGTCCGGCATACCAGGTGTGTTTCGGCGTTGCCGCGCTTCGACGTCGAGGCGGTGCTGGCGGCGATAGAGCGCGACCGCATCACGATTCTCGCCGGTGTGCCGACGATGTACCACGCCCTTGCTGCGGCTGACTCCACCCGCTACGACACGAGCAGCCTGCGTATCGCCAGTTCGGGCGGCGCTGCGATCCCGGAGCCGGTGCTGCGCGCCTTCGAGGCGAAGTACGGCATCCCGATCCTGGAGGGCTACGGGCTTTCCGAATCGGCATCCACCGCGACGGTGAACCCGAGCCCGGACGAGCGCAAGGTGCTGTCGATCGGTAAGCCGATCTGGGGCATTCAGCTGCGGATCGTCGACGAGAACGACCGGCCGCTGCCATCCGGCGCCGATCACGTAGGGGAGATCGTGCTGCGCGGCCACAACATCACGAAGGGCTACTACAAGCGACCCGAGGAAACCGCTCAAGCGTTTCGCGGCGGCTGGTTTCACACCGGCGATCTCGGTTACCAGGACGACGACGGATTCGTCTTCGTCGTGGATCGCAAGACGGACCTCATCAACCGCGGCGGCTACAACGTGTACCCACGCGAGGTGGAGGAACTCCTCTACCTGCACCCGGCAGTTTCTGAGGCCGCGGTGATCGGCCGGCCGGACGATCGCCTAGGCGAAGAGGTGGTCGCGGTCGTGTCGCTCAAGCCGGGAGCGAGCGCGCAGGGCGAAGACATCGTCGCCTGGGCGAAGAAACGCATCGCGGCGTACAAGTACCCGCGCGAGGTGCGCATCGTGGCCGAGCTGCCCAAAGGACCGACCGGCAAGATCGCGAAGCGGCTACTGCGCGACGCTCGGTAATAGGCGCGCCGGGTGGGCTCAGCCTGCCGGTATGCCGTTCGCGGGCGCCGGTTGTTGCGCCGTGGTGTACGGCGTGATCGGGCCGGAGCCGTTGTCGGTGGTCAACGGCGTGCCAGTGACGGCGAGCGCGCCGCTCTTGATCGTGCCGATCTGCACTCCGATGAAGCCAGCATGCGAATCCTTGCTGTACCGGTAAGGGACAAGGCCGGGCCCCGTCAAACCGCCTTTCTCCACCGCGTCGACGATGCTCTGCCGGGTCGGGTTCTGGCCCGCCGCCTTCAAGACCTGAAGGAATGTGTACGCGGTGGCCATACCGTAGAGGACGTTGCCGTCGAAAGGCAGATTCGGGGCGTACTGGTCGCGCACCTTCTTGAACAGCGCGATCCACGAGTTGGACGTGTCGCCGAGCGGAGACAGATAGGCGTCGGACACGACGCCCTCGATCAGCTGGTTGCCGTTGACCGTCGCGCCGCCCTGCTTTGCGAAGGCCTCGAGCAGGCCGGAGAGGGTGAGCGGGTCGGAGCCGACGTTTGAGACGACCATCGTCGGGTTGAAGCCGAGCTTCAGCGACGTCAGCTTGAACAGCGCCGTGTACTGCGGGATCGTGAACAGCGCTACGACGTCCGCCTTCGCCCGCGCGATCGCGGAGACCTGAGCCGTGACGTCCGTATTGCCCGGCTCGTAAGACTGGCGGCTTACTACGAGGCTCTGCGAGATGTACTTGTCCAGGCCCGTCACGCCGTCCTTGCCGAAGTCGTCGTCCTGATAGAAGTACGCGACCTTCTTGCCGGGGTAGGTCTTGGAGATGTACTGGCCGAGGATCTTCCCCTCGACGATGTAGTCGGGCTGCCAGCCGAACGTGTACGGGTGTTTGCTCGGCTGGTCCCAGCACGAGCACCCAGAGGCGACGAACAGGTCAGGTACCCGCTCGCTGTTGAGGAAGTCGACAACCTTGGTGTGCGTCGGCGTGCCGAGGGCGCCGACCATTGCGAACACCTTGTCCTGAAGCACGAGCTGCTTCGTCAGCGTCAGTGTCTGGGCCGGGTTGTAGGCGTCGTCGAGGTACTTGAGCGTGACCTTGCGCCCATACACGCCACCGTTCGCGTTGGCGTAGTTGAAGTACGCCTGCGCCGCTGGACTGATCTCGCTGTATCCCGGCGCGGCGGGGCCCGTCAGCGGGTCGGTGGCGCCGATCGTGACGGTTGTCGCGGTGACGCCGGGGGCGCTGGCCTTGTTCGCGCCGGCCGTCGAGCCGGTAGCGCCGCCACCTTTGCTACCGCTGCTGCTGCAGGCGCTCACCACGAGGGCTAGGGCGGCGCCCGCAGCGACAGCGGCGGCGGGGCGCAGTCGAGTAGACATGGACATGTCGCTTGCGCCTCCTACTAGAACGGCATTCTGTTTTCCGGCACTGTAGCCACACCTGAGTGTCAGTGCGAGTCTTTGCGGGCAAGTGGTCGACGAATCGTGACCCAGAGCCACCGGCCGGCCCAGCGCACACCGCCCTGGAGGCCGGATGGGAAGAGGATCATCACGCCGATGAGCACCACGCCGTACGCGACGAGCGGCACATTCGCGTAGACCGACCGCGAAAGGTGCGCGGACTGGGCGACGTCCGCCGACCAGGTCGGCAGCAACGTGACGATGATCGACCCGTAGATGGCGCCCGCGAGGCTTCCCAGCCCGCCGAGGACGGCGGCGGCCAGCAACGCCAGCGAGAGGCTGAGCGGGAACGCGCCCGGCGAGGCCAGCTGGTTCACGAACGCGAACAGCCCACCCGCGAGGCCCGCGGCCGCGGCGCTGATCGCGAACGTGAATACCTGCGTTCTGGCGACGTGCACGCCCGCCAGCGCCGCGGCGTCCTCGTCCTCGCGGACCAGCCGCATATCACGCCCGATTCTGCTGCTCGCGAGATTGGCCAGCAGTACCAAGGTGATGACCAGGCACAGCCCGCAGATCCACGCCTGCCACCGCTCCACCGGAAACGTCTCGCCGAGGCTGAGCGGGGGTGGTGCAGGCGCGACGAGCAGCCCGTTCGCACCACCCAGGACGTTTCGCAGCTCGTGGTAATTGGCCAGCGAAGGCAGGCCGACGGCCAGTGCGAGCGTCGCCCCGGCGAGGTACGGCCCCCGCAGCCGCGCCGCGGCGAGACCGATGACCGCGCCGACCACCGCAGTGATCGCAGTGCTCGCCAGCAGCACCAGGCCGAGCTTCCAGTGCTGGTGCTCCAGCAGCAACGCTGTGGAGTAGGCGCCGACCGCCATCAGCGCGCCGTGGCCCAGCGATATCTGGCCGCTCAGCCCGGACAGCACGGTCAACCCGGCGGCGGCGATCGCCGTGTAGCTGATCTGTGCCAGTTGGAGGTCGTGGAACGCGTCCAGCGATATCGAGAGCAGGTAGTAGCCGGCTAGGCCCACCACCGCGATCGACAGGTGCCGCAGCAGCGTCGATCGGTTCCAGCGTTCAGCCAGTACGGCGCTGAGCGGCCGGGGCGTTGCGATCGTCATACCCGCCGCCCCGCTGGCGCGCCGAACAGCCCGCTCGGCCGCACCATCAGCACCACCATCAGCACCACCAGCGCGCCCAGGGGCACGAGGTCCGAACCGAGATAGCCGGACACGTAGCTCAGCGCGAGCCCGAGGGACGCACCGCCGACGACGGCGCCGGGCGGGCTGTCCAGCCCACCGATGACTGCGGCGGTGAAGCCGTAGACCAGGGTCGCGTCGAACGCCGTCGGGCTGACAAACGTCGTAGGTGCGACGAGAACGCCCGCGAGGGCCCCGACGCCGGCCGCAAGGGCCCAGCCCAGGGTGAGCATCCGCCCGACGCGGACTCCGAGCAGGCGGGCGACCTCGGGTGCGAATGCGGCGGCACGCATGCGCAGTCCGATCGACGTGCGCCGGAACACCAGCGCAAGCACGGCCATGACGCCGACGACGACCAGCACCACCCAGAGGTCGTTCGGGGCGAACAGCAATCGGTGGTTCGCGTTGCCGAAGCCGATGATGCTGAACGCGGGCGGGTACGACCGTGGGGTACCACCGAAGATCATGCCGGCCAGCCCCTGCAGCAGCACCAGCAGGCCGAACGTCACGACTACGGCGGAAAGCGGCGAGCGGTTCTCCACCGGCCTGATCAGCACTCGCTCGACGACGGCGCCGAGGACCAGCCCACTCACGATGGCGACAGCCAGCGCCAGCCAGTACGAACCTCCGTGCTGGATGACGGTGTAGCCGATGAACGTCGTGATCATCAGCATGCCGCCCTGCGCGAAGTTGACGATGCGTGTCGCGCGCCAGATCAGCACCAGAGCGAGCGCCACCGCCGCGTAGATCGCGCCGGACGTGACGCCGGCGAGGGTGAGATCGATGAAGCGTTCCATTACATCCCCAGATAGGCGTGCCGGACCCGGTCGTCGGCAGCGAGCCGCTCGGCCCGGTCGTCCTCGACCTTGCGCCCGAGGTTCAAGACGATGGCGAAGTCGGCGACGGACAGCGCCGTCGCGGCGTTCTGCTCGACGAGCAGGATCGTCAGGCCCGTTTCGTTGCACAGCTCCCGCAGCGTGGCGATGATCTGGGCCGAGACCAGCGGCGCAAGGCCGAGCGACGGCTCGTCGAGCAGCAGCAGCCGCGGCCGGCTCATCAACGACCGGGCGATCACGAGCATCTGCCGCTCACCGCCGGAGAGCAGCTCGGCGCGCTTGCTGCGCCGCGCCGCAAGCGGCGGGAACAACTCGAACATCTGCGACGTGCCGGCGCGCAGCCACGCGCGGTCGCGCCGCCACAGTCCCCCGAGACGCAGGTTCTCCTCCACGGTCAGCTCGGCGATCACGCCGCGGCCTTCGGGCACGTGCGCCATCCCGAGCCGCACCAGCGCCTCCGGCGGACGGCGGGTGACGTCACGCCCGGCAAAACGGACCGTGCCCTGCTGCGGGCGCAGCAAGCCGCTGATGACCCGCAGCAAGGTCGTCTTGCCGGCGCCGTTCGCCCCTAGCACCGCCGTGATCGCGCCCTGTTCGACGTGCAGGTCGACGTCTTCCAGGGCGCGGACCGGCCCGTAACTGGCCGTGAGCCCGACGACGTCAAGCATCGATCGAGTGCGCCTTCTCGTGCGCGGCGCGTACCAACTCGCCGAGGTACGCGCGCTGGACGGCCGGGTCGGCGCGCACTTGCGCCGGCGTGCCCCGCGCGATCACCTCACCGAAATCGAGCACCACGATGTGTTCGCACAAGCCCATCACGAACTCCATGTGGTGCTCGACGAGCATCACGGTGGTGCGCTCCTGTAGCCCGCGAATGATCTTCGCGATGTCGGCCGTCTCGGCGCTCGACAGCCCTGCCGCCGGTTCGTCCAGCAGCAGCAGGCGCGGCTCGCTCACCAGCGCGCGGGCTAGCGCTACACGCTTCCGAACGCCGTACGGAAGGCTGGCGCAGGGCCGCTGCGCATCCGCGGCGATGTCGAGTGTTTCCATGACGGCAGCCGCCCGCTCGCGTAGACGCCGCTCGTCCCGGTCCGCCCACGGCGAGCCGAGCAGCGCGCCCATCGGCTCGGTGCGCGAGAAGCGCGTCGCGCCGGCAAGGACGTTGTCCAGAACGCTCAGCCGCGGGAACAGCCCGAGCCCCTGAAGCGTCCGCGCCACGCCCAGCTTGGGCAGGTCATGCGGCCGATGTCGGCGTAGCGGGGCCCCGTCGAGGCGCAGTTGGCCGGACGTGGGTCGGACAAACCCGCAAATGACGTTGAACAGGGTGGTCTTGCCCGCGCCGTTCGGGCCGATCAGGCCGAGCACGCTGCCGGCGTCGACGTCGAGGCGCACGTCGGTGAGCACGGAAAGACCACCGAAGGACACATAGATGCCGTCGACCTGGAGGAGCGGCTGCGCGCCCGAGTCGCCCACGACAATCACCCGCCGGCATGATCCGAACCCGATTCTGTTGCGAAGGTACCCAACTCAGCGCGTGTTGCCCAGGACGGCGTTGCCGCACGCGGGAGATACCTAAGTGCTACGCCGCCCTCGGTCCTCGACGCCAAAACAGAATCCTGTTCTAATCGAGCGCGGACTACACTCCGGAGGTCAGCGGTGGTCACTCGCATGCTCCAGGTCCGCGGCGCACGGCCGATTACGGCGGTCCTCGCGGTCGCGGCGTCGGCACTCAGCATGACGCTCGCTACGAGCGCCGCCGCCGCGCCGGCCGACCCCAGCACCACGTCCCGGCTGGCAATCGTGACGGTGTCGAACCCACGGCCCGAACTGGTAAGCGGCGACCAGGTGCTGATCCGCGTCGAGGTGCCCCGAAGCATCGACCCGCAGGCCGTCCAGGTCAGCGCCGACGGCCGGGACGTGACGGCAAGCTTCCAGATCCAGCCCGACGGCAGCCTGCTCGGCCTGGTCACCGGCCTCGTCGAGGGCGATAACACCGTGCGCGCCCAGGTGAACGGGCACGGGCCCGATGCCAGCCTGCGCGTGACCGACCATCCCATCACCGGGCCGGTGTTCTCCGGACCACAGCAGGTGCCCTTCTTCTGCGAGACACAGGCGTTCGGGCTGCCGTTGGGGACCCCGCCTCTGTGCAGCGCCCCCACTCAGGTGGCCTACCTGTACCGGACCACCGCCGGGACGTTCGCGCCGCTTGCCGACCCGACCGCGCGACCTGCCGACCTCGCAACGGCAACCGTCGACGGGCGAAGCGTGCCGTACATCGTGCGCCTCGAGACGGGCACGATCGACCGGGCGGTCTACCAGGTCGCTGCCCTCTACGACGGCCGCGACCCGTCCCCCACCGCGCCGGACACCAGCTGGAACCGGCGGCTGATCTACACGTTCGGCGGCGGCTGCAACGGCGGCCACCACCAGGGCGCGTCGACCGGAGGCGTACTCAACGACCAGTTCCTGTCCGGCGGCTACGCGGTCGCGTCGTCGAGCCTCAATGTGCTCGACAACAACTGCAGCCCGATCATCTCCGCCGAGGCGGCGATGATGGTCAAGGAGCACTTCATCGACACGTACGGCCCGGTCGCCCACACCATCGGCTGGGGTCTGTCCGGCGGCGCGATCCAGCAGTACGACATCGCTGACGCCTACCCCGGCATCCTCGACGGAATCGTCCCCGGCATCTCCTTCCCCGACCCTCTGACCACCGGCGGTCCGGTCTCGGATTGCCAGCTGCTCGACCGGTTCTTCGCCGGACCCGGCGCATCGTTCACACCCGCCGAGCGCACCGCCGTCGCCGGCTACCTCGACTACACGACCTGCACCTCGTGGGACCTGACGTTCGCCAACCGGGCCACAGCCACTGGTAGCTGCCCCGCGGTTATCCCGGTGTCCGCGCGCTGGAACCCGCTCACCAACCCGAACGGCGTCAGGTGCGGATCGCTCGAGTCGGTGGCCAATCAGCTCGGCCGTGATCCGCAGACCGGGTTCGTGCGCAGCACGCTCGACAGCGTCGGCGTTCAGTACGGCCTCGACGCGTTACGCGGCGGGCAGATCAGCGCTGCGCAGTTCGTCGCGCTCAACGCCGGGATCGGCGGCCTCGACTTCACCGGCGCGCCCGTAGCGACGCGCACCGAGGCCGACCCCCGCGCGCTGGCCGCCGCGTACACCGACGACCTCGTCAACAGCGCATCGCTGGGCGTGCGCGAGACGCCGATCATCGACCAGCGCCTCGACCTCGACCTGGCCGGGTTCCCGAACGACATCCATACGTCGGAGTGGTCGTTCGTCATGCGGGAGCGGCTCTTGCGCGCGAACGGGACCGCAGCCAACCAGGTCATCATCGAAAGCTTGCCGACGCCCGCCGTCATCGCCGCGACCAGCCAATACGAACTCGACGCGATGAACCGCTGGCTGGATGCGATCGACGCGGACCAGTCCGGCGCCAGTCTTGCCACCAAAGTGCTGCAGGACCGCCCGGCCGACCTCGGCGACGGCTGCTTCCTAACCCCGACACAGCGCGTCGTCACGCCGGTTACCGACCCGGCGTCGGGGCAGTGCGCCGCGGTCTTCCCCGTGGCGGCGAACCCGCGCCTGGTCGCCGGCGAGGACCTTGCCATGGCGCCGCTGAAGTGCCGGCTCATGCCGCTCGACTTCCGCGACTACCCGGTCACGTTCACCCCGCAGCAACAGGCACAACTGCGCGCCACGTTCCCGGCCGGTGTCTGCGACTACCGCCGGCCAGGCGTCGGCGAACGACCCCCGCTCGGAGCGTGGCTCAGCTACGGCGACGAACGGACCGGCCTGACCCCGCCGCATCGGCTGTCGCCCGGGTAGCCCCGTGAGCACCACCACCAAGGAGGAATTGCGGCACCGCGCAGACGCGTTGCTCGCCGCGCATCCCCCGCACAGCACCACTCCGCAGGAGTTCCTCGCCGCGCGGTTCGACGCCGGACTTGCCTGGGTGCACTATCCGGCCGGCCTCGGCGGGCTGGGCCTGCCACGTGCCTGGCAGACCGACGTGGACGCCTGGCTCGAGGCCGCAGGCGCGGCGCCGTATCAGCGGCGGCGCAACCCGATCGGGCTGGGCATGGCCGCCCCGACGATCCTGCGCTTCGGCACGCCTGACCAGCAGCGCCGGTTTCTTCGGCCGCTCTGGCTCGGCGAGGAGATCTGGTGCCAGCTCTTCAGCGAACCGGGCGCCGGATCGGATCTGGCCGCCGTGGCGACACGCGCAGTGCGCGACGGCGACACCTGGCGCGTTACCGGCCAGAAGGTGTGGACGTCCAATGCGCAGCATGCGCAGTTCGCGATCCTGCTGGCCCGTACCGACCCGGACGCGCCCAAGCACCAGGGCTTGACCTACTTCGTCTGCGACATGCGCGCACCGGGCGTGGACGTGCGCCCGCTGCGGCAGCTCACCGGCGAGGCGGAGTTCAACGAGGTCTTCCTCGACGATGTCCCGGTGCCGGACGGCTACCGGCTGGGCGCGGTCGGCGAGGGCTGGCGGGTCGCCATGGCGACGCTGAACAACGAGCGGGTGTCCATCGGCGGCGATCCGCTGCCCCGCGGCGGCGGCATGATCGGCGTCGTGGTCGGCGAGTGGCGCGCCCGGCCAGAGCTGCGCACCGCCGAGCTGCACGACCGGCTCATGCAGAGCTGGGTCGCCGCGGAGGCCCATCGGCTGACCGGCTTGCGGCTGCGCCAGCAACTCGCTTCCGGCCAACCCGGACCCGAGGGCGCGACGATGAAGCTCGGGTTCGCGCGGCTGACCCAGGCGCTGAGCGGCCTGGAGATCGAACTGCTGGGCAGCGACGGGCTGCGCTACGACGACTGGAGCCCGCAGCGGCCCGAGGTCGTCGACTTCAACGGCCGCGGCCCCGGTTATCGCTACCTTCGGGCGAAGGGCAACTCCATCGAGGGTGGCACGTCGGAGATTCTGCGCACGGTGATCGCCGAACGCGTGCTCGGCCTGCCCGCCGAACCCCGCACGGACAAGAACACGCCGTGGAAGGACGTGCCGCGGTGACAGACCTGCTCTACAACGACACCGAGATCGCGCTGCGCGACAGCGTGCGCGCGATGCTGGACAAGCGCCTTACGGCCGCGGACATCATGGCACTTTACGACGCGCCCTACCCGCGGCCCGCCCAGCTGTGGGCAGCGCTCAGCGACGAGCTCGGCGTCAGCGCCTTGCTCGTCCCCGAGTCCGCCGGGGGCCACGGAACCCGCGCCCGCGAGGCCGCCGTGGTACTCGAGGAGCTCGGGCGCCGGGTGGCCCCGGTGCCCTTCCTGACAAGCGCGGTGGTAGCCACCCGATGCCTCACCGCCGTGGGCGACATGGCGTGGCTGCCGCGACTGGCCGGCGGCGAAGCCACGGCCGCGTTGTGCGTGCCGCTCGTCGCGTACGCCTCGACGTGGAATGCGACGGTGCGTCCGGAGCGTGCCGGCCTGGTCGGCGAGGTGCGCGGGGTTGCCGACGCTGCCACGGGGGTGCTGATCGTGCCGGTGCGCACGGACGACGCCGTGCACTTGCACGCGGTGGATCCGGGAGCCGACGGGGTGAGCGTGACGCCAGTACTGAGCCTGGACATGAGCCGACCCCTCGCGGATGTCGCGTTCGACGGCGTTCAATCACGGCCGATCCGTAGCGGGGTCGAGGCGCAGCGCGCGGTCGACGACGCGCTGACTGCCGGGGCAGCGCTGCTCGCATCCGAGCAGCTCGGCCTGGCCGAATGGTGCCTCGACACGACTGTCAAGCATCTGCGTGACCGCTATCAGTTCGGGCGCCCGCTCGGGTCGTTCCAGGCGCTGAAGCATCGCCTCGCCGACCTGCTAGTCGACATCACCGCGAGCCGCGCCGTCGCCCGCTATGCCGCGGACTGCCTTGCCACCAACAGCGACGACACGGCCGTGGCCGCGTCGCTGGCGCAGGCCTACTGCGCGACTGTCGCGGTGCGCGCGGCCGAGGAGTGCATTCAGTTGCTCGGCGGCATCGGCATGACATGGGAACATCCAGCACACCTGTATCTGAAACGCGCCAAGGCGGACCAGCTCGCATTCGGCACGCCGGCCCTGCACCGCACTCGACTCGCCGAGCTGGTCGACGTGCCGGCCGCGTGCTGACGAAGCTCAGGCAGACTGTCTCCGTGAGCCAGAGCAACGGCGCCGGACGCGCCCAGGCCACTCGCATCGCGCTGCTCACCGCAGCTCGCGAGGTGTTCACCGAAGCCGGCTACGCCGATGCCAACATCACCGACATCGTCGACCGGGCGGCATCGAGCGTCGGGAGCCTCTACCACCACTTCGGTGGCAAGCAGGACCTCTACATCGCGCTTTACGACGATTACCAGCACCGCCAGCAGCACCGAGCCGCACGGGCGTTTCGCGCCGCTCTGGCCACCGGCGAGGACGACGCGCTGCAGCTGTTCATCGCTTCCACGCGGGCGTACCTCGAGGGTTGCTGGGAAGAACGCCAGCTCGCTCGGCTGTTCCTGTCCGGCGGTGGACCACCCGGCTTCGAGCTGCTGACCAGGCGCCGGTTCCGGCACTGGCTGAGCACCAACATGGCCCTGCTCGACGAGCATTCCAACCCACTCAGCGACGCGCTGGTTCTGGTGCTGACCACGGTCGCCAGTGAGGCAGGCCGTGAGGTCGCCGTCCAACCGTCCAAGGCCAAGGCCAAGGCATTCATCGACGAGATCATCGAGATCATGGGCAGGCTGTACGTGGCGCGCTGATATCCGCAGCCGGGTGCTGGCGGCCCAGACGACAAGCATCCGGGGGGTGGGCCGCCAGCACGTCCGGGTTACGGGAGAGTGCCAGGGATGTCGGCCGTGATCCCGTTCGTGGTGTCGGTCAGGGTGATGTCGGTGAAGGACACGGTCATCGGTGGTGAGCAGTTGGGCTGGAACACAGCGGTCGCCGTCAGACTGAAGTTGGTCATGCCGTTTTGTACCGGGAAGTCGCTGGCAGCTGAGGCACCGGTTTTGTTGACGGCCTTGGGATGCTGGCCGCCGTTATTGATGCATAGTGCGGTCGCCGAGAGCACGATGTGGACTTGTGCTTCATTGCCAAGGCCGGTCTCCTTGCCCGAGACGCTCAGCGTATTGCCAGATGCGGACGCAGTGAGTGTGTTGCCGATGAGGTGTGGGCTTCCTGCCCAGGCGGACGGAATCGCTACCGCGGACGCAAGAAACACCGCAGCAGCCCCGATTTAGTATTCGACGCATTGTCTCCCCCCAATTTCGGGAAATAGTCAGGCCAAAATGCGCACTTAGGTGGTGCACGGCAATTGGGTAGAGACACATCTTTCCGCAGCATCGCGCCCCCCGGAGCCATGCGGCTGCTTGCGTGAAAATGCTACCGCTCACCTTGGCCATTAGGCGAGATGAATGCGCGAGCGCACGCACGCAGCGGTGTGTCGGCAATATACGGCTCGTGCTAGTTACGCTGCTGATCCTTTAGGCCGGCGCTCACAGCCCGTCCGCTGCACGAAGATTTGGCGCCAGCGACAACAAAGGCGCCTAAGGTACGTTTAGGAAATGGAGCTCATCAATCTTGGTAAGGCCGACGGGCTGCCGCCGGTGGATTGGTCCGCCGTTGTCGAGAAGCTCGATGCGGGCTCGGCGCCGGCTGCGGACGCGGTGAACGCCCGGACGACGTGGCTCACCACCGTCAACGACGACGGCAGCCCGCACGTGACCGCGGTCGGTGCCCTCTGGGTGGACGGCACCTTCTGGTTCCAGACCGGCGCGGGTACCCGCAAGGCGCGCAACGTGGCGCGCGATGCCCGGTGCTCGCTCGCGGTGTCGATCCGCGACGCGGACGTCGTGGTCGAGGGTGACGCGGCGCGGGTGACCGAGCCGGGCACGGTGGCGCGCATCGCGAAGGCGTGGGCGGACAGCGGTTGGCCGGCGCAGCCTGATGAGAGCGGATCGGGTATCACTGCCCCGTTCAACGCTCCATCGCAAGGCCCGCCGCCGTGGCACGTGTATCGGATCGAGCCCCGTTCGGTGACCGTGGCCTTGGCGACAGAGCCGGGCGGCCTGACCCGCTTCCGCTTCTGATCCTGTCCGGGCGACTGACACGGTCAGACTTCAAGCCGAGCGAGGCTGGCCGAGCATGAACCGATGCCCGTCGGGGCTCCGCAGCGCCATTTCGCGTCGGCCCCAGGGCTCATCGGTCGGTGGCTTCAGTACCTGCGCCTGCTCAGCGACAGCGCGAGCATGGAAGGCGTCAACGGAATCGACCGTGACGTAGGCAACGTAGCTGTGGTCGCCGAGCGACGCGGCGGGCGGCACGTCCGGGCAACGCCCGAGCATGAAGGTCACGGCTCCTGCCGTGCAGAAGGCCCAGTTCCCCGGGTCGGGGTCGCTTCTCTCACATCCGAGCACACGGCAGAACCAGTCCGCAGATCGGTCGAGGTCGTGCACGGCCAGTACAGGGTTCGAGCCTTTGAGCTGCATGGACGCAGTCTGCATGAGCTCAGTACGGAAGCGACCGACCGGACGGAGTCCGCAGGTCGACCGGAGCCGGTTCCCGCCGGGAGGTCGTCTTGCGTATCCGAATCTGCTTCATGGCTCCTCCAATGTCGACGTACGCATAGACTCGTGCCGAATCGTCACAAAGACGCAGCCGCGAGGTCCTTGAAGAAGGCAGAGACCCGGTGGCTGCTCGTACGCAGCCGGGTCGCCTTGACCATGCTGCGGCTGCGCCGGTAGGGAGCTGCGTCGGCGATGAGCTGCTGCTGACGCTCGGTCGCGACCGCGGCGTTGAAGTAGGTGTTCATTTCGTCCTCCCCTTGCTGGGCTCGATGTCACCCAGACTGCGGGTAAGGCCACCGGTGCCACATCGGGAAGCACACCTAGATCACCCTCGCGACGACCTCAGATCCCCGTATCCCTCGAGATACCCGGCGGCTAAGGGCCCTAGGCCCGCATACATTACCGAGTGATTCCGCGCCCTAGGCGATGCCACGGAGGTAGCGATGGACGACACGACATACGAACTCAGGGCTGTCGGCTGGGTGCAGTCACCGCTCGCCGACCGGAGTTCTGCGCCCAGGCAGGGCGACGAGGGCGCGCCGCCCGCGAGCCTCGTATTCCGTCCCGAAGTGCTTCCGGCAGCGGCGGACCTCCAGCCGGGGCAAGAGGTGCTGGTGTTGACCTGGCTCCATCAAGCTCGCCGCGACGTGTTGTCGGTCCATCCGCGCGACGACATGACGCGCCCCCTCACCGGCGTCTTCGCCACCCGCTCGTCGGAGCGGCCCAATCCGATCGGCCTGCATCGCGTCGTGATCACGGCGGTCGACGGCGAGATAGTGACGGTGGACCGGTTGGAGGCCATCGACGGCACACCGGTGCTGGACGTCAAGCCGGTTCTCCGCGAGGTTACCGAGCGCTGAGGCGGTGCGGGCTCAGCCACGGAGCAGCTGCGCGGCGACCGCCACCAGCTCGGCGTTGTCGCGGGCTTGGCGGCCGTCGGGAAGCACCGGCGTGTCCTCCAGTCCGGTCCGGATTCCGTGCCCGCGCGCGACCGCTCGCCGATTCACCGCCCACGAGGCGATGCCGTCTCCGTGATGCACCTGTTCGAGTGTGATTCCGGCGCGGACGACCACGTCCTCGATAGCTTCGGCGTGTGCGACGGCGGCGTCCGGGTCGGCATCGAGCGGCTCGACGAGCACGCGGACGCAGCGTGCGGCGAGGCCAGTCGCCACGAAACGACGAGCGTCGGCCAGCGACAGAAGCCCTGCCTCGATACCGACCCCGTGGGCGAGTAGCAGCTCACAGAGTTCGACAATGCCTGCCTCGCCTTGATTGGCGCTGACCAAATCGGGGAACTCCGTCCACTCCCCAACCAATGCCAGTCGGCGCAACGGGTCCGACTCGATTTCGGCAGACGTGCTCAGCGAGATCGGGATGCCGGGACACGCCGCCCGCACGGTGCGCAGCGTCTGCGCGCACGGGCCGGCCTCGAGCGTTTGCCGGCCCTCGTCGAACACGTGCAGATGGACCGCCGCCGCCCCTGCTGCGACTGCCGTCGCCGCCTGAGCGGCAATATCTCCGCGCGTGCGTGGCGTCGCCGGATGCCTGCGATCGCCGTTCAGCGCGGCTTCGAGTAGCGGTCCGGATTTGCGCGCCATGGCCCGTGCCTACCACACTGGTCGCCACGGCAGCCGTGGCTTCGTTGTCCGGTCATGACGACCGGTGGAAGGCACGCTTGCTGACCGCAGCCGTTGCGAAGGCAGCGCAGACTGCTACCACGGCACCGACGGGTATGACGGTGGTGCCGTTGCTGGGGCTCGCGAATGTCATGTCGCCGCCGTACACGCCGACGAAGGTGACGGCCAGCCACATGGCGGTGATCGCTACCGCTCCCCAGATCTCCGACAGCCGCCACCACGGTGCGGGTTCCTGCGTTTCGACGGTCCTCTCAGCGGGAACCGTATGCATGACGGACATCAGCACCGCCTCCAGGGACAAGACCAATTCTCGGTACTACACCCACGGTGCGCGTTCTGGCGATCACGCGATAGGGCCAAAGGTCATCCGGAACGGATGCCGACTCGCCTTGCGCAGCCCATGTTCGTCGACGAGCACATGGTCGGCATTGCCGTGAGCAGCCAGCCAGCCTTGGTGGTAGCGGTAATGCTCGAAACGCTGCTAGCGGTACTCCGGTTGACCGGTACGGCCATGGTGGTGGCAGCCGCGAAGACAGGCGCTGATACGCAGCGCAACATCGTGGGAGCGCGCCGCACAACACCCGTCCGGCTTATAGCGCCGGAGAAACATAGTAAAGGGACTCGGAAATTACCACTACCGTCCTGCTTAACTTGGGAATTCTCGCCTTCGTGCTGATGACCCGACTCGGCACCCGCGAACTCGACCGGCGGAGATTCAGCCTGCCGCTGGCCATCGTTGCCGTCGTCGGCGCGCGCCCTATCCCAGCGCCGGGCAGTCACGAGCCACCGCTAACAGCAGTCGACCGTCGGTTTCGGGACACCCTAGACTCGCGGGCGTGCGCACGAATCGTTCTGCCCCACCGGCGACCGTGACGCCGGTATTGATCTACCCCGACGTGCGGGCAACGGTGGCGTGGTTGGCGTCGGCGTTCGGCTTCGAAGAACGAGTCCGCGTCGGCGAAGCCCACCGAGCGCAACTCGCGGTGGGAGCCGGCGGCGCGGTGATCGTCGCTGACGTAAGCGGTGAAAAGATCCAACCCGCTGCCGGCAGCGTCACCCACATCATCAAGGTCCGGGTGGCTGACGTCGACGCGGCCTTTGCCCGTGCCCGCGACGCCGGTGCCCAGGTGATCAGCGAACCCACGACCTACGAATACGGCGAGCGCTCATGCGAGCTGGCGGACTTGGCCGGCCACCGATGGGAGCTGACCGAATCCGTTCGTGACGTGCAACCCGAGGAATGGGGCGGCGTCACCGTCTCTTCCTGGTAAGCGTTGCGCGGACTCTGGTCGGAGGCAGCAGTGACGTGGTGGTCGATCTTGCTCAGCGTCGTCGCCGGGCTGGTCTTGATCTACCTGGTGCTGCTCGGGCTGCTGTGGCGTTCACGCAGCCTCTACCCCGGCACGGTATCGATGCGCGATGCGCTGCGGCTGCTTCCCGATCTCATTCGGTTGCTGCGGCGGCTGGCTGCCGACCCGAACGTGCCCCGAGGCGTGCGTGTCCGCTTGCTTCTCCTGCTCGCGTACCTGCTCTCGCCGATCGATCTGATCCCGGATTTCGTGCCCGTACTGGGCTACGCCGATGACATCATCATCGTGGCGATCGCGCTCCGGTCGGTTACCCGAAGGGCGGGGCAGGACGCCGTCGAACGACATTGGCCGGGCACACCTCAAGGCCTGCAAGTCATACGCCAGTTTGCTCGCATCTAGCGCGACTCGCGTCGGGGCGGCAACCGTCAGGAGACGGCAGCCTTGACCAGTTCGACGACCTTCTTTTCCACCACAGGGCTCCACTTCTGCAGCGCATAGGAAACCGGCCACAGATCCCCGTTGTCCAGGTTGGCCGCGTCCTGGAATCCCAGGGTCGAGTACCGGTACTTGAACTTGCCCGAATCCTGGAAGAAGACGACGACCTTGTCGTCTGCATTTGCATAAGCGGGCATCCCGTACCAGGTTTTTGGGGTCAGCTCCGGAGCGGTAGCCGTCACGGTCACATGCACGCGCTCGGCGAGCACGCGATCCTCCGGCGCCATCTTCGCGATGGTGTCCAGCAGCGCCTGCAGCCCGTCGGCCTTCTTGGCGCCCTTCTTGCCCTCGGCGCGCAGCTCGGCAGCGCGCTCCTGCATCGCGGCACGCTCCTCAGCACTGAAGCCATGGGACTCGGTCTGGGAACTCTTCGCAGGCATTTCGAGGCTCCTTTTCAACGCTTGTCAGGCTCGGCGCTATTGCTAGGCCATCTGAAGGAAGGCTAGGGCCCGCCGACACCCCCGCGCTTCTCGATTCCTGATCAGGTCGGGCCGGGACGCCACTATCCCGCAGCGCTGGTACCCACAAGGGCGAAACCCTGAGATCAAGGTTCCGCGGGTCAGGGCAACGTCAGGCCCGTTCCCGATGGCGCAGCGCTCCCGGCAGTCGGATGCTTGTGGTGTCGAACTCACTGCGTTGAAGAGAGAACACCATGGAGTCAGTGCGCGCCGCCTTCCGCCGTGAGGGCCTCACGCGCCCGAAGGACGGACGAGTACTCGGTGGCGTCGTCGCGGGCCTCGTTCGGCGCGTCGGCATCAATCCGTCGCCCGCGCGGCTGCTGTTCATACTGGTCCTGATGCTGATCCCGGGTAGCCAGCTTCTCATCTACCGGATTCTCTGAGTCCTGATGCCGTCGGATTGATCGTCTGCAACACGACACTCGTCACGAGACGCTTACTGCAGGCCATGTGCATTCAGCCACATCGAACGGCGGCGCGCCGAAGCTCGTGCCAGCCACGCATCCTGGACGAGCTCCGTCA
>DATFRC010000042.1:0-2325 GCA_035263725.1 Jatrophihabitantaceae bacterium | reverse complement strand
GACAGTATTCGCGCGACCAGATCGTCCGGTGCCCGCCCGGTGAACTCGACGTGGCCAGCCAGGCCCAGCTCGTCGCGCAGGGCCACCAGGTCGTCGAAGCAATCACCTTTCCCGATCATCGTGAAGGCGATGTCGTCGCGGCCAAGCTTGTGGATCACGACGTCCGCGGCCCGCAAGACGATGTCGACGCCGTCCTGCGGGCCCATGACGCCGATATACGCGGCGAGGAACCGCCGGCCCCGGCGCAGCTCGGGTTGCTCTCCGCCGCGTCGCAGCCGGTCGGGGTCCGGGCCGGTTCGGACCACGGTGACGTCGGCGGCCGGCTTGCCGCTGCGCTTAACGGCGACGTCGCGGTACGAGTCGTTGGTGGAGATCACGTGGTTCGCCGTCCGGTGAGTCCGGCGCTCCATGGCGCGCAGCAACCTGTAGGGCAGCCGAGGGCCGTCGGGGAAACGAGACTCGTAGAGCTCGGGACACAGGTCATGGTGGTCGAACACGAACCGGGTGCGGTCGAGGGCCCGGAGGACCAGGGCGATCGGCCAGAAAATGTCGGGCGGATTGCACGCCTGCATCACGGCGAACCGGCCAGACCGCCGTGCCCTGAGCGTCATCCAGGCGGTGGCGAGGAACGAGTAGCCGTATTCCGCCACGAAGCCCAGCTTGCTGCCGCCGGGCGCATAGGGCCGGTACTTGTACAGCGCAACCGTGTCGACGACCTGGTATGCCGGGTCACCGTCACCCTTGGGGCATACGACGGCGACCTGGTAGCCAGCTGATACGAGCGCCTGGCACTCGAGCCACACCCGCCGGTCGAAGGGCACCGGAAGGTTCTGGACGATGATGAGGATCCTGCTCACCAGCTGAGCCCCTCGTAGCCGGGAAGCGACTCCACCTCACTGCCCAGCCGCCCGCTGAGGTCGATCAGATGCGGCGGCGGGTCGGTGAGCAGCGCGTCCAGGATCGACGGGTCGCTCGACGAGACGATCGCGATGCCGGCTCCGCGCAGCGCCTGGCCGGGCTCATGGGCGAGAAGCCGCTCCAGGTGCGGCAGCTTCGACTCGACATGCCGGCGGTTGGCGCCGACAAGCCTGGCCGGGTTGACGACAGGGTCATAAATGCGGACGTCGAACCCCTTGCCGATCAATCGCTCGGCTAGTTCCACGTTCGGGCTCTCGCGCAGGTCATCGGTGTTCATCTTGAAGCTCAGGCCGAGCAGGGCGACGTTGCGCGCGTCGCACGCGACCACCCGGTTGACGGCCTCGCTGATCACCAGCTCATTCGTGGCCAGCGTGCCCGCCAGCAGCGGCAGGTCCGCGCCGCTCATGCGGGCCAGGTGCAGCAGGGATCGAAGATCCTTCGGCAGGCAGGACCCGCCGAATGCGAAGCCGGGGCGCAGGTAGCTCGGCGAGATATTGAGCAGATGGTCCTCGCAGAACAGCGACATGACCTCGCGGGAGTCCACGCCCAGGGACCGCAGCAGCCGCGCGATCTCGTTGGCGAAGGACACCTTGGTGGCGTGGAACGCGTTGCAGGCGTACTTGAGCGCCTCGGCGACACGAACGTCGACGGCCCGTACTGGCTTGTCAAGGAAGGCAAGCAGACCGCTGACGGTCTCGGCGACGGCTGGGTCCGCGGTGCCGACGACAACGAAGGGCGGGGCATAGAAGTCGGCGATCCCCGAGCCCTCCCGGAGGAACTCGGGGCACATCGCGGCGCCGACCGCGATGTGCGTGCCAGCCAGACCGCTGGTGAGCGCGGGGACGACCATCTCCTCGACCGTTCCGGGGGGCACGGTGCTGCGGATGATAACGCTGTGGTGTCGCGACGCCGGTGGTCTTACGACGCGCAATGCCGCCACGATCTCGTCCACGGCGCGCCGGATGTAGGTCAGATCTGCGCCGCCACGCGCGGTCGATGGCGTCCCGACGCACACCACGGACACATCAGCGCCGTCGAGAGCGTCGAGGCGGGAGGTCGTCGCGTGCAAGGTGTCGTCGGCCACCGCCCGGGCGACGAGCGCATCCAGGCCTGGCTCTGCCACTGGGCTACGGCCTGCGTGGATGTCGTCCACCTTGGCGGCGTCGACATCGACGCCCCAGACGTCATGGCCGTTGGCGGCGAGGCACGCAGCCGTCACCGTGCCGACGTAGCCAAGTCCGAGCACTGCAACCTTCATCGCATCACCGACGTAGCTTCCTGCTTCTTCATGCGGTCTCGCCCGGTCCGGAGAACCTGCGGTCATATGAACGCCGAGCGGTCGGCCGTGATACGCCGAGTGAGGTCTTCTCAGCGACTCTCGTGCGTCGGCCAGCGCGGGGCAGGTCT
>DATFRC010000041.1:0-4177 GCA_035263725.1 Jatrophihabitantaceae bacterium | reverse complement strand
GGCGACCGCCGCGCTCGCCGGCCCGAGCGGATATCACGCCGACCGCAGCATCACGGTGGGCGGCGACGGTTTCTGGGACTACATCACCGCCGACACCACGACCCGCCGGCTGTTCGTGACCCACGGCACGCACGTGCAGGTGGTGGACGCGGCCACCGACAGCGTCGTGGGCGACATCCCGGACACCCCGGGCGTGCACGGCGTGGCGCTGGCGTACGACGCCGGTCGCGGGTTCACGAGCAACGGTCGCGATTCGTCGGTGAGCGTTTTCGACCTCAAGACGCTCGCGGTCACCGGTCGCATCCCGGTGGGCTCGCGCAACCCGGACGCGATCCTCTACGACAAGGCCACCGGCCGCGTGTTCACGTTCAACGGCGGCGGCCGGAACACCACGGCGATCGATGCGCGTTCCCAGAAGGTGGTCGGCACGCTGGCGCTGGGCGGGAAGCCCGAGGCGGGCGTCACCGACGGCGCCGGGCGGATCTACGTCAACAACGAGGACAGCAGCACGGTCGTCGAGTTCGACTCGAAGAAGCTCAAGCAGCTCCACGTCTGGTCGCTGGCGCCGGGCGAGGGGCCGTCGGGACTCGCGTTCGACGTCGCGCATCACCGGCTCTTCTCGGGCTGCGACAACCAGAAGCTGATCGTGCTCGATTCGCAGACCGGCAAGCGCATCGCGGACCTGCCGATCGGCGAGGGCGTGGACGGCGTGGCGTTCGACCCGAAGCAGCAGCTGGTGTTCAGCTCGAACGGCGAGGGCACGCTGACCGTGATCCACGAGGACGACCCCGACCATTTCAGCGTGGTCGAGAACGTGCCGACGCAGAAGAGCGGCCGCACCATCGCGCTCGATCCGCGCGACGGCACGGTCTACATCCCCGCCGCCGAGCTGGGGCCGCCGCCGGCGCCCACCGCGGATCGCCCGCACCCGCGCCCGAGCATCGTGCCGGGCAGCTTCAGGGTCGTCGTCGTGCACAAGTAGGGAGCGAGCCGGCCGCGATTTTTCGGTGGAGTCGGGGTGTGCGGGCGTGGCATGGTTGCCGGATTCCCTGCCCGCCGCTCACCCCGCTTCGCATCCGAGGACCCGTGCCGCGCCTCGCCCCCCTGCGCCGTCTCCGCAACGCCTTGTCCGCGCCGGTCTTCTGGCTGGCGCTCGCTGCCCCCGCCCTCGCCGCTCCGCCCCACCACGACCGGGTCGTTGTCGTGGTGATGGAGAACAAGAGCTACGACGAGGTGCGCACGCTGCCCTACGTCGCGAGCCTCCTCACCCAGGGGGCGACGTTCACCAACGCGTTCGCGGTCACCCACCCCTCGCAGCCCAACTACTTCGCCCTCTGGGGCGCCAACACGCTGGTCACGAACGACAACTGCCCGGTTTCCAGCGCCCCGTTCTTCATCGAGAACCTGGGCCAGATGTGCGAGACGAACGGGCTCACCTGGCGCGCCTACAGCGAGAACCTGGCGGCCGTCGGGGGTACGGCGTGCTCGTACGACGGCAACGCGACGACGGGCCTCTACACGCGCAAGCACGACCCGTGGACCTACTACGCCAACGTGACGCACACGAACGAGCGGCCGTATACGGACCTGGCGACGGACATCGCCGGCCACACGCTGCCGAACCTGGTGTTCATCATCCCCAACAACTGCCACAACACGCACAACAGCACGACGCCGGGCTGCCGGCTCGCCGACGGCGACGCCTGGCTCGCGGCGAACCTGCCCGCGGTGATCGCGGCGCTGGGGCCGAACGGGCTGCTCGTGCTCACCTGGGACGAGGACGACAGCTCCGCGAGCAACCACATCCTCACCGCGCTCGTCGGGCCGCAGGTCATCCCGGGTGCGCAGTCAACGCAGGTCGTGAACCACTATACGATCGTGCGCATGATCTGCGAGGCGCTCGGTTTCCCGACGTTCCAACGCGCCACCGCCGAGGCGTCGATCACGGGCGTGTGGAAGGCGGCCACGCCGGCGATCCGGAAGAACTGGGGCCAGCTGAAGGCGATCTACCGCTGATATGGAGTGACCGGCAGTCAAGGTCGAAGTGGATCTCCCGGCGGCCATCCTCTCCTGAGGGTGGCCGCCTTGTCTTGATGAACGTGATCGGTGACGGACGGGCTCTCCTGACCGACGGCGTGTCACTCTGATATCCGCGGGTTGCTCCCTGGGGAGCCGAGCCGCATGACCGTGCTTCGTCGGGGCCGACCGCAGTCTAGGATCGCGCGTGGCGGAGGCGAGCCTCCGTTGTGCGTAGCGATATCGCGGGTTCGCCCGTGATGCTGAGTCCCGTCCGTCGCCGTTCGCGTCCTCCTACTTGGCGCTCACGGCCGTCGCCGGCGTGAGCGCCGCCCACAGGTAGCCGACGAGTTCGCGCGCGACCGCAACGACGATCTTGGTGGTGTGCTTGCCGCGGCGTTCCATGCGCCGGTAGCGACGGCACAGGCGCAACTGTGCCTTATCTGCCAGGGCGATCATCACCGCCGGCTGGCCGTGCCGGCGCTCGGCGAGCGCCTCGCCGACCCGCGGCTTGTGCCGGTAATGCCACGCGGCTTCGATCAATAGGCGCCGGACATGACGGTTGCCGGTGCGCGTGATCCCACCGCGCTGCTGACGGGGCCCGCTGCTGTACTCGCTCGGCACCAGGCCCAGGTAGGCCATGAGCTGGCTCGGCGAGCGGAAGCGCCGGAAGTCGTGCAGCTCGGCGACGAGCGTGATCGCCGTCACCGTATCGATGCCGCGGAAGCAGCGCAGCCAGCCGACCGCCTCGGCGTAGCGCGGCTCGCGGGCGATGTCCTGCAGGTGCACGTCGATCGAGCGCTTACGGGCCTCGATCTGCTCGACGGCAAGCAGGTAGTCCTGGAACATCACCTGCTCCGCCACGCGCTCAAATGACTGCGCGCCCAGCCACCAGCGGTGTGCCTGCGACCACGCCCGCTGCTGTCCGGCGCCGAATACACGTCCGCGCCGCAGCAGAAACTTGCTCAGCCTGTGGCGCGCCCGCATCAGGTCGACCCGTGCGTCATCGCGACCGCGGCACAAGTCGCGCACGGCCTCCTCGTCCTCGCTCGGCGGCCGGACCACCGTCAGCAGCCTGGCTCGCGCCATCTCCGCAAGCTTGCGTGCGTCGCGACGGTCCGTCTTGACCCTTTCCCCGGGCCGGATCGGGATCATCGACGGTGCGACCACGTCACACTCCAGCCCCTCGGCCTCGAGCTGGCGCTGCAGCGCGTAGCCGCACGGCCCGGCCTCGTAGACGCAGTGCACCAGCCCTTCGCCATCGCGCACCAGGCGCCGCGCCAGACGTCGGACCGCGGTCGGCTCGTTGGCCAACCGCCACTCGACCGCATCGGCTCGACCCGCAACGAGCATCGTCACGGCGATGTCCTTCTTGTGAACGTCCATTCCGACGAAGGTGGTAGGCTCGCGCATAGACCGGCTCCCTTCTTCGTATGCGGCTCTGGGACCGCAAGGCCCTAACCCGCGACTGAGTGTGGGGACTACCCACCCGGCCGCCACCAGACACCTGCGGTGGCGACGCTACGACCGGGAGCCGGTCGCTCCATAAGGTCTAGCACGCCCAATATCTGACTCTTCACGAGGGCGCCCCGCAAGGGCGCCCTTGGTGTTTGTGGTAGTGGGCGCGAGTCAGATGCTGCCGCCGCGCGCAAGCCCCGCGGTCCCCTCAAAGCTTCTTGTAATTGGGGCCGCCGCCGCCCTCGGGGGTGGTCCAGGTGATGATCTGGTAGGGGTCGGCGATGTCGCAGGTCTTGCAGTGGACGCAGTTCGAGGCGTTGATCTGCAGCTTGAGCGCGCCGGGTTTCGCCGGGTCCGGGACCATCTCGTAGACGCTCGCGGGGCAGAAGTGCTGGCAGGGGTTGCCGTACTCCTCGCGGCACTTCGTCGCGCACACACTGGTGTCGGCCACGAGCAGGTGCACGGGCTGGTCCTCGTCGTGCATCGTGCCCGAGAGGTAGACGTCGACGAGCTTGTCGAACGTGAGCTTGCCGTCGGCCTTCGCCGCCGCCGGCTTGCCGTCGGGGTACTCGTCGCGCAGCTTCTTCATGCGCTCGTGGCCGGCGTGGCCTTGCAAGCGATCGCCGAGCGGATCGAGCCCGCCCATGTACATCTGGAAGCCGGTGCGCGGGAGCGCGGTCCAGAGGCCGCCGTCGAACGCCTG
>DATFRC010000040.1:0-22352 GCA_035263725.1 Jatrophihabitantaceae bacterium | reverse complement strand
GCGGTGATCGCGGCCGACCCGCGCCGGGCCGAGCAACGCCATGAGGACGCGATCACCCAGCGGCGGGTGGTGTCCACCCCGCAACACGACGGCATCACCGAACTCTGGGCGCTGTTGCCCGCCGACGGCGCCGCGCTCATCGAGACCGTGCTGAACTCCCTCGGCAACGCCCAGACCGATGACCGTTCCGCGGATCAACGCCGCGCCGACGCGCTCGTCGACGTGTTCGCCCGGGCACTCGCTGACCCGTCGCTGCCCGAACAGCATGGCCAGCGACCCGCGATCCAGGTCACCGTCCCACTCAGCACCCTGCCCGGCTGCGATGAGCAGCCCGCGCACCTCGACCGGTACGGCCCCATCACCGCCGCCCTCGCCCGCCGCCTCGCCGCGGACCAGTCCGGGACCTGGCGGCGACTCGTCACCGACGACACCGGCCAACTCCTCGACTACGGCCGCACCACCTACCGGGCACCCACCAACCTCACCGACCACGTCACCGCCCGCGACCAAGCCTGCACCTTCCCCGGATGCCGACATGCAGCCAGGCTGTGCGACCTCGATCATGTCGAGGCATGGACCAACGGCGGCGACACAAACCCCGCGAACGTCGCCGCCCTCTGCGCCAGACACCACAACGCAAAGCACTACGCCGGCTGGCGGGTCAAACGCCGACCGGACGGTGCCACAGAGTGGGCCAGTCCAACCGGACACCGTTACGTCGTGCATGCGCCTGACGGCTAGCGCGACTCTGAAGTCGTAACTCCTGCTGGGCAGCTCGTCGGTTGGGTCTTGCGAGTGCCCATCGGTTCGCATCGTCAGGCAAGGTAAGCGCGGCAAGGTAATCGCGCTGGCTCGGTCAGCAGGCAATGGCCGGGGGCTTCGGGGTCGAACGCAGCCTGAATGCAGCAGGTGTCCGTTGATACGTTTCTCGTGGGTGAGGTGACGCGTGGATGTTGTCGATCGGCTAATCGCCGATCTCGACCGTCATCCCTGCAGAGACGGGTTCTCGCTGACGCGGAACGAGGGTCCCGATCTGAGCCGACTCGACGCCGTCGAGGTCGGGCTGGGTCTGATGGATCGACCACGCGTGGTCGCCGGTGGCTGTTGATCGCGGTCGGGGGCTCAGCGGTCCACTTGGCATTCGTCACCTTCGGGGAGGACGAACTGGTCGCCTGTTCGGAACAGGCGCAGGATTTCGTGCACCAGCACTTTGTGGTGACCTGGCCTCGGTGCCCGGTGCCCGGTGCCCGGTGCCCGGTGCACGCCGAGCCGCTCTGGCCGGTCCTGCTGTCGGACCGTGCAATGTGGGCGTGTCAGCAGGACGAGACGTTGCGTCGTGAGATCGGGTCCTTGAGCGCCGGCAGTTCATGAGCAAGAACCGACGGCGCGCCTCGGGTACTTGACCGGCGCGTGTTAGGTCGGCACGGCGAGGCGGGCGAGCCGGGCTGGGTCGGCGAGGATGTCGATCTCGACGATGCGCCCGTCGGCGACTGTGATGGCCACGAGCGCGGCCGGTTGGCCGTCCGCCAGGGAGAGCACACCGATACCGCCGTTGACGGATACGATCCGCTGTTCGTAGGCGAGCCGCCGGAACATCAGCGCGCGCCCGGCCACCTCGGCCGCGCCACGGACGAGCGCCGAGAGATCGGTCCTTGCGCCGGCGTCGGCGCGTAGGACGACGTCCGGGTCCAGGACGACAAGGAGCGCCTCGAAGTCGCCGGCACGGGACGCAGCGAGAAACGCCTCGACGATCTGGCGTTCACGCGCCGGGTCGGCGTCGGGGGTGGGCGTCGAGCCGCGGACCCGGCGGCGGGCACGGCTGGCGAGCTGCTTGGTCGCGGCGCTCGAACGTCCCACGATGCGGCCGATGTCCTCGAACGGGACGGCGAACATGTCGTGCAACACGAGGGCCAACCGCTCGGCCGGGGTCAGCGTGTCAAGTACGACGAGCAGGGCCAGCCCGATGGAGTCGGCAACCAGCGCCTGCTGCTCGGGGTCGCTGCCCTCAGCGGGGCTCACGATCGGGTCGGGCAGGTGCACGTCGAGGGGATCCTCGCGGCGCGCCGTTCGCGAACGGAGCATGTCCAAGCAGATGCGCGCCACGACGGTGGTTAACCAGCCGCGCAGGTTCTCGACGGCACTGACGTCGGTGCGCGAAAGCCGCAGCCACGACTCCTGCACCGCGTCATCGGCTTCGCTGAGCGAGCCCAGCATCCGGTACGCGACGGCGCGCAGGTGCCCGCGATGCTCCTCGAAGCGCTGGGTCAGTTCGTCCACGGTGGCATCCTTATCCAACCCCGTCACCGCTATGACGAGCCGGCACCGGACGAAGTGACACGCCGCTGCACGCGCAGCAGATACTCCTTGCGGTCAAGGGGGTTGTGGTCCGTGCGCGGCCGGGTCGGAACGGAGCGGCGAACCTGCTCGTACCGCGCGAAATCGCTGTCGAGCGCGCCTTCGCCCCGGGTCAGGGTCGGCAGCCGCTGGTGCAACGAGTGCACCTGCGCGGCGGGTACCTCACCGTCGAGTATGGCCGTGGCGCCGTGCGTCGACGAGGTCAGCGGGACGGCCCGCAAGGCGGGCAGCATGCGCAGCACCGCCGGCAGCGTGTCGGCCGGGATCTCGAGCTGGAACCGGTGGATCGGCTCATACACCTGGGTGCCCGCCTGCCGTAGCGCATCCATCAGAACGATCGGGGTCAGGCCACGGAAGTCGGCACCGGTGCTCGACATGCTCTTGTCGAAGCCCTGGTGGGCGTGGCTCTGCCGGGGTGCGTAGCCCGAGCGCGTCATCGTCACCGTGCAGTCGGTGACCTGCCAGCCGAAAAGGCCTTGCCGCAGCGTCTCCCGCACGGTGTCCTCGACCGCCTTGAAGAAGGCCGCCGGCATCGACCCGAGTTCGACGCCGAGCCGGAACTGCACGCCGCTGCCGGCAGGTGCTGGCGCGATACGCAGTCCCACGGTGGCGAGGAACGGATTGGGGGCCACCCCCAGCAGCTCGAACGCCTCACCCGTCGCGGCAGGCCGCTCGATGCAGATCGTCGTCGTCTCGCGGAATGTCACGTCGACGCCGTACTCGGCCGCGAGCGTCGCCTGAATGACCTCCTTCTGCACCTCCCCGTAGAGCGATACGAACAGCTCCCCGTTCTGGCGCAGATTGATCAGCGGGTCCTGCTCGGCGAGCTCGGTCAGCGCCGCCTGCAGGGCGCCGCGTTCGGACGGGCGCACCGGTGACACCACGGTCTCCAGCGTCGGCGGTGCGAAGTGGTGGCGCTCGGCCCTCGGCGGCGACGGGCCGATTCGGTCGCCGACACGAAGATCGAGTCCGGACACTTGGCAGATCCGCCCCGCGGCAACGAGCCCGCGGCGCACCGCCGTCCCGCGCTCGAACACCCGCAGCCCGGTGACCTTGCCGCGCAGGTCGCTCCCGTACGGCACCTCGTCGCGAACACGCAGCGTTCCTGCGAACATCCGCACGTACGCGATCTTCTCGCCGGCCGGGCCGCGCTCGATCTTGAAGGCAGTACCCGAAACCGGGCCGCCCGTGCCGTGGGTCGCCGGCAACAGTTCGGCGAGAGCTGTGCTCAACGGTTCCACTCCCACGCCGGTGATGGCCGAGCCGAAGAACACCGGATGCACCAATGCACGCCTTGTCTGTGCGCCGAGCTCGCGACGCAGCCGGTCAGCCGAAAGCGAGCCGTCGAGGTATGCGGCGAGCAGCGTGTCGTCATGGCCGGTGAGCAACTCGGCCAGCTGCGCCGTCGCCGGACCGTCCTGCGCGAACGCGGCGACACGGCTGCCGGCCGCGGACACCGAGCCCATTGCGACGACCGCGGGAGTCAGCTTCTCCGCGATGCTGCGCAGCACGCGTTCTGGGTCGGCGCCGCCACGGTCGATCTTGTTCACGAAGATCACCGACGGGATGCGCAGCCGCTGCAGGGTGCGCATCAGCACGCGCGTCTGTGCCTGGACGCCCTCGACGGCCGAGATGACGAGTACCGCACCGTCGAGCACGTTCAGCACCCGCTCGACCTCGGCGATGAAGTCCGGGTGGCCGGGCGTGTCGATCAGGTTGACCGTCACGCCGGCGATCTCGAACGAGACGACCGCGGACTTGATGGTGATGCCGCGGGCCCGTTCCAGGGCGAGACTGTCAGTCTGAGTGGAGCCGCGGTCGACACTGCCGACCTCGCGGATGACGCCGGCGTTATAGAGCAGGCGTTCGGTCAGGCTGGTCTTACCGGCGTCGACATGCGCCAGGATTCCGAGGTTCAACGTGCGCACTGCGGGTCATGTCCTTTGGGTAGGCGAATAGCAGCTGGGTGGACATGAGAGCTGCACGCATGGGCTCAGTGCAGCAGAGCGCCGTGCCGAATCGCAAGGCATTTACGATGCGCGATGAGCGCAGGCGGTGCGAGCAAGGAGAGTCAGTTGCGGAGTCGAGCGGCGATCATCGTGACGGGGACGGAGGTGCTCACCGGGCGAGTCGCCGACCGCAACGGGCCGTGGCTGGCCGAGCAGTTGCGCGTCGACGGCGTGGACGTGTCGTACATCCTCGTAGTGGGCGATCGGCCGGATGACCTGCGCACGGCGCTGCGCTTCGCCCGCGAATCCGATCTGATCGTCACATCCGGGGGCCTGGGCCCTACGGCCGACGACCTGACGGCCGAAGTCGTCGCCGAGGTGCAGGGCCGCCCGCTGCGCGTCGACGTGGCACTGGAACAACGCATCGCCGCGATCGTCGAGCGCCTTAGTGCCGGGCGCGGCTGGCACCTCGACCCGGACGCGACCGCCGCTTCCAACCGCAAACAAGCGCTCGTCCCGCTGGGCGCCACCGCGCTGGAGCCGGTCGGCACCGCGCCCGGCCTGGTGGTAGCGATTGCCGACGGGCGCGTGGGGCCGCCGGTCGTCGTGCTGCCCGGACCGCCCAGCGAGCTCCAAGCGATGTGGCCGGCGGCGCTGGCAGATCCCGCCGTCCAGAGGGCACTCGCACAGCGCGCCGAGCTGCGGCAGCGCACCTTGCGACTGTGGGGCACGCCGGAGTCCGAGCTTGCGGCCACCATGCGGGACGCGGCTGCCCGGCTGACGGGGTTGGAGATCACGACCTGCCTGCGCGATGGCGAGCTGGAGATCGTCACTCGATACGGCGTCGCCGACGAGCCGGCGTACCGCGACTTCGCCGCCCTGATCGCTGCGGCCTATCCGGACACGCTGTTCTCACCGGACGGTCGGACCATCGATGACATCGTTGCCGACGAACTGCTCCGCCGCGGCCTGACCATCGCCGTCGCGGAGTCGTGCACCGCGGGCCTGCTCTCCGGGCGGCTGACCGAACGCCCCGGTTCTTCGGCGTACGTGCTCGGCGGATTCGTCGCGTACGCGAACTCGGCCAAGCAGCAACAGCTCGGCGTGCCGGCCGGGCTGATGGAGAGTGTCGGCGCGGTGAGCGCCGAAGTGGCGCAGGCGATGGCGGTCGGCGCGCGAAGCCGCCTGGGCGCCGACATCGGCGTCGGCGTCACGGGCGTTGCCGGTCCGGGCGGCGGGAGTTCCGCCAAGCCGGTCGGCCTCGTACATCTCTGCGTGGACGGCGTCGGCTCGACACTGGCACGCCGGGTCACACTGCCCGGATCGCGGGCCGAGATCCGGCGCCGCGCTGTCGTCGTCGCGCTGCACCTCATCCGGCAACTGCTCGATCCAGGTCACGTATAAGGGCCAACGATGCCGACCAAGCGGTTCAGCATCATGATGCTCGGGTAACGGTCGTGGCTGATCTTCTCCATCAAGATGCGCGCCAACTCCACGCGCTCGTGTCCGAGCATCGTCTGCTCGAGCAGGTCCAGCATCGGGGTGCTCGGATATTGGTCGCCGCGGACCATGTCGAGCGTTAGTGCGTAGAACTGGTCGTGCAGGCTGAGCCGTTCCTCCGGGTGGCGACGACGACAAGCAGCAGGACCGCGAGCCCGCTCGACCGCGCAAGGCCGCGGCGACGCGCACCCGCCGGCCCGCCCGCCGCGCGGGTTTGGACGTCGTCGCGCACGGGTAGGACCCAGACCGTAAGGAGGACACCGTGCAGATCACACGCAGGCTCCGCAATGCCTGGCAGCGCCTCGCCGGCACCGTGAAGGTGGCGATCGGCCGCCTTACCGGCGCCCGGCAAGTAGTGATGCAGGGCAGAAGCGATCGAGTAAAGGCGAACGTCAGCGACACCGTCAGAGGCTGGCGCCGCAAGTTGGTGAGGAGCTGATATGGGTACGGGTGGACTCGCTACCAGTCTTATCGTCATCGCCGCCGGCGCGATCCTGCGCTTCGCGGTGTACGACCAGAGCACCAACGGGTTCAACGTCGGCACCATCGGAGTGATCCTTATGATCGTCGGCATCATCGGGCTGATTCTTTCGGTCTTGCTGCTGACCATGCGCCGGCGTACGGATGTCTATCACCACGACGACGCATACATCGAAGATCCAGGACCGCCGCCGCCGCGCCGCTACTACCGGTAAGGCGCCGGCGGGAGTGCTGAGGAAGGACGGCTAGCGCAGCAGTAGGGCAGTAGAGCCAGCTGCTGCGCTAGCCGTTTCTACGCTTTTCCCGCCGCACGATCGCTGGGCGCTCCGACCAGATGCGTGGCATGTGCGCAAAGTTGTCCCGCACATTCGGGTTGCTAGCGGCAGGTTCCGCGCGACATAAGAACGCACCGGGCCCTCTTGCGATGCCGCCATGACCGGCGCACGCTGAAGCCACAAGTCTTCGTCAGCCCAGAGGAACGCTGCAATGCACCGTCGTCTACTGCTGGCGTACCAGCCCCCGCCCGCCAAGCCACATCACCGCTTGGAGCTACACAACAGTGAGATAGACCAGACAGCAGCGGCGCTGCACCGCTGCGGCACGACACACTTGCCCACCGGCCGCGTCTGCATGCTCCCCGAGCGGCACCGCGGCGGCTGCCAGTTCACCGAGCGTCCGCGCAAACCGTAGTCCTGACGCGTTGTCGGCCACGACGGCGATACTGCGAAGATGGCGTACGACGAGCGGCTCGCCGACCGCATCCGCGGGCAGTTGGCGGATGAGGCCGGCCTGACCGAAAAGCGAATGTTCGGGGGCCTTGCGTTCCTGATCAACGGGAACATGGCCGTAAGCGCGAGTAGCCAGGGCGGGCTGTTGCTGCGCGTAGACCCGGCCCAGACCGGGCAGCTGGCCGCAGAGCCGCATGCGCGGCCCTTCGTCATGCGCGGCCGGGAAATGGACGGCTGGCTGCGCGTGGATAGTGACGGGCTCGACAGTAACGCCGAGTTCGCCCAGTGGGTGGCCCGCGGCGCGGCCTATGCCCGCACCCTCCCGCCCAAGTGACAACCACGGAGCTGTGATCGCTGCGCCGAGCAGCGACCGGTGACCAGAGGGAACGCAACTGCGGGGGCGATGAGCGCTCGCGCGAAGAGCCCCGCTGCCGCTACGCAGCCCGCGCCGAAGGCGCGGAGCGGAGCCGAGGATGCACTCTCGTGGTGCAGACTCGGCTCCGCGCAGGCGGGTTAGAGATATGCGCGGACGTCGGCCACGCTCCACCAGTTCCCGGCGGCCGCGGTAAGCGTGACGCGGATGTACCGAACAGGTGCGCCCCTGAGATCGACCGCGGTGAACTCACCGCTGCCCGATCCGGCGGCGGCGGTCGTCCAGTGCGTGCCGTCGGGACTCGTGGTGACGGCGTAGCCGCGCGGGTAGTCGCCGATCGACGCCCCGGTGTCGAAGACGACGTGCCGGGCTGGTAGGGCTGCGCCGAAGTCCACCTGCAGGTACTGCCCGGGAGTCTGGGCGGCGCCGGTCGAGTACCTGGTGCTCGCGTCGCCGTCGACGGCGTTCGCAGCGACGTCGCCAGAGCAGCACGGGTCACTCGGGCCCGGCGGATCGGCGGTCGCGGTCCATCCGGACGGTGCGATCTGCCGGAGCGCAGCTGTGCCGGGTGGCTGGCCGCGCCAGATGAACGTGGCAAGCGCGCCGCCGGGCAGCGTGTAGGCAAACGACTGGTTGCCTTCGCGCACCGCAAAGGATTGCGGGTTGTCGTTCTCATTGTGCGCGACGAGCACGGTGCTGCCGTCCGGATTGCGGAACGCGACGTCCATGACCTGCCCGTTCCACCCGGTCGTGCCGAAGGAGGTACTGGCAATGCGCACCGCGCCCGGAACGACGAACCGGGCCACGTGCCCGAGGGTGTAGTACTCGGCGTTGTCGGTGACCGTGTCGCCCGGGCCGACGGTGACGATGCCGGTACAGGTGTCGCAGCCGCCGACGTGCGGTCCGCCGGACGGGTCGAGCGCGAGGTTCCAGTTGATGACGGTCTCGGCCCAGTTGCGGGTATTCCCGATGATCAGGTTACGGGCGTGCCACCTGAGGGTGTCGGAGAACGTGTTGGCCGGGTCCGACGACTGCGTGCCCGAGCATTCGGTGAAGTAGATCGGCTTGTCGGGGAACTGGTTGTGCAGCGCCGTCATCGCGCTCGGGTCACCGGCGTAGCAGTGATAGGCGACGCCGTACACCCAGTGGGCTGCAGCTGAGTTGAGCACGTTCGGTGGGTAGCTGTTGATGTCCGCGGTCTCGTCCGGGGGCGTCCCGGCAATGTCGTTCGGGTGCTCGGTCCAGTTGTGGTCGTACGCCAGAATCCGGGTATGCAGTCCAGCTGTACGAAGCATCGGGCCCAGCTGCTCGATGACGTTTTCTTCCTGCCAGGACGGAAGATCTGTGCCGGGATATCCGGACGGCGTGCGGTTCTGCGGCTCGTTCTGCACCGTGATCGTGTCGACGTTCACGCCCGCGTCCCGGTAGGCCTGAACGAACTTGAGCAGATACAGCGCGTACGAGTGGTAGATCCGCGGATCGTCGATCAGCCGGCCACCGATCAGCGACCCGCCGGTCTTCATCCAGGCTGGCGGACTCCACGGGCTGGCCACGATCTGCAATCGCGGGTTCAGGGTCTCAGCCTGCCGCAGCAGCGGCAGGATCTGTGCCTGGTCGTGAGCGATCGAGAAGTGCTGCTGCGCATAGTCGGTCTGACCGGCCGGCAGGTCGTCGTATGTATACGCCGCGGTGGTGACGAAATCCGAGGCGCCGATCGGCTGACGCAGGTAGTCGAGGCCGTCGCCGTGCACCGGGTCGAACAGCGAGCGCATGGCGGCGTCGCGCGCTGCGGGGGAGAGCCGGTAGAGCACGGTGGCGGACGAGTCGGTGATCGCGCCGCCGAAGCCCTGCATCTCTTGGAACCGGAGCGTCGGATCGACCACCACCGTCGACACGTCGGATGCCGCCGTGCCGAACGCGACCGTGCCGCGATCGTGCATCTTCTCGGCGCCGTCTGGAGTCGTCACCCAGACGTGGGCGGTAATCGGCGGGGTGGGATCGGCGGCTGCTGCAACGGGGGCCAGCGCGAGAACGAGGCCGGCGATGATCACCATTCGCATCGGTCGTTACCTCCTACTCAGGCAACGTAACCCTCATCGGGGCAAAACGGAAGGGCAGGCATGACCTCCGACGTAATCGACAGGCCGCGCAGATGCGGGTTGGCTAGTCCGTATGAGGCAATTCGATCGGACGCTACGGGTGGTCATGTGGCTGGACGCGTTCTTGTCCGCCGCGCTCGCCGTGCTCGGAGCGGTCGCGAGCCCCATCGTCGCGGTGGTGGGGCTACCGCAGGGCGTCGTCTTCGCGCTCGGCCTGACGGCGATCGGCGCTGCGCTCCTGCTCGCGTCGTTCGGCGCGATCACGGCGGGGTTGCTCATTGTGCGGATGCGCGCCGGCCAGTACCGGATGCCCGCGGGACTGCGGCTGCCGCTGCCGGCCCCCATGCGCCCGCCGACGACCGGCTGAGCGCGTTGAAATGATGGAGCCATGATTCTGGTCGCCGGCGCCACGGGCAACGTCGGCGCGGAACTGGTCCGGGTGCTGGCGGCGACGGGCGGCCCGGTGCGCGCGCTGAGCCGCCGGCCGGGCTCGGCCGCATTGTCCGCCGGCGTGACTTCCGTCCGCGGTGACCTGAACGTCCCGGACAGCCTCGCCGACGCCCTCAACGGCGCTCGCGGGATGTTCGTGCTCTCCGGATACCGCGACATGCCTGGCCTGCTGCGGCGAGCCCGTGAGGCCGGTGTGCGCCAGGTCGTGCTGTTGTCCGGCAGCTCGGCCGGCGCGCAAGATCTTGACAATGCGATCTCGCGATACATGGTGGCGTCCGAGGCCGCCGTGCGCGAGAGCGGCCTGGCCTGGACGATCCTGCGACCGGTCAGCTTCATGTCCAACACCTTGCAATGGGCCGACCGACTGCGCAGCGGGGACGTGGTGCGGGTGCCGTTCGCTGACGTTGCAGTGGCACCGATCGACCCGTACGACATCGCTGCCGTGGCCGGCGAGGCGCTGCTCTCCGGCGGCCACGGTGGGCGCGTCTACGCGCTGACCGGACCCGAGTCGCTCCGGCCGGCCGACCGCGTCCAGGTGCTGGGAAGTGTCCTGGGCCGCGAGCTGCGCTGCGTCGGGCAGACCGACGCCGAGGCGCGCGCCGAGATGAGCGCGGCCATGCCGAGCCAGTACGTCGACGCGTTCTTCCGTTTCTTCGCCGATGGCATGCTCGACGAGTCGGCCGTGCTGCCGACCGTCGCCGAGCTCACCGGGCGGCCGCCGCGCACGTTCCGGCAATGGGCGGTCGCACACGCCGCTGCATTCACGTGATGCCGGGTTGCCTGCTCATCGTGGTGGCCACCAGCCGGTTGCCGAGCGGTGTGCGGACATAGAGCACCGAGCGTCCGGCGCGCCGCCGGGTGACCAGCCCGGCCTCGAGCAGCACGGCGAGGTGGCCGCCTACCGATCCCAGTCCGTATCCGGTGAGTGCCACGAGTTGGCTCGTGCTGTGCGGCACGTCCAATGCGATGAGGACGATCGCGCGGGCCGTGCCCAGTAGCCGCGCCAGCGCTTCGGGGGAGAGGGGACGGTCCTCGCTCAGCGTGCCGGCACAGGGGTAGATCACCGCGTGCCGATTCGCCTCGTCCCATGCAACCCAGCCGAAGGGCGAGGTGTTCGGGACGAAGCTCAGCCGCGCGCCGCTGAGGTCCCGCGGCGGGTAGTCGTAAGCGTTGATCCGCAGCTCGTTCCCGCCCAGCCACCGCATGCCGGGGCGCATGCCGGCGAGCGCTGCGCTCCAGCCGCCCGCAGTGAGCTGGCTGATACGCGCGACGATGTCAGCCTCCAGCAGCTGGCGACGACGCGGCCAATCCGCGCGCACGGTGTGCGTCCACACCCACTCGAGCAGGTTCGCGGCCCGCTCGCCAAGGTCGTTGCGGCGCAGCGCGCGCGGCACCGGCCCACCGAACCCTTCCTGCAGCACGCTGCGGGTAAACGCGGGCGTTGCCGCGCGCACCCGCCGCAGCGCGTCGTGGAACGTCCGATCGCCGGCGTCGGGCGGCGGGATTACGAAATCGGCGATCCAGCGGGGACGGAACAACCCGTCGAGCAGCGTGGGCAGCAACGGATCGTCGGCGAGTTGCCGCTGGAACGCGGGCCGGTGCGTGCTGTACCAGTCCGCGAGGTCCAGACGCGGACCGCCGCGTCGCAGGACGAGCAGCGCGCCGACCGTCTCGAGCAGCGGAGACACGACGAACCGGCTCTCCGCCAGCTCGTCGGCACCGATCCGCCAGACACCCATGTTTCGTCTCCAGGCGAAACTTTAGGTGCCACGCCGCACGCCGGGACAGCCTGATCTGGTGCGTACCTACCGCGAGCTGTTCGGCCTCGCGGAGTTCGGTGCGCTGTTCGCGTCGGTGTCGCTGCGTTACGCCGGCGGGACGATGCAGGGCATCGCGCTCGGCACGCTGGTCTATCTGCGGACCGGCTCGCCGCTACTGGCGGCGCTCTCCATGTTCGGACCGTCCGCCGCACAGGTGCTCGGTGCCGCGACCCTGCTGTCGTTCGCGGACCGGGTCCGGCCGCGTGCGGCCCTGGTCGGCATGGGCTGGGCATTTGCGGCCACTACGGCGGCGCTCGCACTACCCGGCCTGCCGGTCGGCGCGCTGCTTTTGATCGTGTTCGTCAGCGGGCTGGTGAGCGCGTTCGGCGGCGGTGTGCAGTGGGGATTGTTGAACCAGATCGTCCCGCGCGACGGCTACGTGCTCGCCCGGTCGCTATTCACCATGGCGAGCGGCGTCATGCAGATGGTCGGGTTCGGGTTGGGCGGCGCGCTCGTCGCAGCCACCTCGGCGCGGACCACGCTGGTGATCGCCGCGGCCTTGCACGGTGGTTCCGCGGTGCTGGCCCGGGCCAGGCTGCGCGACCACCCCCCGCGGGTATCGGGACGCGCCTCGGTCCGCGCGACGTGGCGGGACAACCGGCTGTTGTGGAGCGAATCCCGGCGACGTTACCTCTACCTCGCGATGTGGGTGCCCAACGGCCTGATCGTCGGCTGCGAGGCGCTGTTCGTCCCGTACTCCACGCGCTGGGCCGGGCTGCTGCTGTCATCGAGCGCGCTCGGCATGCTCGGCGGCGACCTGCTTGTCGGCCGCTTCCTGACGCCCGCCCGCCGGCGGCGGCTGATCGAGCCGCTGCGTTTGCTGCTTGCCGGGCCGTACCTGCTGTTCGGGTTCGCGCTTCCGGTGTGGGTGGCGGCCGCGCTGGTCGTATTGGCGAGCGTCGGTTATGCCTCGACGCTCCTCCTCCAAGAGCAGTTGCTCGCCGTGACGCCGCCCGAGCTCAGCGGGCACGCCCTGGGCCTTTCGAGCTCGGGCATGCTCACCATGCAGGCCGTAGGCGCCGTGCTGGCCGGAGCGCTAGCCACCCAACTGCCGCCGGGCGCGACAATGGCGTGCCTGGCCGTCGCCTCGACGCTGGTGACATTGGTGCTCACCCCAGGCCTGCGCGCACCGGTTCGCGTGCATGCAGCGCAACAATGACGTTGACGTTCCAGCACAAGGGGGCGGGTCACGTGAGCTTCAGTACCCAGCCCGGCGAGCGGGGCCGGCGCAAGATGCGCATCGGCCCGGTCGGGCGTTGGGTCATGCAACGCACCAACCGCGAGGCGCGTGGCAGGGGCGGCCGGCTGATGGGAATGAACGTATTTGTGTTGCACACCGTCGGCTACCGGAGTGGCCAGCGGCGTGCCAGCCCGGTGAGCTGGTTCGCCGACGGCGATCAGGCGTGGCTCATCGTCGCCTCAGCGCGCCGACCGGCGAGAAGCCCTGACTGGTACCACAACCTCGCCGCCCACCCGGACCAGGTGTCGATCGACGTGCCTCATCGCGGCACGATCCAGGTGCGTGCGGAGCAACTCGACGGCGACGCCCGCGCTGACGCCTGGCAGCGGATCATCAGCGAGCAGCCGCACTATGCCGTGTACCAGGCCAAGACCGGTCGCGTGCCGCCCGTGATCAGGCTCACCGCCGTCTGAGGGCTGATGCCCCAGACGCCCGCGCCCACGCCACCTTATAAAGGTGGTAAGACCTCTGAACTCATGAGCGTTCGGCCGCCTCTTGTTCCTCGCGTACCCGGTGCATCGCGGCAGTGCGCGTACCGCGGATGTGCCGGCGTGCGGCCGCCCGGGCCGCGGTGGCATCGCCGTTGCGCAGCGCCGCGAGAATCTGGCCGTGCTCGGCGCGCGAGGCCTCAAGCCGGCCCGGGACCACCAGCGTCGTCTGCATACCTGCGGCCAGCATCTCCTGAAGCACGCCGAGCGTCTGGCGCAGGAAGCGATTGCCGGCTGCCTCCACGACGCGCATGTGGAAGGCGGCATCGAGTTCCTGCAACCGGTCGTAGTCCCGCTTCCTGGCCCGGGCGCCGGTGTTGAGCGCGTTCAGAGCCTCAGCGGCAGCGCGCAGCCGGGTGGTGTCGCCTGTGCGAGCCGCCCAGCCGGCGGCGGGAATCTCCAGGACCTCTCGCATCGCGAACAGCTCGCCGAGGGTGATCTCCTGCTGTATTAGTGCGGCGCGGAGGTTCTTTGCGGACGCCGGGGTTGCGACGAAGACGCCTTGGCCGTGGCGCACATGCAGCCGGCCCTGTGCCTCGAGTGACTTGACTGCCTCGCGTACCGATGGGCGACTCACTTTGAGCAGTGCGGCGAGATCGCGCTCGGACGGTAGTCGTTCACCCGGCTTGAGGTCCTCGGCCGTGATCAAGGCGAGCACCTGCTCTTCGATCCGATCGGACACGCTGCCGGTCTGGCCGATCTCCTGCCACATGTTCCCTCCCGAAAGCACAGCCTAGGCGATACCCTCGGCGGCCAGCCGGATCTCCAACGTGGCGCGTAGCGTCGCGGGAAGCGCCGCCGCCGGCGCAGCGAGGTCCGGCCCGCACACACCTGCGACGGAAAGCGCGGCCTTCCATCCAGCCGGGGGCTCGCCGGCGTTGCACGCAGCGACGATCCGGGCGAGGCGCCTCTGCAGCTCGGTGGCGGTGCGGAAATCACCGGCGTGAAAGGCCCGCTGGATCCCCACGGGCAGCTCCGGAACCAGGTTGGCACCCGCCGTGATCGACCCGGCGACGCCTGCAGCCAGGCTGGCGACCAGCAATGAATCCGCACCCGTAAGCACCGCGAATTCTGCGTCCGCAGTCGCTGCGATCAGCTCCTGCTGGTACTCCATGTCCCGGCTGCTGTCCTTGATGCCGGCGATCGCGGGATGAGTGGCGAGCCGGGCAACCACACCCGGGGCGAGGCGAACCTTCGTGAATATCGGGATGTTGTAAAGGAGCAGGGGCAAGGGGGCATCCCCTGCCAGCGCCTCATACATCCGCAGGACGGACTCATCCGGCAGCGGATAGTACGACGGGGGTGCTACGAGTGCGGCGGTCGCACCGAGTTCGGCGAGGTCATCGAGCTCGGCGCGGCCCTCATCGAGCGTGGTGAGCGGGACGCCGGAGACAACGGGCATCCCGTCGGGGGCAAGCTTGCGCACCCGCGTCGCGACGGCAATTCGCCGCTCGCGCCCCAGCCGGGCGCCTTCCCCCGTCGACCCGTTCGGGCTGATGCCATCGATGCCCCCTGCAACGACACGCTCGACCAGCCGCTCCAAGCCGTGCTCGTCGAGACGTCCGTCGGCGTCGAGCGGCGTTAGGAGGGCAACCATCGCGCCCGATGGGCCGAAGGACATGGTCATGGAAGAAGCCTAGGCGCCAGCAACTTCGTGAGTGGTCATGACACCAGTGGTCTGACCACTGACAGATGTCGACCGATGAGGATCTGCGCCGGCGGCCATCTGCGCGCCGCCGAAGGCCTTCATCACATTTCGCAGCGTGAAGCGTCGGATTGAGTCACGCGTGGCGCGGGTATCGATCAGACATGAGAAGTGGTCAGCCGCTCGTCGCGTATCCACCGTCTTCCAGCGAGGCCGACGGGTAGTCGACCGCTCAGCTGGTGTCGCGAGTTGCGGACGAGCTGTCCCGACTGGCGCGCGACGAATTCAAGCTGGCCCGCATGCAGCTGGAGCGCAACGGGAAACGCGCCGGGCGCGGCGCCGGAACGATCGGTGGTGCCGGGCTCATGGCTGCCTACGGCGGCGCCTGCCTCGTCGCGGCCGCGATCGTGGCATTAGCCATCGTGATGCCCGCATGGGCCGCCGCGGTCGTCGTCGGTGTAGTGCTTCTGGTCGTGGCGGGCATCGCCGGGCGGCTCGGCAGCAAGACGTTGCGCGCAGCCGTCCCGGTCAGTGTGCCGAAGGAGACGATGGAAAAGCTCCGCGCCGACGTGCAAACCATGGTCGGGCACGCGCGGCGATGAATGACACCGAGCCGGTCATGAGCGCATCGGGCGAGACGCCGCATGAGGTGCCGGAGGACCCGGCCGAGAGGGTGCGCGCGGAGATCGTGACCACGCGCAGCGACCTCGGCGACACCGTGGAGCGCCTCGCCGCGAGACTCGACGTCCGGGCACATGCCAAGCGCCGCCTCGACGAGGCCTCCGGGCTGGCCCGCCGCTACCGCGCGCAGATCGCCGTCGCCGTCCTCACTGCGCTCGTCGCCGCGGCTGCAATGCAACTGCGCCGGCGGCGACAGGGACGGCGGCCCAGGTAGTGGCCGCCCGTTTCAGCGACCGCGGCAGCGGGTAGCACCGTAGCGGGGCTAAACCGCAGCCTGGTACGACCCGAAAGGCTGCACATGACGTCCACCGTTCTGCACGGCGACCCGGCGCTGCGGATGCCGGTCGAGGTGCGCGGGTACGACATCAATCTCGAGCTCCACTCCGACGCGACGACACTGACCCTGGCGGGCGACCTCGACGCTGCCGCGACCGACGCGCTGCGTGGGCTGCTTACCGTTGTGCACATGACGCCGAGCGTCATACACGTCCACGCCGACGGTGTGCTGGGCGCCGATCTGGAGGCGTTCGACCCGCTGCTCGAGGCGGCACGTGCCCGTCACGCGCAGGGTCTGCCGAGCGTCCGAGTGGAATCACTCGGGGACGCGGTGCGGGACCTGTTCGGCGCGCTGGGCCTTCGGGCGCAGCCGCCCGTCGTGCTGTGATGTCGGGCGACATCGCGTTTCCGCCGGCCGTACTGCGCGAATACGCGCTGATCGCGGACGGCGAGCGCGGTGCGTTACGCGGTCCGCACGGCGAGCTGGCGTGGTTGCGCAGATCTCGCTCCACGACCGCGACGCGCAGCCCGCCGGCGGCGATTGCCGCGGCGCAATGTTCGCCGGGCGCTCCGCCGCCGATGACGATGGCATCGTAGTCGTCAGTCACGTCGGCAGCCCGTCCCCGGCCTGTTCGTGGACCAGGTACGAGGCGTACCAGTCGGGCCAATTGGCGTCGGCCTCGCCGGTGCGCTTCTCGTGCTCGCCGTGCGCCGTAGCCGCGCGGCGCAGGGCTGCTGCCACGTCCTCGATCGAGAAGTACGTCGTGGTCGTGGGGTCGACGCGTCCCGGCAACCTGGTCGTCACCTCTTGCAGCAGCCACGTGTTGCCGTCCGGGTCGCTGAACCTGGCGCGCGAGGAGTAGCTGCGACGCTCCGGATCGAGTCCCGGAACCGGGCCGTCCGGTCCGAGGTGGAAGAACTCGCTCACCTCGACGCCGGCGGCCAGCAGCGCGTCGCGGGCCGCTTCGATGTCGGAGACGACCAGGTAGGCCGTGGCGGAGCCGGGCGGGGCGGACGTGAGGCTGGTGCCGAACTGCACCGAGCACCCGGAGCCGTGCGGTGTGAGCTGGACGACGATGGGCGGCGTCACGTCGAGCCGCCACCCGATGCGGCGGTAGAACTGCTTGGCGCGGTCGACATCCGAAACGGGGATGACGACCACCTCGACCTTCATGTCGACCTTCTCGATGCCGGCGACCTGCGCGTCGGCGCTACTGGCCTCGGACGTTGTCATCGTGGCCTCCCTAAAAGGTTGTGTCAGGACACGACGATCTCGCGTCGACCGTCGTCTCGAGCCAGGGACATACCCTGGTCGTCATACTCCTGGTCCGCATTGATCCCGCGCCATCGACGACGGCCGGAGACGTGAAGCCTGCGCGGGTGGCGCGTCGAGCGGGAGTGCCTTCGGCTCACAATTCGGGGAGACTGATCCGTTGAGCGGTGCAGCTCGTCGTTCGGAGCACCGACCCCCCGGGGGCTTTATATGCAGTTGCGGCACCACACACCGGATGGACGTGCTGTGTCCGGCCACGGCGATGGTGCCCCGTGCTGAGCAGCGATCCCGGTCAAGCGCTGCGTGGTCGCCGCAGCGAGTGCAACACGCTTGATCATCTGCTGGCGGATGCGCGCACCGGTCACAGCCGGGTGCTGGTCCTGCGTGGCGAGGCGGGAATCGGCAAGACTGCCCTACTGGAATACCTGCTGGGAAGTGCGTCGGGATACCGAACGGCGCGCTCGGCCGGTATCGAATCCGAGATGGAGCTGGCCTACGCCGGGCTGCATCAACTCTGCGCGCCGTTCTCGGATCGGCACGAGCGTCTGCCGGGCCCCCAGCGTGCTGCGCTCGAAACGGCGTTCGGCCTGAGACAGGGCGAGCCGCCGGACCGGTTCCTGGTCGGGTTGGCGGTGCTGACCCTGCTGGCCGAGGTCGCTGAGGAGCAGCCGCTCTTGTGCCTCGTCGACGACGCGCAGTGGCTCGATCGGGTTTCCGCGCAGACGGTCGCGTTCGTTGCGCGTCGCCTGCTGGCAGAGCGGATCGCGCTGGTGATCGCGGTGCGGGAACCTAGCGGCGAAACGGACGTCGTCGGGCTGCCGGACCTCACGGTCCGCGGCCTGAGCGACCACGATGCGCGTGCAATGCTGTTGGACGCCCTGCACGTCCCGCTGGATGCGGCTGTTTGCGACCGGATCATTGCCGAGTGTCGGGGCAATCCGCTGGCTCTGCTGGAGCTGCCTCGCACCTGGCCGGCGGCTGAGCTTGCCGGTGGGTTCGGCACGCCCGACACACAGCCGCTGGCCAGCCGCATTGAGGCGGGCTACGTGCGCCGCCTGCGGTCGCTACCGGGTGATACGCAGTTGTTGCTGCTCGCAGCAGCCGCGGATCCGGTCGGCGACGCCGCGCTGCTCTGGCGCGCGGCCGGGCGGCTCGGGCTCGGCGCCGACCCTGCTGCCGCGGCCGAGAAGACCGGCCTGATCGAGTTCGGCCCGCGGATACGCTTCCGGCATCCGTTGGTGCGCTCGGCGGTCTACCGATCGGCGTTGCCATCGGACCGCCGAGCGGTGCACCTCGCACTGGCAGAGGCGACCGACCCCATCGTCGACCCGGACCGTCGCGCGTGGCATCTCGCCGCAGCGGCGCCGGAACCCGACGAACAGGTTGCCGTCGAGCTCGAGCGGTCCGCCGGCCGAGCACAGGCGCGCGGCGGGCTCGCCGCGGCAGCCGCGTTCTTGCAGCGTGCTGTCGCGCTCACCGACGACAGCGCGCGGCGCACGGAGCGCGCGTTGGCCGCCGCCCAAGCCAACCTGCATGCAGGCGCCTTCGACGCGGCTCTCGGGCTGCTGACCGCGGCGCACGCGTCACCCCTGGACGAGCTCCAGCGGGCCAGGGTTGACCTGCTACGAGGGCAGATCGCGTTCGCGTCGGGTCATGGCAGCGACGCTCCGCCCCTGCTACTGGAAGCAGCGAAGCAACTCGAGCCCCTCGATCCCGACCTCGCCCGCGAGACCTACCTCGACGCGTGGGGCGCGGCGCTGTTCGCCGGTCGTCTCGCCACCGCCGGAAGTCTGCTAGATGCAGCATCGGCCGCGAGATCGGCGCCGTCGCCGAGGCATCGGCCACGACCGTCCGACGTGCTGCTGGACGCGCTGGCAATGCTGATCACAGAAGGGCATATCGCCGCGGCACCTAAGCTCCGGCAGGCGACGCGTGCCTTCGCGGGCGAAGCTGACCACAACTTCCGGTGGGGCTGGTTGACGACGGTGCCGCCAAACGTGTTGTGGGACGACGAGAGCTGGCACGCCATCAACGTCCGGCAGTTGCAGGTCGCCCGCAAGGCGGGCGCGCTCGCCCGATTGCCGATCGACCTGACTGCGTCGGCGATCCTTGCGGCCTGGTGGGGTGATTTCGCAATGGCGGCGGCGGTGATCGGGGAAACCGATGCGGTCACCGAGGCCACCCAGACCAGAATCGCGCCCTACGGTGCCATGCTGCTTGCCGCGTTGCGGGGACGGGAAGCCTCGGCGTTGATCGATTCCGCCATCGACGCCGCGATTGCAGGGGGACAGGGAATCGCCGTCCAGTACGCACACTGGGTACGCGCGATCCTGTTCAACGGGCTGGGCCGCTACGACCGGGCGCTCGCTGCCGCGCAGCAAGCCAGCGCCGACACACCCGAACTGTTTCTCTCTGCGTGGGCACTGCCGGAGCTGATCGAGGCAAGTGTCCGGAGCGGGCACAGCCATCTCGGCCTTGCCGCTCTCGAGCGTCTGGTGACGGCAACTTCATCCGGTGGCACCGACTGGGCGCTGGGAATCGAAGCCCGCTCACGTGCCCTGCTCAGCGAGGGCGACACCGCCGAGTCGCTGTACCGCGAAGCGACGCAGCGGCTGGCGTGTACCCGATTTCGTCCCGAACTGGCCCGCGCGCACCTGCTCTACGGCGAGTGGCTGCGCCGCGAGGGACGGCGTGTGGATGCGCGGCAGCAGTTGCGCATCGCCCACGACATACTCGGTGCGATCGGCATGGACGCGTTCGCGGAACGCGCTCGCCGGGAGCTGCTCGCCACCGGCGAGACTGCGCGCAAACGCACAGTCGAGACGCCTGACGAGCTGACCGCCCAGGAGACGCAGATCGCACGGCTGGCCCGGGAGGGTCTGTCCAATCATGAGATCGGCACCCGGCTGTTCATCAGCCCCCGAACCGTTGAATGGCACCTCCGCAAGGTGTTCACCAAGCTCGGAATCAGCTCGCGCAAACAGCTACGCGACTCCGGCCTGAACGCCGCGCCGGCCTGACGGCCGGAGTGTCGGCTGTGTCAGCCACGGACGGTCGGCGGCCGGGACCGTGACGGCGATCGTGGCCCGTTTCGTGTCGGCGTCGGTGCCCTGCCGGGTGCCCCAGTTGCGGGCAGTGCGCATCCATTCGGGTATGCCGGCCGGTAGGTCGCCGGGCGGGATCGGGGGCAGGTCTTGCTCGATGAACGCCGTGCCGTACGGCGTGCCGGATGCCGGCTCGTCCGGCTGGTCGATCGCCGCGATGAGGCCGGGCAGCGCATCGTTCCAGTTGGCGAGCAGCCGCTTGGTCGCGTCCGCGAGGGTGATCTGGCCGGCGGCCGACGCCGATTCGGGATATGTGGGATGCAGGATTGCTGCATGATGGCCGGCGAATGTGGCGCCGGCGGCGAGCCATTGGTGATACGCCGACGCGGCGAGCGTGCCCAGCGTGATGACAGCGGCGATGTCGTTGTGGCTGACGATCGTGGTGAGCCAGCTGTTCCGGTAGGCGGCGATCGACTCGTCCTTGATGTGTGCGTTGCCGCCGCCTTGCCCGTACACGCTGTAGACGAACGTGTTGACCATGAGATAGCTGCGCGTCAGGCCGAGCCGGCGAGCAGGCCCTGGGTGCGCTGGCCGGCGACACCGACAAGGATCCGGCGCGTCACGGTCTCCGCGACCGCGGGGTCCTGCCCCACGGCGAGGAGCTTCGCCGTCCCGTCGAGGCGACCGCGGTGGAAGATCGGCCCCCATTCGACGCGGAACGCAGCCGGCGGGTAGACCGTCGCGTCCGGGTACGACGCGGCGAGTACGTCGTACGGCGGCGGATAGCCGGGACAGAAGGGCGCCGCGTTCACAACCGTCTTCTCCAGGAAGTAGTCATTGCGGGCCGAGGATGGTGAGCCCGTCGCGAACGTCGGCAGGAAGGTTGGCCTCGACGCCAAGTGCCTTGTAGTAGCCGGGGTCGTCGACGGCGGTCAGTGGACCGAGGGTGAGCGCCGGCAGCGGCCCGGCAGTCATCGCGGCGGGGCGTGCCGAGGGGCGCAGGTTGGGCCCGGTGAGTCTGCCGCGCAACGGCAAGTGCGGCCGCGGGGACATGTGGTTCTCGATCACACCGTCGACGGCAAGCAGCGCGTGATCCTTCGTCGGCCGGCTGCGCATCACCCGCCGGGCAGTGGACGACTCGGGCAGCGCGGCGAGTGCGCGTTCGAGCCGATCGATCGCCTCGGCCACGGATAGCGCCTCGACGGCCGGGTCGGCCCCGGGCTGGACGAGGTTGAGCACCCGTGACTGCCCCGCGACCTCGACCTGCGCGCCGTCAGCCAGTCCGAGCCCTGACATCAACGCGGTCGTTCCGCACCGTGGCACACCGTTGATGACAACCAAAGTGATCGTTTCCTCCGTCGCCGCCACCAGGGCCTCATAGGGGTCGCCGGTCATGCCGTCGACGACAATCAGATCGGCGCGCTTACCGGGCTCGAGGCTGCCGATGTGTTCGTCCCAACCGAGCATTCCGGACGGCGTCGTGGTGGCCATCGCGACTAGGTCGCGCGCGGCCAGATCGGCACCCGCGCCAGGCGCCGCCAGGCGTGCGATCTTCAGTTCGCCGAGAAGGTTCTTGCTGCCTGACGGCGCCCAGTCCGAGCCGAGGGCGATCGGCACTCCCGCCGCCTTGGCGGCGCCGATATCGGCGGTCTTGCCGTACAGCAGCAGATTCGACAGCGGCGACCACACCATGGAGCCGCCGTGCGAGGCGAAGATGTCGAAGTCGTCGCGGTTGAGCGGCACGCAGTGGATGCCGATCAGGTTGGGCGTGATGGCCCAGGTCCCGGAGGATAGGTGCAGCGCCAGGAAGTGATCGCGCGAGCGGCTATCCGTTCCTTCGGCGAGATGCAGAATCAGCTTCTGCCTGCCGGAGATCCGGGCCAGGAAGTGGTCGGCGTCGGTGGCGTCGACGTCCGCGATATGGGTCGCGGCGGGTAGAAGCTGCGGGTCG
>DATFRC010000039.1:0-9624 GCA_035263725.1 Jatrophihabitantaceae bacterium | reverse complement strand
TCGGCCGTGCCGGCCGGAACCTCGACCTCGAACTCGACCAGGAACTCCATGCCGCCCTCTCCTTTCTTCGCGACGGCGCCGATCGACGTCTCGACCCCGCATCTGGCGACCGGGGTCGAGACGCCGGTCTCTTACGCCGCTGCGCTGCGCGCGCTTGCGATGACCGCCTCGCGAATGACGCCGGCGACGATGTCCGGCTGCGACAGCATCAGGAAGTGGGAGGCGCCTTCGACCTCGGTGACCGTCGATCCCGCACGGTCGTACGAGAAGCGGTGGAGCTCCGGTGCGACCGGGTAATCCGCGGTGCCGAACACAGCCCAGGACGGCTTCGTCCGCCATGCGGCGCCGGTCGCCGGATCGTCAAACGCCGTGGCTGAGACCGGGCGCTGCGAGATCGCCAGGAACGCGGCGTCGGCGTCCGGAACGTCGGCGCAGAACACGTCGTGGAACCGCGCAGGATCGATCGACACCTCCACGCTGCCGTCGGCCAATTGCGCCGGGCGAACGAGCGGGCCCATCGCCAGCGACGGGAAGCGTCCCTGGAGGTCGTTGACCGACTCGCCCTCGTCGGGCGCGACGCCGGCTACATACACGAGCCCGGCGACCTTGTCCGAGCTGCCGGCGGCTGTAATCACCGCGCCGCCGTACGAATGGCCGACGAGGACGACGGGGCCGTCGATCTGGTCGATGACCGACGCCGTGAAGGATGCGTCGTACGGGATTCCGCGCAGCGGGTTCGGCGGCGCGAGAACGGTGTGACCGTCATTGACGAGCCGGTCGTACACCTGCCGCCAGCTGGACGCGTCTCCGAACGCGCCGTGAACGAGAACAATTGTCGGACTAGGCATGTCGGGTTCCTTTCGACTTCGATGGAGAATTGGGATTGCTGGCAGCCTGAATCGAGTCATCAGGCGACCCTTTCCAGGTGGCTGAGGCCGAGGGCCTCGACCACCCTGGCCTGCACAGGCGCCACGTCCTCGTTGGCCTCGTCGCAGCCAAACGGCGCGCCGACGACGGTGCGGACAGCGCGGCTGCCCTTGGGCTGACCGAGCAGCCTGACGATGGCCTCTGCCACTTCGTGCGGATTCGGTGCGTCCTTGCCCTCGAAGCTCGACATCAAGGTCTTCGCGATCGCGCCGGGGATTGCGCCGACCTCGCCGTAGGACTTCGTCACGTCGGTGCCAGCTGGAGTCTGAATGCCCGGGAGGAAGTTAGTCGGGTAAGCGCTCGGCTGTACTTCCACGACCTCGACGCCGAGCTGGGAGACTTCGTAGCGGAGGCTGTCGGTTAGCGCTTCGACCGCGAACTTGCTCGCGCCGTAGATGCCCAAGAAGGGGAACGTGACGCGGCCGAGGATCGAGCCGATATTGATGATCAGCCCGTCACGCCGCCGGCGCATCGACGGCAGCACGGCGCGGGTCACGCGCAGGAGCCCGATGACATTCGTGTCGAAGACGACCCTCGTCTGCTCCGCGGTGAAGGCTTCGGTTACGCCGGCTGACCCGATGCCGGCGTTGTTGACCAGCACATCGATGTTGCCAGCCTCCGCCACCACGCGCTCGACGCCCGCTTCGACAGATGCGTCGTCGCTAACGTCCAGCTCCACGGTCTCGATGCCGAGCGTCTGCAGAGCCTCGGCGGCCTCGCGGTTCTTGCCCTGTGCACCGCGCATCGAGGCGTACACGGTGTGGCCGGCGCGGCGCAACGTCTCCGCCGTGTCACGGCCGAAGCCGCTGCTCGCGCCGGTGATCAGAATTGTCTTGGGCATACGCAGCTCCCTGAAGTTATCAGTTGTTTGAAGCAACTTACTAGCACTGTAGCGATGTCGGTTGCATGACGCAACCCATGGCTATCACTACCGCAAGAAGGTGCCGCTCTCCGGGCCCGACGGCCAGGACGGGCGGCCGTGAGACGGAAGTGGCCGCGCTCGGGTGCAGAGATCAAGCAGAGCCGCACCTGGTCGGGACACCCTGCAAGCCGCGCGACGAACAGCCGCGGAGCGGAGCCGGCGACCAAAAATTTGCACACTCAATGCCGTCAGCAGTGCCAGAGCACGCTGAGATGCGATCGACCGGCGAGGGCGTCACCGAGGCGAAGAGGCCGAGGCCGACCACAGCGCTGCCACGGCGTAGCTGACACGAGGCGACAACGTTGGGCGAAGTGGCGCGAGCGACGGCCGCAGGCACACGTGCCCCGCGGTTCGTGCCAACCGGGTTTACATGAAGGTTGCCTCATGCAACCCTCGACTCGATCGGTCGAACCGGCCTATCCCTGCGAAGCTACTTCTTCGTTCGGGCGCGACGCATCGTTGCGCCCGGCCCGGGGAGGTTCTCGATCTCGTCGGGGCGGAGCGACTTGGTGCCCTTCGGCACGATCGCGGCGACGACCGGCTTCTTGTCGATCTTCCGGCGTTGCAGACGCGGCGGCTTTTCGCTCAGGTAGTCGTCACCCCACTGGCGAAGCGCGGTGAGCGCGACGTTCAGGTCGAGCCCCTTCTTAGTCAGCTGGTACTCGTACCGCTCCGGGCGCTCGCTGTACAGGACCCGTTCGAGCACGCCTTGGTCGACCAGCCGGTTGAGCCGGTCGGTCAGGACGTTGCGGGCGATGCCGAGGCTCTCCTGCAGTTCGTCGAAGCGGTGCAGGCCCAGCAGTACGTCGCGGATGATCAGCAGCGTCCAGCGCTCGCCAACGACCTCGAGCGCTCGCGCGATCGAGCAGTTCTGGCCTTCGTAGTCTCGGTTCAGCATCGGCGCCAATGGTAGCGCCAATCAGTTGCATGACACAACTTCGGTCGGTTATCTTCGGCAAGTTAGTTGCGTGACGCAACTGGATGACCAGGAGGCACTCATGCAGACCGCGGGACCCGCCGAAACAGGACCCACGACGACCCGGGCGGCCGCGCCGAGGGGTGTGGCCGCGGGCGGCCCCCGCCCGGGCCCGGGACTGGCTCTGCTGGTCCTGGCAAGCGCACAGCTGATGGTTGTGCTGGACGCCACCATCGTCAACGTCGCGCTGCCGCACATCCAGCGGGCGCTCGGCTTTTCTGGGTCTGGCCTGGAATGGGTGGTCAACGCCTACGCGCTGACGTTCGGCGGGCTGCTACTGCTCGGCGGGCGGGCAGGGGACTTGCTGGGCCGCCGAAGGATGTTCATCGCCGGGCTGCTGGTGTTCTCCGCCGCATCGCTGGCCGGCGGGTTCGCCACATCCCCGGCTTTCCTGCTCGCGGCCCGCGCAGTGCAGGGCGCCGGCGGCGCGCTCGTCGCCCCGGCCGCGCTGTCGCTGATCACGACCACGTTCGCCGAGGGCCCGCCGCGCACCCGAGCGCTGGGCGTGTACGCAGCGATGAGCATCGCCGGCGGCGCGATCGGCCTGATCGGCGGCGGCGTATTGACCACCTACGCCTCGTGGCGGTGGGTGCTCTTCGTCAACGTGCCGATCGGCGCCGCGGTCGCGCTGGCCGCATCGCGCGTGCTGGCCGAGACCCCGCGCCGCCGCGGCCGGTTCGACCTGCCCGGCGCGCTCGCCGGCACCGCTGGGATCGCCGCCCTGGTATACGGCCTGGTCAGCGCCGCCACCAGCCCGAACGGCGTCTCCCACTGGGGCGATGCCAAGGTCGTCGCCTCGCTGGCCGCCGCCGCCGTGCTGCTCGCCGCGTTCGCTCTCATCGAGACGCGCAGCCCACAGGCCCTGCTGCCGCTGCGGCTGCTGCACGACCGCAACCGCACCGGCGCCTACCTGAGCTACGCCGGGGTGGGCATCTTCATCTTCGGCATGTTCTTCTTCCTCACCGTATTCATGCAGACGGTCTGGGGATACTCGGCCCTGAAGACCGGTGTCGCCTACCTGCCCTTTACCGCCGCCCTCCTCATCGCATCGGGCGCAGTCACGCAACTTGTGCCCCGGATCGGCGCCCGGCCGTTGCTGCTGGCGGGCTCTGCGATTAGCACTGGCGGCCTGTACTGGCTGTCGCGGATCAGCGAGCACGCCACCTATGCCAGCGGAGTGCTCGGCCCGACGATGGTCATCGGAGCCGGAACCGCGCTGCTGTTCGTCACGCTGTCCCTAGTCGCCCTCAACCGCGTCGCCGAAGCCGACTCCGGAGTGGCCTCCAGCCTGCTCAACACCGGCCAGCAGGTCGGGGGCGCCATCGGGCTGGCACTGCTAGGCACCGTCGCCTGGAACGCGGTCGCCCACAAGGCCGTGCACGCCACCGCCGCCGCGGCGCGGGCCGGACACCCGGCGCACCCGGGCGGGCCGTTAGCCGCAGCTATCTACCGCCATGCCATTGCCACCGGCTTCGCTCGCGGGTTCCTGGTCGCCGCCGGGATCGCCCTGCTCACCCTGGCCATCAACATCACCATGATCCAGGTACGCCGCACCGACCTCGCCGGCTCTGAGCAACCGGCACCGGCCGCCTCCCGGGAGCCCGAATGAGAGGGGCAAAACCTGGATCGGGGGTGCGGCTGCCGGACGGGCGCGGCGCCATGCTGGTGGAGCGTTCGACGCGCTACCTGATGTCGGTCGCGCTGCGGCACGGGGATCACCAAGCCGACGCCGTTGCCGATGCACTGAGCGCGGCGATCACCCGATACGTCATCGTCAATTCGGCTGGGGGACAATACGGATGTAGGGCTTTGTGGACTTCCAATCGCCGAAGATCGATCTCGCGCGCTCGTCGGACACCGAGTTGGCGATCATCACATCTTCGCCGGGTTTCCAGTTGGCCGGCGTCACGACTGGGTGGTCAGCCGTCAGTTGTAGCGAATCGATAACCCGCAGCAGCTCGGTAAAGTTCCGGCCGGTGACATTTGGATACGACACAATCAGCCGAATCTTCTTGTCTGGATTGATCACGAATACGGTGCGAACGGTCAGGTTGTCGAGGGCACAGCGTGAGCTGGCGTCACCCGTAGCCGCTGCGGGCAGCATCCCGTAGAGCTTGGAGACATGCAGGTCGGTGTCCCCGATGATGGGGTAGTTCGGTCGTGCGCCCTGTGTCTCCTCGATGTCATCAACCCACCGGTTGTGGCTCTCCGTGGAATCCACCGAAAGTCCGATCACCTTCACGCCTCGGCGCTGAAACTCGGGCGCCAGCTTGGCCATCTGGCCCAGCTCGGTGGTGCACACCGGGGTGAAATCCTTCGGGTGTGAGAACAGCACCGCCCAAGAATTTCCGATCCATTCGTAGAAATTGATCCTGCCGTGCGTAGTGTCCGCCTCGAAATCTGGTGCGGTCTCGTCGATACTGAGCGCCATTTGTCGTATTCCTCATTTCATTGTCGTTAGCCGACGGGTTTTATGACTCCGAAATTGCCGACGGAATGGAGCCTCGTCTCGTGGCAGGTTTGCCGCTCCCCGACGGGCGCGATCATCCTGCCGCGGGCGAACTTTCGCGTTACACGACGCAGTGCGTCCATCGCACGGCTGACGTCGTCCCCATTTGTATATAGCGCGAAGCTCAGTCGGCAGCTCGCTGGTGGATTCAGACCGTAGTCGCGGTGGGCAAGCGTGGCGCAGTGGCAGCCCGCCCGGGATTCCACTCCGAACTCGTTCAGCCCCTCCGCGATGCGCGTCGGGTCAGTACCTCCCACGTTGAATGCCAGCACCGGCGAGCGGGGGGTACCCGGGGCCGGTCCGTACACGGTGAGCCCGGCGATGTTCTGCGCCTCCGAGAGTGCCTGTTCGGTCAGCGCCCGCGTGTGATCGGTAACCAGATTCATCGCTGACACGATCACGTGTCGCGGGATCGGCGCTGAGGTCCCGAACCAGCGACTCTCGCCCGCCACGAGGTCAAGCACGAGTCGCAGCGCTTGCGCCGAGACGATCACGCCGAGGATGTTGGGCGTCCCAGCGCTGTACTTCCACGGCAGGTCGTTGTAGTTGACGTGAGTCGGTGCGACCTGTCCTTCGGCGATCATGTCCCCGCCGTACAGGAAGGGTAGGGACTCAGCGAGGAGGTGTTCCCTGCCGTAGAGCACACCGACGCCGAACGGGGCGAGGATCTTGTGGAATGAGAAGGCCAGGTAGTCAACGCCGAGAGCCTGCACATCCACGCTCACACTCGGCGCAAGCTGCGCCGCATCAACAAGCAGCCGCGATCCGACCTCGCCCGATGGCTGGGAATAACCGCTGTTGCTCGCGATGTCACGGATCACGTCGAGCGGAGGTTTCGTTCCGAGGAAGTTGGACGCTCCGGTGACGCACACCAGCTTGGTGCGGGCATCGACGAGGTGCGCCAGATGATCCAGGTCGAGTTCGCCGGTGCGGTGGTCGAAGCGGGCAATGCGGCACTCGACCCTACGGTCGAAGCGGGGCAGGATTTCGCGGCTGAGTGCGTACCACGGGACGAAGTTGGAGTTGTGCTCCATCATCGTCGTGACCACGTTGTCGCCGTCGCGGAACTCGCTGAGCAACGAGTACATGACGGCGTTAATCGCCTCGGTGGTGTTGCGGTAGATGACGATGTTGCGCCGGCTGGGCGCGTTGAGCCAGGCGGCAATAGTGTCGTACGACTCCTCGAAGAGATGCGTCATGTGCTGCGAGGCGGACGACTGACCTCGGTGCACGTTGTCGTACCACGGCACCAGTGACCGATATAGCTCGATCAATTCACGCGGCGGCTGCGTGCTCGCACCGTTGTTGGTGACCACTCGCCCGGTCGCTGGGAAGTCGAAGTGTTGCCGTAGCCGCTCTACGTCCAGCGTCGGAGTCGGCAGGTCCGCGACCCGGCCGATGGCGCTGATCCTCTCCGCCCCGATCAGACCGCTCGATGAGGGACGGTTGGGGACGGCCTGCCTTCTCACGGCTGCGTCACGAATCTCGCCGCGCCGAGCCGCTTGACAGTCACAACCGGTTCGTCAGCGATCAGCCAGACGTCAGGGCCGCTGCGCAGCGACGTGAGGTCTTTCAGGCGAGCAACCAATTCCGTGCGGTCGCCCATCCCGATCGCCATCCGGCCGCCCTCAGCCCGCTCCATGCGGACGATTCGCCGCCGGTCGTGGGAGCGCTCGCGGGATTGCTCGGCTGGCGCGAAGCCACCGCCGTCGGCACTGTCCATCCCACGCCTCCCCGATCTGGACTGCCGTGACTCACTTACCGGTAGGTGGAATACTTACCTACTGATAGGTTAGTGTCAAGATACTGGAACCAACCGGACCAGCGCACGCAGCAAGCCCACGGGTGACCGGGGCCGAGGGGACGAGGCGATGACGCCACGAGCGGACACCGACACCGCAACACGGATCCTGGACGTCGCCGAGCGGCTGGTCCAGGTCCGCGGCTTCAACGCATTCAGTTACGCCGACGTGGCCGCCGAGCTCCAAATCACCAAGGCAGCCCTGCATTACCACTTCGCGAGCAAGGCTGACCTGGGCTCCGCGCTCGTCGCCCGATACACCGGGGATTTCATCGATGCTCTGGAGGGCATCGACCGGACCGACGGGAGCGCGATGCAGAAGCTGGAGCACTACGCCGAGCTGTATTGCAGCGTGCTGGAGCGACGGCGGATGTGCCTATGCGGAATGTTGGCCGCCGAATACCAGACGCTGCCCACCGGCATGCGCGATTCGGTGCTGGCCTTTTTCGACCGAACCGAGGACTGGCTGGCCGAGGTGATCGAGCAAGGCTGCGACGACGGCAGCATCCGAGCGGCCGGATCGGCCCGGGACACCGCGCGGCTAGTCATGAGCTGCCTGGAAGGCGCCCTGCTAGTCGCCCGCCCGTACGGCGACGTGGACCGCTTCGACGCCGCCGCGTCGAACCTGCTGCGCACCCTGACGCCCGCCCCTCCGACCAGCATCCGGCGGCCGGCGCACTCCGCTAAAACTCGGTCCGCCGCCAGCGTCGTATAAGGCCTGCGGGCACGAGCTGCGGCTACGTCGCAAGGTGGTGACTGTCCGATCTTGCATCTTCATCGCTGCAGGTGTTGTTCCAGCGACCCACGCTATCTGGTAGTCGCGTCAAACCGCGGCGCGCAGTTGCGCGTGGTCGACACTGGTTTGATCGGCGTAGCTGCCGGCGAACGTCATCATGGCCCGGTCGAAACGCCGCCCTTTTCCGATGTATCCAGCGATTGCTACCGCATCTCCCGTGCGGGCATGCGCGCGCGCCAGAACCGCGCCGCACATCTCCGCAAATTGCACGAGGAACGGCGCGATCAAAGCTGCGTCGGGTACCACCTTCATGTCACGGAATTGACGAACGTAGAAGTCGACGCCACTCCCGGATGTCCATCCCAGAAAGATGTCGCTGGCCGCCTGAATCAACCGCTTTCCCTTGATGACACGTTGGCCGTGGTTTGGATACTGGCTCGACCCTAGGTACTGCTCATATACAGAGGGACCCGCCTGCTTGAGCTGTAAGAACAGCGGATCGCCCTGACGGCCCTCAAGCAGGACAAGATAGACCTGCATGCCAACGCTTCCGACTCCGACGACTTGACGGACTACATCCGCGAACGTGAACCGGTCGAGCAGGTACCGTCGCTCGTAGGGCAGGCTGTCCCGGTAGTTCTGCAATGCTTCCGTGACAACCTCTGCGGAGGCCGAGCCGTCGACGAGATCATTAAGGCGCGTGCGGGCCGGCGGGTTGTCGACGATGCGCAGCTGCCCAGCTACGACGCGAGTCAGCTTCAGCGCCGCGCCCGTGTGCGTCCTGCGCTTGGCACGCCGACGTAGCCGTTCCGATACCTCTTCCATCTCCTCGGGTTCGAATAGCCTCTGAAGCAGTTGATCGGACGTCACAAGGTCGTACCAGATGTCCAGCTCGCTCGCCGTGGCATAGCGGGAGATGTGATTGCGATAAGCGCGCACCGCACCTTGCACCGCTTTGGCTGCGGTGTCTTCGGACAGCCCGGTGTCGCGAGCAAGTACCACCAAACTGGCCAGATACCGCTTGAGATCCCACTCGAATGGCCCTCGGAGGGTTTCATCGAAATCGCGCACGTCGAACGAGAGCTGCCGTTCAGGTGTCGCCCAGAGGCCGAAGTTGAGCAGGTGCGCGTCTCCGCCCATCTGCACGTCGATCCCGGTGTGACCGAGCGTGGCGAGGTCAGCAGCCATGACGGCCGCGGCGCCTCGGTAATACGACCATGGGGATGCGGACATCCGCGCCATCCGAATCGGAACGAGGGATGGCACCCGAGCGGCGTTCTGTTCGACCACCGTCGCTAGAGCATCGTGGTTCCGCATCGACGGATCCCAAACGCCGAGCGTCTCGAGCGGCATATGCTCACGAGCCGCGCGACCTGCGGCGTAGCGATCATCAGGCGAGGGCAGCGGAGTCATCACGGAACGGTTCGTCATGGTGGTGATCGTCGATACCCGCTCGGTCATGCGCCTAACTTCCTGCGACGAGCTCCAGCTTTTGCCCCGCCACCGGCACACAGGATGCTACGCCGCGTGACTGCGACTCTGCATTCCAAGTGTGCGCTCGGGGCGATGTGTCGCTGTGCCATCGCCGCCGTGGTCGGTGCTGGTATACAGGTTCGCCGTGACTGTGGTGGCCGCAGTCGTCGTCGTCGCAACGCTGGCGGCGATGACCTCGGGAAAGGTGCCGCCGGTGCTCGCCCTTGCGACAGGCCTGGCGATCGGCGGGATCTTCCGGCTCGCGCCGGTGCCCGCGCTG
>DATFRC010000038.1:0-7619 GCA_035263725.1 Jatrophihabitantaceae bacterium | reverse complement strand
GGCTCGTTCCAGTTCTCCAGTTGGCGGAGGTCGTCGCGGACGCCGCCCCGTTCCAACTCCACCCAGACCTCGACCGGCGCGCCGTGCTCGACGTGGACCGGTACGGACGCCGCCGCGCCCTCCCGGGTCACTACGCAGGGCGGCAGCATCCGCCGCCAGGGCTCGTCCCGGCGGGCGGCCAGCGCGGCCGCCACTGCCTCAGGAGTGGCCGCCTCGACCCCGAACGCGCGCAGCACGGCTACCACCGTCTGCGCTGCGACACGAACGTGGCGGCCCTGCCAGTCCCAGAACTCCGTCGCGATCCCGTAGCGGTCGGCAAGCTCGGCCAGCGGTCCCTGGACATCTGCCACCCAATGACCTTCTCACCTGCGCCCGCAGTGCCGAGCCCTGGTCCGGCGGTCTGGGCCGGACTGGGTGGACGATGGGGGACGTGGCGTTCACGCGCGAGTCCGTGCCGGACCTGGCCGGACGAACCGCTGTGGTCACCGGCGCGAACGGGGGTTTGGGTCTGCAAACCGCGAAGGTGTTTGCGGGCAAGGGCGCCTGCGTGCTCATGGCGGTTCGCGACCAGGCGAAAGCCGCACAGGCGGTTGCGGACATCCGGACGGAGACGCCGCGCGCCGAACTGGAACTGATCGCGCTGGATTTGGCATCGCAGGCATCGGTCAAGAAGGCGGGCGGGGAGATCCTCGGGGGTCACCAGGAGATAGACATCCTGGTCAACAATGCCGGGCTGATGGCCACGCCGGAACGGCAGACGAGCGACGGCTACGAGATGCAGCTGGGCGTGAACCACCTCGGGCATTGGACGCTTACCGCGCTGCTGCTGCCCGCGCTGCTGGCTGCGGCGTCGGCCCGGGTAGTGACGGTGACCAGCACGGCTCACCACATCGGGCGGCCGGTCGATCCGAGCAACCCGCACCTGCACGGCACGTATGAGCCTTGGCGGGCGTACGGCCAATCCAAGTTGGCGAACTACCACTTCGGGCTGGGCTTGCAGCGCCTCTTCGAACGGGCCGGAGCTCGAGCGCAGAGCTTGATCGCGCACCCGGGGCTGTCCCACAGCGACCTGCAGACCACGACGGTCGCCGAGGGCGGCGGCGGGTGGATGGGACCGATGTGGGCGTGGCTGGCGAAATACACCGGCATGGACGTCGAGCACGGCGCGATGCCCCAGATCCGAGCGGCGACCGATCCGCGGGCGAAGGGCGGCGAGTTCTACGGGCCCCGCTTCGGCAACTTCGGCCCCGCCGTGCGCCTTCCGGTGCTGCGCCCCGGCGCGGAGCAAGCCATCGCGACGTTGTGGCAGATCTCCGAACGCGAGACCGGGGTGCCGCTGACGATCTGACCCACCGAGCCCGAGCGGGGCACGGGATGGCCGAGCCGGGATAGTTGCCGGACGTGGCGGAAGAACCGAGCAGCCGGACCGCGGTGCTGGTGTGTCAGGGGCGGGCGGTAGGTGACGGCCGCCTCGCATTGGGCCGATTCAGCGATTCGGTCGCGGTGCGCTTACTTCGTGGCGAGGAGCGCGAGGCGGTGGCGCGCGCCCGCACGGGTGTGCCGCCGACCGGATGGCGCGACCGGATGGAGTACGAAATGCTCACCGCCACGGCGCAGGTGGTGGTGACCCGAAGCGTGGTGATCGACGACGCGGTCCGCGCTGCGGCCAATCCGCAGCTGGTCATCCTGGGTGCGGGACTGGACGGGCGGGCCTGGCGGATGCCGGAGTTGGCTGACGTCGATGTGTTCGAGGTGGACCGGCCGGCGTCGCAACGAGATAAGCGCGACCGGGTCGAGGGCCTGGAACCGGTGGCGAGATCGGTGCGGTACGTGCCGGTCGAGTTCGGCCGCGACGCCCTGGCCCCCGCGCTGGCGACGGCCGGCTATCAGGATGCCGTGCCGACCACGTGGATCTGGGAGGGCGTGCTGCCCTACCTGAGCCAACCTGACGTCGACGCGACCGTCGCTGTGGTCGCGGCGCGTTCCGCGCCGCACAGCCGACTGATCGCCACCTACCCGACGCCGAACCGGTTGGCCGCGCTGGGTCGGCGCGCCATGCGCGTGTACAGCAAGCTCGCCGGCCGGCAGGACCCGCTCGAGCATGAGCGGCACATCTCGGCATGGACGCCTGAGCAGATGCACCACCTGTTGTCTGCGCGCGGCTTCAGGGTGACCGCGGATCACGACCTCTATGGCTTTGCCCAGCAGTTGGGAATCCCGGCCCGGCGCAGCCGCGCCTACGGCCTCGGCCAGGCGGTGGTCGCCGACAAGCCGAGCGATGAACCCTTGTTGCGCTAGTCGACGAGTTCTGGCTGGCGCTCGGGTTCGGTGGCCTCGATGTTGAGCTTCGGCAGCCAGTCGAGCCAGTGCGGCAGGTACCAGTTCCAGCGGCCGAGCAGACCCATCACGCTGGGTAGCAAGATCGAACGGATGATCGTGGCGTCGATGAGGAGCGCGACTGCGATCCCGAAGCCCATCTGTTGGAACATGATCAGGTCGCCTTGGGCGAAGCCGGCGAATACCGCGACGATGATCAGGGCTGCGCCAGTGATGATGCGCGCTGTCGATGCAACGCCGAAGGTGATGGCTTTGGTTGTGTCGCGAGTTATGTCGTAGTGCTCTCTGATCCGGCTGAGCAGGAATATCTGGTAGTCCATGGACAGCCCGAACAGGACCGAGAACAGGAACAGCGGCACCCAGGCCTCGATGGTTGGCGTGTGCTGGAAGCCGAACACGCCGGCACCCACGCCGTGTTGGAAGACGAGCACGAGCAGTCCGTAGGCCGCGGCTACGGATAGCAGGTTGAGCATGACGGAGGTCGCGGCGATGACGAGCGATCGGAACACGATGGTCAGCACCACGAAGGTGAACCCGAGTACGAACGCGATCACGTATGGGGTTGGGCCGGTGACGGAGTCGAAGTAGTCGATGTTCTCCGATGTCTGGCCGCCGACGAGCACCTTGGCCCCCGTCCCGGCGAATGTCGCCGGGATGGTCTGTCCGCGCAGTTGGCGGACTGCCGCGATCGCGGGCGGACTTGAGGGGTCGCCGCGCACCGGAACGGACAGCAGGGCGACCTGTCCGCCCGCGAGGTGGTCGATACTGCCGGCCCCGAAACGCTGATCTGCTGCCAGCGTCGCCTGCAGCCGGTTCAGCGCAGCGACGACGTCGGGTTGGGTGGCGTGGCTCGCCACGACGATTTTGGCCGGGCTGGCCGTGGTGGACGGGAAGTCCTGCTGCAGGGCGGCGAAGCCTTGCCGAGACTCGAATCGGTCGGGTAGCGCGGTCGCCCCACTCGTGCCGATACGAAGTCCCAGGATCGGCGAGGCCGCGAGCAGCAGGATGATGACCGGGACGGCGAGCCCCAGCCACGGCTTGCGCAGCACGGAGCGGACGATCGCCCCCCAGAATCGCCCTTCCGGATTGCTGGCTTCGACCGAGCGGCGACCGACGAATGGCAGCCGAAGTCGCTCGATGCGATCGCCGAGCAGGCCGAGCACGGCGGGCAGCAGGGTCACCGCGGCGATGACCGAGACAACGCCTACCAGGATCGCTCCCACGGCGAGGCTGCGCATGATCGAGCTCGGCACGAGGAACATGCCGAACATAGCGATCACGAACGTGGTGCCGCTGAAGAGGACTGCTCGATTGGCGGTAGCGCCGGTGGCCGCGATCGCGTCCAGCTTCTCCCGGCCGCGCCCTCGTTCTTCGCGGTAACGGGATATCGCGAACAGTGAATAGTCGATGCCCAGTGCCAGCCCCATGCCGGTGAGCATGTTGATCACGAAGACGGACAGGCTGAACGCATGCGCGAGCACCGCGACGCCGCCGAGTGCGACCAGGATGCAGAGGATCGCCATGAACATCGGCACCAGCCCGGCAACCACGGTCCCGAACACGAGCAGCAGGACGATCAACGCAGCAGGGACCCCGAAGCGAAGCTCGCCGTTGCGCAAGTCTTCCTGGGAGAGCTGGTTGAAGTCGTGCTGGAGGGTTTGCTTGCCGGTGATCGAGGCCGTAAACGCGGGGTCGCTTGCTGCGTGCAGATCGTTGATGACGTCGTTGATGCCCTTTTCCTCATAACTTGGCATGCTCAGCGCGATCAGCGCGGCATGCCGATCCTGAGACACCAACGAGCCGTCGCCAGTGAGGTAGGTGTGCACACTCACGACGCCCTTCGCGTGGCCGACCTGTCCTGCCAGCTGCCCGACGAACGTGCGAAACTGCGGCGCGTCAACCACATAGCGCGACGAGCGAATGACGACAAGATCGGTGGTGGAGGCCTGCGCATTCGCCGGCAACGCCTTGTCCAGGACGTCGCGGGCGCGCAACGACTGCGGATTATTAGTTGGGTTGCTGTCGGTGGTCAGCGCGCCACCGAGCAACGTCGCGATCGCGACGAGCGCGACAATGGCCGCCACACCCCACCAGACCAAGGTGCGCCTCGGATGCCGGGCACAGGAAAGCGCCAGAGCACGCGTCGAAAAGGTCATCGTGCCGCCCCTCACTGCTTCTCACCGGATGCAGTCGAGGTGACGATAAGGCGCACCGGCCCGGATCGGCGACCTTCTTTAGGCGAATCTCAGCCGACGGGTTCAGGCCGCGCGCCGCGGCCGGCGATCGGCCAGATACTCGGCCGGCATCCCGGGGCCGGGTTCGGCCTCGATGTCGGCCGGATCGATCGATCCGTGGACGCGGCAGGCCACTTCGACGCCGACGTCCGCGCCACATCCGCTGTGGCGGTACACGATCGGTGGCGCCTCGGAGGTTGCCCACCGATCACCCCAGTGCGTCAGTGCGATGAGTGCCGGCTTGAGGTCGCGCCCTTTATCGGTGAGCACGTATTCGTGTTGTCTGCCCGACGTGGTTCGGCGCTGCAGTATGTCGGCGTCGATCAGTGCGTCCAACCGTGATTTGAGGATGTTCGTCGCGATGCCCAGGTTGTGCTGGTGATCGTTGAAACGCGTCACGCCGCCGAATAGCGCGTCGCGCACGATCAGCAAAGTCCAGCGCTCGCCGACCAGCTCAAGCGCTCGCGCGATCGAGCAGACCTGGCTGTCGTACGTCTTGCCGAGCATGCTCATCAGCGTATCGATTGGGGCTTGCATGATGCAAGTTAGTGGGTCTATGGTCACTTGCATCATGCAAGTTACGAGCTAAATAACGTTGCTGAAGGGAACTACTGCGATGCCTGACAGCCTCACCTGGACGTTCCAGGTTGACGAGTCACCCCAGCGCGCTTACGAGGCGATCAACGACGTCCGTGGCTGGTGGTCGGGGCAGATCACCGGGCCCACCGACGACCTCGGCGCGGAGTTCAGTTACTGGGTCTCCGGCGTCCACTACGTCAAGTTCCGCATCACCGAGCTTGTCCCGGGCCGGAAGATCTCCTGGCTGGCCCTCGACAGCTGGCTCGCCTTCCCCGACGACAAGGAAGAATGGACCGGGACGACGGTCACCTTCGACGTCACGGAGGTCGACGGACGCACCGAGGTGCGCTTCACCCATCACGGGCTGGCCCCAGAGGTCGAGTGCTACGACGTCTGCTGGGTCGCCTGGGGCGGCTACATCACCGGCAGCCTGCGCGACCTCATCACGACCGGCACGGGCCGCCCCAACTCGATCGAAAGTCCCGAGGCAGTGGAGCAGGTCCGCGCCGCCCTCGCGTCCCAGGCCTGATGCCACTAGCGGATCGGACGTCAACCGCCTTCGACAGGTATTCCGGCGAAGAGATCGTGGTGGTGTCGTTGCCGCGCCAGGGCAACGGCGCCGGCGAACAGCGCGTCGGTACCGAGCGTCCCGGGCAATACGGCGACGGTGCGGCTGATCATGGGCGGGGTGTGCCGTTCCAGCGTCTCGCGGACGCCGTCGACGACGGGCGCAGCGGCGTCGCCGAGCGCGCCGTCCACGATGATCGTGTCCGGGTTGAGCAACACCGCGAGATCGGCGAGCGGGCGGCCCACGGTACGACCGAGGTCGGAGAGGATGCGCCGTACGCCGACGTCGCCCTGGGCGGCCAGGGTCTGCATGTCGGCGAAGGTCAGTGGATGTCCGTATGCGGACTGGATCTCGTCAATCAGTTGCGGCCCGTTGCGATACACGGTCGCCAGGCAGCCCCGGCCCCCGCAAACACATAGGCGTCCGTCATCACGGACACTCACATGTGCCAGCTCGCCGGCAATGCCGGTCGTCCCACGGTGCAACCGCCCGTCGAGGACGAGGCCGGCGCCGATGCCGTCCTTGATGGAGACGTGCACGACACCGCGTCGTCGCCGCCCGGCGCCGAAGAGCGCTTCACCTAGGGCCGCCAGGTTGGCGTCGTTCTCCGAGATGACGGGAACGTGCAGCGCCGCCCTGAATGCCCCGGTCGGGTCGGTTCTCAGCCACTCCGGCAGCGGCTGCAGGTTCGGGAACGTGGCCGGCGGTGCGTCACGCGCGGAAACGGGAACGCCCCGTTCGCGATCGAGCGGGTACGGCACGGCGACCACCGCGGCGGCCGGCGGCCCGCCGGGCAGCTCCGCGAGCGCGGACTTGACGGCGCCCACCGGATCGGATGCGCTGACCTGCAACGGCTCGCGAGCAAGCACCGCGCCCCCGTAATCGCATACCGCGATGCGGGATTCCGCATGACCGAACACGATCACGGCAACCGGGCCGGGCGGATCGGCCAGGCTGACCATGGTCGGTGGCCGGCCGACCGGTCGCGGCCCTTCGCGCGGATCGCCGCGTTCGACCAGCACGCCGCGTTGCAGCAGCGACGCGACCGCCGCGACGGCGGTGGTGCGGGGCAGCCCGGTCAATTGCGCCAATTCGACGCGGCTGGCCGCGTCACGGCCGCACAACGCAGCCGTAATCTGCCGTTCGCTCAGCCGTAGGTCCACCTCAGCAACGCTATTCCAGCAGCTCGTAACGCGCACTGCGACCGAAGCGGTGGACATTTCAACTAACCGGGTACGTACCTGCCGCCGTGATGTCGCCGCACGTGTGCTGGCCGAATTGATTACGTACGCTGCCCGGGAAAAGGGGGCGGGTTGGCGGACGGGGGCGGCCTCGAGATCGGTCTGCTGGGCGAGTTTGCGGCGTCGTACCACGGCGTCGCGCTTGACCTGGGCGGGCCGCGTCAGCGTGCCGTCCTGGCCTTGCTTGTGCTGCACCGCGGCCAGACCGTCAGCGCCGAGCACATCATCGAGTGCCTTTGGCAAGGCGAGCCGCCGGCGAGCGCGTTCGCGAGCCTGCAGTCCTACATCTCCCATCTGCGCCGCCGCCTGGAGCCGGAAGTCGCGGCCCGCTCGCGGTCGGGCGTGATCGCGCGCCAGGCACGTGGCTACGCCGTACGATTGTCCGCCGACGCCGTCGACGCGTGGCGCTTCGAGCAGCTGCTCGCGCCTGCCGAGAGCGGCGCCGATCCGGTACGCTGGCTGAGCGAGGCGCTGCAGCTGTGGCGCGGTGCGGCGCTGGCCGACTACGCCGACCAGGCGTGGGCGCAGCCGGAGATCACTCGGCTCGAGGACCTGCGGTCGGTGGCCCGTGAGCGCCTCGCGGCGGCTCGCGTGGATCGCGGCGAGGCCGCAGTCATGGTCGGCGAACTCGAGGCGATGGTGGCCGAGGCACCGCTGCGC
>DATFRC010000037.1:0-13140 GCA_035263725.1 Jatrophihabitantaceae bacterium | reverse complement strand
GCGAAGGACGTCGTAATGCAGGACGGCGATGTGGTGCTCGCGCGCGACGCGGACCCCTGGGCCGACCCGTTGCTGACATTGCGCGCTGCGCGCGCCGCCGCGGAGCACGATCGGCCGCTCGCGCCGTTCACCCTGGAACGGCTCGCCACGGAGTCGGCGCCGATGCCGGTGCCTTGGCCGGATGCGGCCCGAGACGACCTCGTCGCCGTACTCGGTGCCGGCGCGGCCGGCATCCCTGTCATGGAGTCGCTCGACCGGGCGGGCCTGCTCGCGCGGCTCATTCCCGAGTGGGACGCGGTGCGGTTCACGCCGCAGCACAATCCGGTACACCGCTTCACGGTCGACCGTCATCTGCTCGAGGCGGCCGCTGAGGCCGCGGGACACACCCGCGAGGTCGCGCGGCCTGACCTGCTGCTGCTCGGCGCGCTGCTGCACGACATCGGCAAGGGCTTCGATCCGGACGACCATTCCGAGGCAGGCGCCCGAGTCGCCGAGCCGATCGCGAACCGGATGGGCCTGTCGTACGACGATGCGGCGACCGTGACGGGCCTGGTGCGCCACCACCTCCTGCTACCCGACACGGCTACCCGCCGGGACCTGGACGATCCGGTGACGATCAAGACCGTGACGTCCGCCGTCGGGGGTTGCGCGGAGTTGCTGGAGCTACTCCACGCGCTCACTGTCGCGGACGCGGCCGCTACCGGGCCTGCCGCGTGGAGCGATTGGAAGGCGTCTCTGGTCGCCGAGCTGGTTCGCCGCGCTCGTGCGGCGGTCGGCGGCGAACCCCCGCCGGCGGCCATGGCGCCGCTCGACGAACGCCGGCGCAGCCTCGCCGAGGCCGGCGTCCTGAGCGTGGAGATCGCCGGGAACGAGGTCATGGTCGCCGCGCCTGACTCACTGGGCGTGCTGTCCAAGGCGGCTGGCGTGCTGGCGCTGCACTCGCTGAGTGTTCGCTCGGCGACGATTCGTACGCACCACGGGATGGCGGTCAACGCCTTTGTCGTCGAGCCCCGGTTCGGGTCGCTGCCTGACCCCGCGGTCGTGCGCGGCGACATCCGGCGGGCGATCGAAGGCACGCTGCCGCTCGCGGACCGGCTCGCCACCAAGGAGCGGGCCTACCAGCGCGGCACGTCGCAGCGCCCGCCGACGGTGCACTGGTTCGACGGCGAGGCGACTGATGCCACCGTGGTCGAGCTGCGCGCCGACGACGCGATCGGACTGCTATATCGGGTCACCGCGGCACTGGAGCGCTGCGACGTCGACATCCGATCCGCTCGCGTTTCGTCGCTTGGCGGCGCGGTGGTGGATGCGTTCTACGTGACCACACCGTCCGGTGCCCCGATCCCGAAGCAGCAACGGCGCGACATCGAGGCCGCGCTCGGGCAGTCCGGATGAGTGACTGACTGATCCGCCTGCATCCGTGGCGCTGACCTCGAGGTGACGTTGAGATCTCTCACAGACGGGACGTATCCCGCGCCGCAAACCGCCCGGTAATCTGGCAGACACTCGCGGGCCGATGCCGTCCCGACAATACGTTTCGAGCATCGGCCGGGAGGTCCTGTGGGCTTTAGTGCTGTGCCGCCCGCAGTGGGCTTGTACGACCCAGGCCACGAATCCGACTCATGCGGCGTTGCCCTGCTCGCCGACGTTGGCGGCCGGGCCAGTCACCGGATGGTGACCCAGGCGCTTACCGCACTGCGCAACCTCGAGCACCGCGGCGCTGCGGGTGCCGAGCCGGAGTCCGGCGACGGTGCGGGCATGACCGTGCAGGTCCCCGATGCGTTCTTGCGTGCGGTCGTCCCGTTCGAACTGCCGCCGCTCGGCGACTATGCCGTCGGCATGGCATTCCTGCCGCTCGACGACGCGGCGCGGGCCGAGGTCATGGCGCTCGTCGAGGAAGCCGCCGCCGACGAGGGCCTGTCCGTTCTCGGCTGGCGGGGCGTGCCGATCGATCCGGCCGGGCTGGGGCCGACGGCACGAAGCGTGATGCCGGCGTTCGCGCAATTGTTCGTCGGCGGGGCGTCCGGGATGGACCTGGAGCGGCGCGTGTTCTGCCTGCGCAAGGTCGCCGAGCGGCGCGCCCGCGAAACCTCAGCTGACCTGTATTTCTCGTCGCTGTCGACGCGCACCCTGGTGTACAAGGGGATGCTCACCACTCGGCAGCTCGGCACGTTCTTCGCCGATCTTGCAGACGAACGATTCGCCACCGCGATCGCCCTCGTGCACAGCCGGTTCTCGACGAATACGTTCCCGTCGTGGCCACTCGCCCACCCGTACCGCTACATCGCGCACAACGGCGAGATCAACACGATCCGCGGCAACCGCAACTGGATGCGCACCCGCGAGGCACTGCTGGCGAGCGACCTCGTCCCCGGCGACATCACCCGGCTGTTCCCGATCTGTACGCCGGGCCTGTCCGACTCGGCAAGCTTCGACGAAGTGCTCGAACTGCTGCACCTGGGTGGCCGCAGCCTGCCGCACGCGGTCCTGATGATGATCCCGGAGGCGTGGGAGAACGCGACAAGGATGGATCCGGCACGCCGCGATTTCTACGCCTTCCACGCGGCGTTGATGGAGCCGTGGGACGGCCCGGCAAGTGTCACGTTCACCGACGGCACGGTCATCGGCGCCGTCCTGGACAGGAACGGGTTGCGCCCCGGACGCTGGTGGCGGACGTCCGACGGGCTGGTCGTACTGGCCAGCGAGGCGGGCGTGCTCGATATCGACCCGGCGAGCGTCGTCGAGAAGGGGCGGTTGCAGCCCGGACGGATGTTCCTCGTCGACACCGTACGGGGGCGTATCGTCCACGACGTCGAGATCAAGGCGGAGCTTGCCGCCGAGCATCCCTACGGCGAATGGCTGCATGCCGGGCAGCTGCACCTAGACACGTTGCCGCCGCGCGAGCACGTCGCCGTCACCCACGAGTCGGTTACGCGCAGGCAGCAGGTGTTCGGCTACACCGAGGAGGAGCTGCGCATCCTCATCGCCCCGATGGCCACCGCCGGGGCGGAGCCGATCGGGTCGATGGGCACCGACACTCCACTGGCGGGGTTGTCGCAGCGTCCGCGCCTGCTCTACGACTACTTCACCGAGCTGTTCGCCCAGGTCACCAATCCGCCGCTCGACGCGATCCGCGAGGAGATGGTGACCTCGCTCGCCAGCGCCGTCGGCCCGGAGCAGAACCTGCTCGCTCCCGGCCCGGCATCGTGCCGTCAGGTCGTGATCCCGCACCCGGTGATCGCCAACGACGAGCTGGCGAAGATCTGGCACATCAACGCCGACGGTGACCTGCCCGGGTTCCAGTGCAAGCTCATCGACGGGCGCTACCGCGTGCACGGCGGGGGAGAGGCGCTGGCCGGCGCGATCGAGCAGGTCCGCAGAGCGTGCTCAGCAGCGATCGACGCCGGCGCGCGCATCCTCATCCTGTCCGACCGTGGTTGCGACGAGGACCACGCGCCGATTCCGTCCTTGCTGCTGACCGCGGCCGTGCACCACCACTTGGTGCGCACCCGGCAGCGCACGCAGGTAGGGCTGATCGTCGAGTCGGGGGATTGCCGCGAGGTGCACCATGTGGCGTTGCTCGTCGGCTACGGCGCGGCTGCCGTCAATCCCTACCTGGCGTTCGAGACGATCGAGGACCTCGTCGCACGTGGCGCGATCCCAGGCCCCGCCGACGCAGCCGTCGCCAAGTATGTCAAGGCGCTGAGCAAGGGCGTGCTCAAGGTGATGTCGAAGATGGGCATCTCCACGATCGCGTCCTACATCGGCGCGCAGGTCTTCGAGGCAATCGGCCTGGGCCAGGACGTCGTCGACGAGTACTTCAGCGGCACGCCGTCGCGGCTCGGCGGCGTGGGGCTTTCCGTGATCGCCGCCGAGGCTGCCGCCCGGCACGCGGCCGCCTACCCGGAGGTGCCCACTGCGCGGGCACATCGCCGCCTCGATGTGGGCGGCGAATACCAGTGGCGGCGCGAGGGCGAGCTGCACCTGTTCAACCCGGAGACGGTGTTCCTGCTGCAGCATGCGACGCGCGAGCGCCGCTACGAGGTCTTCGGCGAGTACGCCGCGAAGGTGGACGAGCTGGCGCGCCAGGGCGGTCATCTGCGCGGCCTGCTCGAGTTCCGGCCGTCCCGTCCGCCGGTTCCACTGGACGAGGTCGAACCGGTGTCGTCGATCGTGCGGCGCTTCGCGACCGGCGCGATGTCGTACGGCTCCATCTCCGCGGAGGCGCACGAGACGCTCGCGATTGCGATGAACCGCATCGGGGGAAGGTCCAACAGCGGTGAGGGCGGCGAGGACGCCGGGCGCTACGTAAGGGACGAGAACGGCGACTTCCGCCGCTCGGCGGTGAAGCAGGTCGCGTCGGGGCGGTTCGGCGTTACGTCGCACTATCTCGTCAATGCCGAGGACATTCAGATCAAGGTGGCCCAGGGCGCCAAGCCCGGCGAGGGCGGCCAGCTGCCGGGCTTCAAGGTCTACCCGTGGATCGCCCGCACCAGGCATTCGACGCCTGGCGTCGGGCTGATCAGCCCTCCGCCCCACCACGACATCTATTCGATCGAGGACCTCGCCCAGCTCATCCACGACCTCAAGAACGCCAACCCGCAAGCGCGCATCCACGTCAAACTGGTCGCCGAATCGGGGGTGGGCACCGTCGCCGCCGGTGTCTCGAAGGCGCACGCCGACGTGGTGCTTATCTCCGGGCACGACGGTGGCACCGGCGCTGCGCCGCTGACGTCCCTGAAGCACGCCGGGCTGCCGTGGGAGCTCGGCCTGGCCGAGACGCAGCAGACGCTGCTGCTCAACGGGCTGCGCGACCGCATCACGGTGCAGGTCGACGGCGCGATGAAGACCGGGCGAGACGTCGTGATCGCCGCGCTGCTCGGCGCCGAGGAGTACGGGTTCGCCACGGCTCCGCTGATCGTGTCGGGCTGCGTGATGATGCGGGTGTGCCACCTGGACACCTGCCCCGTGGGCGTGGCAACGCAGAACCCGGTGCTGCGCGAGCGCTTCACCGGACGCCCCGAGTTCGTCGTCACGTTCTTCGAATACGTCGCTGAGCAGGTGCGCGAGATCCTGGCGTCGCTGGGGTTCCGGTCCCTGGATGAGGCGATTGGGCACGTCGAGGCGCTCGACACGCGCCAGGCGATCGACCACTGGAAGGCATCCGGTCTGGACCTCTCGCCGATCCTGAGCATCCCGGCGGCGCCGTACGCGACGGCACTGCGCCGTACTCGTACCCAGGACCACGCGTTGGACGCCGCACTCGACAACACGCTCATCCAGTTGTGCGAGGGCGCCTTGCTCGACGGAGCGCGAGTGTCGCTTGAACTGCCGGTGCGCAACGTGAACCGGACGGTCGGGACCATGCTGGGCTCGTACGTAACCCACCGCTACGGCGCGGCCGGGTTGCCCGACGGGACGATCGACATTACGTTCCGCGGCTCGGCGGGCCAGTCGTTCGGTGCGTTCCTACCCCCGGGGATCAGCCTGCGGCTGATCGGCGACGCCAACGACTATGTGGGCAAAGGGCTGTCCGGCGGCGTGATCGCGGTGCGTCCCGACGAGGCAGCCACCTTCGCGGCCGAGGATAACGTGATCGCCGGCAACGTCATCGGCTACGGCGCCACCAGCGGCGAGCTCTACCTGCGCGGTGTTGTCGGCGAACGGTTCTGCGTACGCAACTCAGGGGCGACCGCCGTCGCTGAAGGCGTCGGCGACCACGCGCTGGAGTACATGACTGGCGGCGTCGCGGTGATCCTGGGCCCGACAGGGCGCAACGTCAGCGCCGGCATGTCGGGCGGTGTGGGCTATGTGCTCGACCTCGACCCGGCGCTCGTCAATCGGGAACTGGTCGATGTCGAGGCGCTGAGCTGCGAGGACGCCCTCGCGCTGCGTGCCGTCCTCGAACAGCACGCGGCGCTTACGGCGTCGACCGTTGCTTCGGCACTGCTCGACGACTGGGGCGTCGCGGTGGACCGCTTCGCCGTGATCATGCCGCGCGACTACCGCCGCGTGCTCGAAGCGACGCGCCGCGCCGAGGCCGCCGGCGAAGACGTCGACGCCGCCGTCATGGCAGCCGCCCGCACCTGATCACGCCTCCGGGGCGAGCCAGGCTCGTCGCACCGCACCGGCGACTCCTGGTGCGGCGACCAGCAGCCCGTCGGTGGGCGGCAGCGCCGCGTCGATGGGTCCGTGGCGGGACAGCACCACGGCGCCGGCCTCACGGGCCGCGGCGATGCCGCCCAGCACGTCCCAGGAGTTGTACCGGCCGAGCACAGCAGCAGCTGCCCGGCCGGACGCCACAGTGGCCAGGCTGAGCGCGGACGAGCCCATGATCCGTGTCGTACAGTCGTGCTGTACCAGCCGTGCGAGCATGGCGATCATGCCCGGCCAGGGGCGGCTGCGGCTCCACTCGGTCAGCACCACCTCGCCGGCCAGCCCGGTCACGTCCGCGCAACGCACCGGCGCCCCGTCGGCCGTCGCCCCGTGCCCGGCGCGAGCGCTGACCACCTCGCCCCGCGCGAGATCGGCGACGACCCCGCCCACGAGCCGGCCGTCGGCCACGATGCCGACGCTGAAGGAGAACCACGGGATGCCCCGCGCGAAGTTGGTGGTGCCGTCGATCGGGTCGACGTACCAGGTCGGCCTCCCGTCGGACGTCCCGCCGAACTCCTCGCCCACGACGCGGTGTTCCGGGAAGCGCCGGAGCACCGTGTCGCGCACATGCCGCTCTATCTCTCGGTCGGCGTCGGTGACGAGGTCGGCGGGCCCGGTCTTGGTATCGACCGCGTGCCGCCGCGCCGGGCCGACATGCTCGATTGCCCAGCGCGCGAGCTCTTCGGCAAGCGCCAGCCACTCAGCAGTCACGACAGCACTGTGCCAGGTGTCGGCTTGCCGGGTTACGCATAACGCCGGGCGACGGCCGCGGCCCGGGCGCCGTAGCCGCCGCCGAACAGGACGGCGTGCGCCAGCAGCGGGTACAGCTGGTGCAGTCCCACGCGCTCGCGCCAGCCCTCAGCGAGCGGCGTTACCTCCTGATACGCCGCGAGCATGTCGTCCAGATAGGCCGCGCCGAACAGGTGGAGCATCGCCAGGTCCGTCTCGCGGTGCCCGCCGTATGCGGCGGGATCGATGAGCCGCGCAGCATGCGTACCCCACAGTACGTTTCCGGACCACAGGTCGCCGTGCAGCCGCGCCGGTGGCTCGGCCGGACCGCCCACCGACGGCAGTCGGACCGCCACCCGTTCGATCGCGGTGAGGTCGTCGAGCGCGCCGGAATCGTGCGCCTGCCGGGCCAGCGGCAGCAGCCGGGTCGCCGCGAAGAACTCCGCCCAGGTCGAAGCCGGCATGTTGGATAACTGCAGGCGCCCGGCGAACCCTGGCCACGGCGCGCCGAAGCGGTCCGCGCCGGCCGCATGCACCGTGGCCAGAGCCGCCGCGAGCCGGCGGGCCGCGGCGCGCGACGGCCTCGCGGCGTCGAGCCACTCCAGCACCAGCACGTCGGTGCCGACACCCAGCACGCGCGGTACCGGCGCGCCTGCGTCGGCCAGCCAGCGCAGGCTGCGCGCCTCGGCATCGAACATCGCCGGCTCGCCGGCAAACGTCTTGGCGAATGCCGGTGTGCCGTCAACCAAGGTCACCCGCCAGGCTCGGCAGATGTCGCCGCCGGCGACCGGACGCACCGACTGGACGCCGGCGCCGCACGCCCGGGCGACTGCGGCCGCGACGTCTGGCATGCCGGCATCGTAGGGTTGTCACCGTGCCACGCCGCGCGAAGATTGTCTGCACGCTTGGGCCGTCCACGGACTCACCGGAGCGTGTTCGTGCGCTCGTCGAGGCCGGGATGGACGTCGCCCGGCTGAACTTCAGCCACGGTGAGCATGCCGAACACGGACGGCGCTTCCACGAAGTGCGCCAGGCCGCGGAGGCGACCGGCTGCAACATCGCCATCCTCGCCGACCTCCAGGGCCCCAAGATCCGGTTGGGTCGGTTCGTCGACGGTGGGACCGAATGGCGCACCGGTGAGCGGGTTCGCATCACCGTCGAGGACGTCGAGGGCACCCACGACCGCGTGTCGACCACATACCGGCACCTCGCCGACGACGTGCGTCCCGGTGACCGGCTGCTCGTCGACGACGGCAACATCGCATTGGTCGCCGTCGAGATCGAGAACGGCACGGACGTCGTCTGCGACGTCACCGAGGGCGGCCCGGTCAGCAACAACAAGGGGCTGTCGCTGCCCGGCGTCACGGTCAGCGTGCCTCCGCTGTCGGAGAAGGACGCGGACGATCTCGAATTCGCGCTCAGACTCGGTGTCGACTTCGTGGCACTGTCGTTCGTGCGCGCTGCCGAGGACGTCAAGCTCGTGCACCAGGTGATGGACGCCGTGGGCATCCGGCGCCCGGTGATCGCCAAGATCGAAAAGCCGGAGGCCGTCGAGCGTCTCGACGACATCGTGCTGAGCTTCGACGGCGTCATGGTCGCCCGGGGCGACCTCGGCGTCGAGATGCCCCTCGAACAGGTGCCGATGGTGCAGAAGCGGGCGATCCAGATCTGTCGCGACAACGCCAAGCCCGTCATCGTCGCGACGCAGATGCTCGATTCGATGATCAGCCACTCCCGGCCGACCCGTGCCGAGGCGTCCGACGTGGCCAACGCCGTGCTCGACGGCGCCGATGCGCTCATGCTGTCCGGTGAGACGAGCGTAGGCATCTACCCCGTGCAGACGGTTGCCACCATGTCGCGGATCATCACCTCGGTCGAGTCGTCCGGCGTGCACCCGCCTGCGCTTCAGCACAACCCGCGCACCTCGGCCGGAGCCATCGCCAAGGCGGCCAGGGATATCGGCGACGCGCTGAACGCTGCTGTCCTGGTGGCGTTCACGCAGACCGGCGACACCGTGCGCCGGCTGTCCCGGTTGCAGCCGACGCAGCGGCTGCTGGCGTTCTCCCCGGACGAGAACGTGCTGCGCCAGCTCGCCCTGTTGTGGGGCGTTGAGGGTCACCTGGTGTGGACCGTGCGCACCACCGACGAGATGGTGCGCCAGGTGGACGCTGCGCTGGTGCAGCGCGGCGTATGCCGGCGCGGTGACCGGGTAATCGTGGTGGCCGGCACGCCACCCGCGACGCCCGGCGCGACCAACACGATCCGCGTCCACCACATCGGGGACGTGCTGAAGAGTGACCGCTGACGTCGAGGCGCGCTCCGGCCAGCCGGTCGTCGACGCCCTCGTGAAGGTGCTCGACCTCGAAGCGATCGAGGTGAACATCTTCCGCGGCAGCAGCCCCCAGGTGTCGCATCAGCGGGTTTTCGGCGGTCAGGTTGCCGGGCAGGCCCTCGTCGCGGCCGGCCGCACGGTCGACGCAGATCGGGCGGTGCACTCGCTGCATTCGTACTTCATCCGCCCGGGTGATCCCAAGGTGCCGATCGTCTATACCGTCGAGCGGGCGCGTGACGGCCGCTCGTTCTCGATCCGCCGGGTCACTGCGATCCAGCACGGCGAGCCGATCTTCGTGCTAGCAGCGTCGTTCCAGCTGCGGCAGGGCGGCATCGACCACCAGGCGCCGATGCCCGACGTCCCGTTGCCGGACGAGCTGCCGACACTGGAGGAGCGCTACGCGGGCTACGACGAGGTTGCGGCCTGGTTCGAGCGGGTGCCACGCCCGTTCGAGCTGCGGTATGTAGACGACCCGCCCTGGGTGCAGCGCTCGCATGGGCCACGTGGTGACGGTCCGCACCGGATATGGCTGCGTGCCGACGGCCGGCTCCCCGACGATCCCCTCATTCACGTGTGCGCGCTGACGTTCGCCTCCGACCTCACCCTGGTGGAGACAGTGCTCGTGCACCACGGCCTGGCAATCGGGCTCGATCCGGTGGTGACGGCATCCCTGGACCACGCAATGTGGTTCCATCGCCCCTTCCGCGCCGACGAGTGGTTCCTGTACGACATGGCCTCGCCGTCAGCCTCCGGTGGGCGAGGCCTCGCGATGGGCAAGATCTTCGCGCTGGACGGCCGGCACATCGTGAGCGTCGTCCAAGAGGCCATGCTGCGCGTGCCGACAGTGTGACCCTTCAGTCGGCCCTTCCTAACCGATGATCTTGGACTTCTGGTCGAATAGCGACCAGAAGTCCAAGATCACGACGATGGGACGGACGTCGGCGCCCCGGAGCTCAGTGCCGCCCAGGCGGCGGCGACGTGGCGGCGCTCGGTCTGCGGCGAGCCGATCGCGAAGCGCAGCGCCACCTGACCGTTCACGGTGGTGTGCGTCAAGTAGATCGCCCCGCTCGCGTTGACCAGGTCCATCAGGGCACGCGTCGCCTCATCGCCCTCGCGCAACCGGAACGTGACCAGGGACAAGGGATGCGGAGCAACCAGCTCGAACCGCTCGTCTGCCGCCACCCAGGAGGCGAACTCGTGCGCCAACTGCACGTGCTGGCGGATGTGCGCGCGCAGCCCCTCCGCGCCGTACCAGCGGATCACCGCCCACAGCTTCAGAGCGCGGAAGCGCCGCCCGAGCGGGACGTGCCAGTCGCGGTAGTCGATCACCGCCCCGGACTCGGTGGCGGCGTTGCGCAGGTACTCGGGCAGGATCGACAGCGCGCCGAGCAGCGCGGCCCGGTCGGCCACCCAGAATGCGTCGCAGTCGAAGTTGGTCAGCAGCCATTTATGCGGGTTCGTCACGTAGGAGTCGGCGAGCTCGACGCCGTCGTGCAGCCACAGCAGCTCCGGGCAGATCGCCGCCACGCCCGCCCAAGCCGCATCGACATGCAGCCAGGCTGAGTATTCGCGGGCGATGCCGGCCAGGGCGCGCACCGGGTCGATAGCGCCCGTGCCGGTCGTCCCGATCGTCGCGACGACGAGAGCAGGCGTGTAGCCCGCGGCGACGTCGGCCTCGATGAGCGAACGGAGCTGGTCGGGGCGCGCCGCCTGGGTCGCCGGATCGACGTCGAGCTTGCGTAGCGCGTCGGACCCGAGACCGGCGGCGCGGCACGCCTTCTCGACGGAGGAGTGGGTCTGAACGGAGGTGTACACCGTGAACCGTCCACTGTGGACGCCCGCGTGCTCGGTGCGGCCGCCGCTCGCCCGGTGCAGAGCCGCGAGCAGCGCCACGAGCGCAGCGTCGGAGGCGGTGTGCTGTATGACGCCGTTGTCCCGGAACGTGTCGGGTAAGCCGAGCAGGTCGCGCAGCCACTCGAGCACGTGGGTTTCCAGCTCGGTTGCGGCGGGGGACGTGGCCCAGAGCATGCCTTGCACCCCCAGCCCGGATGCAAGCAGATCACCGAGGATGGCGGGCCCGCTGGCGTTCGCCGGGAAGTACGCGAAGAACGACGGATGCTGCCAGTGCGTAATACCCGGCATGATCACTTCGTCCAGGTCCCGCAGCACGGCGTCGAATCCCTCGCCGTGCTCCGGCGGCGCCTGCGGCAGCGCGCCGCGGACGGCGCCGGGTGCGACTTGTGACCGAACCGGGAACGTTTCGAGCCGCTCGTAGTAGTCGGCGATCCAGTCGATGGCGCGATGACCGTGCTCGCGGAACTCGTCTGGTGTCATGTGCACGGCCGCTAGTGTGCCCTGCATGGCCGGGCCGAGGGTCGTCGCCGTCACCGGTGGCGCGCGGGGGATCGGGCTGGCAACGGCGCGGGCGCTCGTCGCCGACGGGGCGCGCGTGGCGATCGGCGATCTGGACAGCGCTGCCGTCGGAGGTGCTGCCGCGTACCCTCTCGACGTCACCTCGCCTGTGTCGTTCGCGCAGTTCCTCACGGGCGTCGAGCGCGACCTCGGGCCGCTCGACGCCCTGGTCAACAACGCCGGGGTGCTCGCTGCCGGCCCGGTGGCCGAGCAGCCGGATCACGTGACGCGCCGGATCATCGAGGTGAACCTGCTCGGCGTGATCACCGGGACGCGGCTGGCGCTGCGCGCGATGTTGCCCCGCGGGTCCGGGCACATCGTCAACGTCGCGTCGCTCTCCGGTGAGACGTACGCCGGCGGCGAGGCCACGTACTGCGCGAGCAAGTACGGCGTCGTCGGATTCACCGATGCGACCCGGTTCGAGCTTTCCGGCAGCGGCGTCCAGTTCACCTTGGTGATGCCGGCGCTGGTCGACACGCGGCTGACCGCAGGGGCGGGACGGATGCGCTTCGTGAACCGGCGGGTGTCGCCGAACGACGTCGCCGCGGCGATCGTTCGGGTGCTGCATCATCCGCGCCGGCGCGTTTATGTGCCGACCAGCATGGGCATCGCGGTGCGGGCCAGGCGGTTCGTACCGGCCCAGCTCAGCGACGCGGTCGCCGGGCTGCTCGGGGCCCGCTCGATGTTCCTCGACGTGGAGCCCGGAGTCCGCGACGACTACGAGCGGGGCCTGCGCGGCTAGCCGCCGATCGGTGCCCCCGGTGGGATTCGAACCCACACGCCCTTTCGGACAATGGTGTTTGAGACCATCACGTATGCCAGTTCCGTCACAGGGGCGCCCTGCGCGAACGTCATGCTACCGGCGATAGGCTTGCTACCTCGCAAGCCAACCATGCCGGAGGACGCAGCGTGGCTGACTCTGACAGCTTTGATACGACCGACGCTGCGATCAAGCGGGTGCTGATCGCCGAGGACGAGGCACTGATTCGCCTGGACCTCAGGGAGATGTTGCAGGAGGAGGGATTCGACGTCGTCGGGGAGGCGGCCGACGGTGAGCAGGCCGTCGAACTGGCGGTCGAGCTCAATCCCGACCTGGTGATCTGCGACATCAAGATGCCCAAGATGGACGGTATCGCGGCAGCCGCACAGATCGCCGAGAAGCGCATCGCCCCGGTCGTCATCCTTACCGCGTTCAGCCAGCGGGACCTCATCGAGCGGGCCCGTGATGCCGGCGCGATGGCCTACCTGGTCAAGCCGTTCCAGAAGCGCGACCTGCTGCCGGCAATCGAGATGGCCACGTCGCGGTTCGCGGAGATCCGTGCGCTGGAGTCCGAGGTCACCAACCTTCGGGAACGTCTGGAGGCGCGCAAGCTGATCGAGCGCGCGAAAGGCGTGCTCATGACCGAGCATCGGATGACCGAACCGGAGGCCTTCCGGTGGATCCAACGCGCGGCCATGGACAACCGGACGTCCATGCGTGCGGTGGCCGAGCTCGTGCTCAGCGGCGGCGC
>DATFRC010000036.1:0-34488 GCA_035263725.1 Jatrophihabitantaceae bacterium | reverse complement strand
CGACTACGGCCGTACTACGTACCGGCCGCCACGCGATCTTGCCGAGTTCGTCATGGCACGCGACCAGGTCTGCGCGTTCCCGCACTGCAGCAGGCCGGCGCACCGATGCCACCTCGACCACCGCATTCCGTACGCCGCGGGCGGCGCAACGAGCCCCGACAATATCGGCGCGTTGTGCGAACGGCACCACGTCTGCAAGCACCAATCAGGCTGGCGCGTAAGCCGTGAACCTGACGGCACCAATACGTGGACGAGTCCCGCGAAGCATCGCTATCGATCGCGGCCGCCCGACTTACCCGCAGGCAGCAACCTGAGCGAAGAGCCGCCCCCATTCTGAGTGGATCGCCCGACCGCTTAGTCCCTGCCATGCGCTCGGCAAGATCGACTTCCTAGCCTGGGGGTTCACCAGGTAGCGCGGTTGCCGCGCTGCGGGAACGCCTGTCCCAGGTTGGCGTCGGCGAAGGCCGGTGCGACTGAGCCGGAAGCCGCGTACCGATACAAGGCGGTCTGGTAGATGCCGGACAGTGCGCTGGACACCACCGCGACAAGCACCAGCCATGCCGCGCCCAGCACGATCAGCCCGACTCCGGCAGCTCCCCCGGACGAGGCGCCGATCGCGACCACGGCTGCTCCCGGAATCGCGGCGAGGAAGCTCACCAGGCCCACGCCGGCGTTGCCGACGACGTTCTCACCCCAGGTGCGCTTGAAAAGTGCGGACGAGCCTCGGATCGCCGCGCCGACCGTGACGTTTTCAAGTACCAGAATCGGCACGACCAGGTAGGTGACCAGCGACCACGCCAGACCGACCAGCCCTATCGCGAACCGCCCGACAACGCCGGCCCGATCTTCCAGCGACCGCAGCACGAGCGACACGGTCGCGGACAGCAGCGCCCATGGCAGGATCGCCCCCGCCTTGCGCCGCGCCGCCTCGATACCACCCGCCACCGACGGATCGCCGCCACGCAACGCGATGTCGGCCTGCGAGATCAGCGCCGCCTGGAAGAAGATCGCGATGTACGCGAGCACCAGGTAGCCGAGGAAGAACAGCACATAACTCACCGGCCGCAGACTGTTGCCGGCCTCGATCGCGGTCCGGGACGCGAGCAGTGCCGGCACGGCGAAACCGGCCGCCACAATCAGCGTCGCGATGCCCGACAGCACGGGAAACAGCGCCAATTCCTTGCGGGTGCTCAGCACCCGCAATGACGCCTTGAACATTGCCCACGACCGGGCGATGCGATCCATAACACCAGGTTAGGGCGGAGATTTAAGCGCTGGCTACGACGCCGAGCTCGGCCGGTGTGGCCAGCAGGTCGTTGTGCGGCAACACCCGCACGGTGTACCCGAACGAGCCGGTGCGCTCGAGCGGAACATCCCCCTCGAATCGGGGCGGGCCGTCGCCGTTCTCCACCTGCACGAGTGACAGTGTGCTGACATCGGTGAGCCGATCCTCGGCGTCGACCGCGCCGTACACCGCCTCGACGTCGACGTCCTCGCTCGGGAGGCCGTTGAGTGTCACCTCGGCGCGCAAATGCAAATCGCCGCCGAGCTGCGGGTCGCCTTCGACGTGCGATTCGACATGCAGCACCTTCACCCCGGGCCACGCCGCGAGGACGTTCGAGCGCCAGTGCGCCAACGCCTTCGCGCCCCGGTAATCGGACGCACTGAGCCGGGCCGCGGACGCCGCCGCCGGCGCATAGAGCCGGTGGACGTATTCGCGCACCATCCGGGTGGCCATCACCTTCGGCCCGAGCGTCTTGAGGGTGTGCCGCACCATCTGCACCCACCGGCCCGGAATGCCGCCGCTGTCGCGATCGTAAAACCGCGGTGCCACCTGACGCTCGATCAGGTCGTACAACGCGCGCGCTTCGACCTCGTCACGGCGTTCAGGATCAGCCACTCCGTCGGCGGACGGGATCGCCCAGCCGTTCTCGCCGTCGTACCACTCGTCCCACCAGCCGTCGCGGATCGAGAGGTTGAGTGCGCCGTTCAGGGCTGCCTTCATCCCGGACGTGCCGCACGCTTCCAGCGGCCGCAGCGGGTTGTTCAGCCAGACGTCGACTCCCCAGTACAGGTAGTGCGCCATGCCGATGTCGTAGTCGGGCAGGAACGTGATGCGGTGCCGGACCGCGGGGTCGTCGGCGAACTTGACCATCTGCGCGATGAGCTGTTTGCCCCCGTCGTCGGCCGGGTGGCTCTTGCCGGCGATGACGATCTGCACCGGACGCTCCGGATCGAGCAGCAGGCTGCGCAGCCGGTCCGGATCCTTGATCATCAACGTCAGCCGCTTGTACGACGGCACGCGCCGGGCGAACCCGATCGTGAGCACATCCGGATCGAACGCGGACGACGTCCAGCCCACCTCCGCGTCGGCCATGCCACGTTGCAGGCTGGACGCCCGCAGCCGCCGGCGGATCTCCCCGACCAGCCGCTCGCGCAGTACGCGGCGCACCGCCCACACCTCGTCGTCGGTGACTTTGTCGATGGCGTCCCATCCGGCGCCCTGCTCCAGCGCTGCCGTGCCGACCTCGCGCTCCGCGATCTCGAGGATCTCGCGGGCCATCCAGGTCGGCCCGTGTACCCCGTTCGTGATCGAGGTGACCGGCACCTCGGCGGCATCGAAGCCGGGCCACAACGGGGCGAACATCTCGCGGCTGACGGTGCCGTGCAGCTTGGACACCCCGTTGGCTCGCTGCCCCAGACGCAGTCCCATGTGGGCCATGTTGAACACGGACGGGTCGCTCTCGGCGCCGAGCTCCAGGACTCTCTCGACCGGGACCCCGGGCATGCCGCCCAGGTGCAGCGCCACGATCTGCCGGCTGAAGCGGTCGATGCCCGCAGGCACGGGCGTGTGCGTGGTGAACACCGTGCCGGCGCGCACGGCCTGCAGCGCCTCGTCGAAGGTCAGCCCTGCGCCCTCGACGAGCTCGCGGATCCGCTCGATACCGAGGAATCCCGCATGCCCCTCGTTCATGTGGTAGACCTCCGGCGCCGGCGCTCCCGTCGTGTCGCAGTACGCCCGCAGCGCTCGCACGCCACCGATGCCGAGCAGCAGCTCCTGTTCCAGACGGTGCTCGGCGTTGCCCCCGTAGAGCCGATCGGTGACTTGGCGGGCAGCGGCGTCGTTTTCCTCGATGTCGCTGTCGAGTAGCAGCAGTGGCACCCGGCCCACCTGCGCCACCCATACCTGCGCCTGCAGCGTTCGGTTGTCCGGCAGCGACAGCGCAACACGCACCGGGCTGCCGTCCGGGCGCTGTAGCGCCTTGAGCGGCAGCCCCTGCGGGTCGAGCGGCGGGTACCGCTCAAGCTGCCAGCCGTCGCGCGACAGCGACTGGCTGAAATAACCGGCCCGGTAGAGCAGCCCGACGCCGATGATCGGGACGCCGAGATCACTGGCCGCCTTGAGATGGTCGCCGGCGAGGATGCCCAGACCACCGGAGTACTGCGGCAACACCTCGGTGATCCCGAACTCCGGCGAGAAATAGGCGATGCACTCTGGTAGTTCCCGGTTTTCGGCGCGCTGCGCCTGATACCAACGCGGCTGCTCGAGATATTCGGTCAGGTCGTCGTACACGTCCCCGAGGCGCCGCAGAAACCTGCGATCACGCGCTAGAAGTGACAGCCGATTGGCGCTGACCTCGCCGAGCATCTTTCCCGGGTCGCCCCCGCAGGCGTCCCACAGGTCAGGGTCGACCGACTCAAGCAGGTCGATCGAGTCGGGATGCCACGACCAACGCAGGTTGTTCACGATGGTCGCGAGTTTGGCCAGCTCGGCGGGAAACGTGGCCCGCACCGTCAGCCGTCGTAATGCTTTCACGGCGGGGAGGGTAGCCCCTGCAGATCACCAACAGGTACGCGCCAGCGTTGCTTGCCTGCCACGGCTGCGAAACAGTCCGTACATCTCAAGCGCGGACGCTCGAGGTATGGACAGCGACCAGCTCCGTGCCATCCGCGACCACTACGTTGCGCAGGTCAACTGGCTCGTGCGCCGTGGCCGCGACGACCTGATCGACGTCATAGCCGACGAGTACGAACACGACCTCGCCGCGGCGCGTGGCGGCCCCGAACGGCGAGCGGCACCCGACCGGGCTGCCTAGGGCCGCCCGGGTGCGACGTCAGCGGACGGCGACCAGCACCCGGTCGTCGCCGTGCTGCCAGACGGTGCCCACCTCCACGAACCCGGCGCGGCGCAGTGCCGTGATGTGGTCGTCGAACGTGGCAGCGACGTCAACGTCGTGCTCGACGCCCTGCGGCCCGCGCATCGCGGCGAGATCCGCCAGCTCTGGCGCCTGCCGGACGGCGTCCCACCACTCCTGCCAGTCCTCGTTGCGCGATGCGCCGGCCCGCGCCAAGTTCCGGTCACGCACCACCTGGGTGAGCGAGTCCAGGCCGGGACTTGCCGCGCCGTCATGCATGTGATCACCGTTGACGAGCACGCCACCCGGCCGTAGCGCACGAGCGCATGACGCGTACAGGTCGGCGAGCTCGTCGCGGGTCAACCAGTGCAGTGCGGTCGTGCTGACGAATGCGTCGGGCGCGCGGTCGAGGCGCAACGCGTCGCGCCAGCCCGGCAGGCGAAGGTCGTGATCGACTAGACGCAGCCCATGTAGGTCACCGTGCGCACTCCGGGCGAGGCCGAGCAGCAGCGGATCGGCGTCGATGCCCACCACACGGGCGCCGGGCAGCCGGTCCAGCAGCCGTACCGCGAGTGAGCCGGGGCCGACGCCGAGGTCGACGACCAACGGCTCGGCGCCACACGCTGCCTCGACGACGTCCGCGATGACTGCGAAGCGCTCCTCGCGGTCGGCCAGGTAGAACTCCTGCTGGCGGTCCCAGCGGTCGAGCCAGTGCCGGGCCTGCTGGACTGTCGGCATCGCGCGCCTCCGTTACTGTTGTAATTACCTTTGGCAGTTACGGACGCTACCCAGGAGGGCATGACTGGTCAAGTGAACTTCAACAGTCACACAGATGCAGTGGTCGCGGTGAGCGCCGAACTCGTCAACACCGCGACTCCGGGGAGCAGGCGCGGACGTCCGTACCCGATACCCGAGGACGGTGAGCTGGCCAAGGCGCTGACCGCGGCGCTGCGCGCCCGCGGCCATATGGACGCGACCAAGGCCCGCAAGTTGGTCGCCGCGGCGGGTCGGCTGCGAGTCGTGTTCGAGCAGGCCGGCCACGGCGACATCGACGCCGCGGCCGGCAGCGTCAACGCCCTCCTGGACGAACTCCGCCCGACGCCCTATCTCGAACGCCACGACGGCGAGCCGTGGCATCTGCACTACCACGGCCCTGAGCAGGACTTCGCCGACGGCTGGGCGGCCAGTTGCGCGATCGCGCTGGCGACCGTCCTCGGCGGCGAACACGCCGACCGGCTCGGCGTGTGCTCAGCCCCGGAGTGCGATCGGGTCTTCGTCGACGTGTCCCGCAACGGAACGCGCCGGTTCTGCTCGACCGCGTGTCAGAACCGCGTCAAGGCGGCCGCACACCGCGCCCGGCAGGCTTAACCGCCGGTTCGTGCCCCTCGGGCACCGCCCCCGAGGTCACCGCCGTAGACGCGATGAGCGCTCGCGCGAAGAGCCGCCGGCCGCGACGCGGCCCGCGCCGAAGGCGCGGAGTGGCCGGAGGCATCCGCCCCTTGCGGGCGGTGCCCGAGGGACACGAACCGGCGATTAAGGACGGTAACGTGGCGGCGACGCCTACGTGAGGAGCAGGAGTGTCAGCGGTCGGACGCCTCGGTCTCACCTCTGTCAGCCCGGTCGTTGCCGGCGGCACGTTGTCTGCCAAAGCGGTGGTGGGCGAGCACGTCCCCGTGTCCGCCGTGGTGTTCCGCGAAGGGCATGACGCGGTCGCCGCCAACGTCGCGTTGCGCGGACCGGGTGGGGTGCGCCTCCCGTTCGTGCGGATGTCGCCCGGAGCCCCGGGTACCGACGAGTGGCACGCCACGATCGTGCCCGACCGCGAGGGTGCCTGGACGTTCACCGTCGAGGCGTGGTCAGACCCGATCACGACGTGGCGGCACAACGTCACCGTCAAGATCGACGCCGGGCAAGGCGTCGAGGATCTCGCCAACGACCTGGAAAACGGCGCCCGGCTGTTCGACGAGCTGGCCAAGGCGCTACCGAAGCCGGAGCGTCCCCGGGCGGCGGCCGCAGCGGCGAGCCTGCGCGACACCAGCCTCGACCTGGCGCACCGTGTCGGGCCCGCGCTCGACGCATTCCTCGCCGAGCTGGTGGACGCCAACCCGGTGCGTCACCTGCTCACCCGCTCGCCGCGCTATCCGATCTGGGTCGATCGGCCCCGAGCCCTGTACGGATCGTGGTACGAGTTCTTCCCGCGCTCGGTCGGCGCCCAGCTCGCGAACGATCCTCAGGCGCCGGCGCGTCCGGCCCGGCACGGCACGCTCAAGGACGCCGCCGAGCATCTCGACTACGTCGCCGGCATGGGCTTCAACGTCGTGTACCTGCCACCTATCCACCCCATCGGCGAGGTGAACCGAAAGGGACCCAACAACAGCCTCGTCGCCGCATCGTGGGACGTCGGCTCGCCATGGGCGATCGGTTCGAAAGACGGCGGCCACGACGCCATCCACCCGGAGCTCGGCACGCTGGCCGACCTGAAGGCGCTGGTCAAGCGCGCACAACAACTCGGCATGGAGGTGGCGCTGGACTACGCGCTGAACTGCGCGCCGGACCATCCCTGGGTTAGCACGCATCCGGAGTGGTTCACCACCAAGCCCGACGGCACGATCGCCTACGCCGAGAACCCGCCCAAGAAGTACCAGGACATCTACCCGCTCAACTTCGACAACGATCCGGACGGTCTGTACGCCGAATGCCTGCGCGTGCTCACCTACTGGATCGATGCCGGCGTCAAGATCTTCCGGGTCGACAACCCGCATACCAAGCCGTTGGACTTCTGGCACTGGCTGATCGGGACGGTCAAGAAAAAGCACCCCGACGTGATCTTCCTGGCCGAGGCGTTCACCCGCCCGGCGATGATGCATGCGCTGGGCGAGCTCGGGTTCAGTCAGAGCTACACGTACTTCACCTGGCGCAACGCGAAGGACGAGCTGCAGGCGTACGCGACTGAGCTCGCCGCGGCCGCCGATCACATGCGGCCCAACTTCTTCGTCAACACTCCGGACATCCTCAACGAGTACCTCCAGCACGGCGGGCCAGCCGCGTTCAAGATCCGGGCGATCCTCGCGTCCATGCTGTCGCCGAGCTGGGGGGTCTACTCCGGCTACGAGCTGTACGAGCACCTTCCCGTGCGGCCCGGAAGCGAGGAGTACCTCGACTCGGAGAAGTACCAGCTGCGCCCGCGCGATTATGCCGGGGCGCTGGCCGACGGACGCTCGCTGGCGCCGCTGCTACTCCGCCTGAACATGATCCGCAGCGAGCACCCGGCACTGCACTGGCTGCGCAACCTTTCGGTCCACTACATCGACAACGACGCGATCACCGTGTTCAGCAAACGGGATCCAGAAAGCGGCGACACCGTGCTGGTCGCCTGCTCAACCGACCCGCACAACGTCCGCGAGGGCTGGACGTCGCTGGACCTGCCCGCGCTCGGCATCGACTGGGCCGACGAGTTCACCGTCGAGGACCTGCTGAGCGGCGCCGAGTACCGGTGGGGCCAGTACAACTACGTGCGCCTCGACCCGCACGACCAACCCGCACACATCTTCGTTGTGCATGCCAGACGCTGGTAACCGCGACGCGATAGCGTCCATCAGTCAGTCGTGACCGAGCCAGACCGGGCAAGAGAGGGGCAACGTGACCGACCAGCACCCCGCTGACCGGCGCCCGCTCGCCGGGACAGATCCTTTGTGGTTCAAGCGCGCCGTGTTCTACGAGGTACTCGTGCGCGGGTTCAGCGACTCCAACGGCGACGGCACGGGCGACCTGCGAGGTCTGACCGACAAACTCGATTACCTCCAGTGGCTAGGCGTCGATTGCCTCTGGCTGCCGCCGTTCTACCCGTCCCCATTGCGCGACGGCGGGTATGACATCACCAACTACACCGACGTGCTGCCGGAGTTCGGGACCATCGACGACTTCAAGGCGTTCCTGGACGCCGCGCACAGCCGAGGCATCCGGGTGATCATCGACTTCGTCATGAATCACACGTCTGACCAGCACCCGTGGTTTCAGGCCTCGCGCACCGACGCCCAAGGCCGCTACGGCGACTTCTACCACTGGGAGGACGACGACACCCGCTATCCCGAGGCGCGGATCATCTTCGTCGACACGGAGCCGTCCAACTGGACGTTCGACCCGATTCGCAAGCAGTACTTCTGGCACCGCTTCTTCAGCCACCAGCCGGACCTGAACTTCGACGAGCCCGCGGTGCAGCAGGCGATCGTCGAGGCATTGCGGTTCTGGCTGGACCTGGGCATCGACGGCCTGCGCCTGGACGCGGTGCCGTACCTGTTTGTGCACGACGGCACGAACGGCGAGAACCTCCCGGAGACGCACGAGTTCCTCAAGCGGCTGCGCAAGGAGATCGACGCCGAGTACCCCGATCGGGTCCTGCTCTGCGAGGCGAACCAGTGGCCCGCGGACGTGGTCGAGTACTTCGGCAATCCGGCGACCGGCGGCGACGAGTGCCACATGGGGTTCCACTTCCCGGTGATGCCGCGCATCTTCATGGCGGTGCGCCGCGAGTCGCGCTACCCGATCTCGGAGATCATGGCCCAGACCCCGCAGATCCCAGAGAACTGCCAGTGGGGCATCTTCCTGCGAAACCACGACGAACTCACGCTAGAGATGGTCAGCGACGAGGAACGCGACTACATGTGGGCGGAGTACGCCAAGGACCCGCGGATGAAGGCGAACATCGGCATCCGCCGCCGCCTGGCGCCGCTGCTCGAGAACGACGTCGACCAGATCGAGTTGTTCACGGCGTTGCTGCTCTCGCTCCCGGGCTCGCCGGTCCTGTACTACGGCGACGAGATCGGCATGGGCGACAACATCTGGCTCGGCGATCGCGACGGTGTGCGCACCCCGATGCAGTGGACGCCCGACCGCAACGCCGGCTTCTCTACGTGCGACCCGGGCCGGTTGTACCTGCCCGTGAACATGGACTCGATCTACGGATACCAGGTCACCAACGTCGAATCGCAGACCCAGAACACCTCGTCGCTCCTGCACTGGACACGCCGGATGATCCAGGTGCGCAAGGCGAATCCCGCTTTCGGGATGGGTTCGTTTCATGACATCGGGGGTAGTAACCCGAGTGTGCTCAGCTTCGTGCGGGAGTTCGGCGACGACATCGTGCTGTGTGTGAACAACCTGTCGCGGTTCGCACAGCCAGTTGAGCTCGACCTGCGCCCTTGGGAAGGTTCGCAGCCGATCGAGCTGATGGGGGGTGCCCACTTCCCGGCGATCGGCGAGCTGCCTTACCTGCTCACCTTGAGTGGCCACGGTTTCTACTGGCTTCGCATGCCCCGTCCGACGCAGCCGAACGACGAAACCGAGGTACCGGCGTGACGTTGTCCGAGCACGACCTGCAGCCCTTGGTCGAGCAATGGCTGCCAGCGCAGCGCTGGTTCGCCGGCAAGGGTCGCACCGCGGCAACCGTCACGCTCAGCCGCGTGGAGGTCCTCGCCGCCGAGCCGGAGGTCTCGCTTTGGCTGGCCACGGTCACCTACGACGACGGCGCGGTAGAGACGTACCAGCTGCCCCTCGTGATGCGTCGTGAGTTGGTGCCGACGCTGGAGCACGTGCTGCTCGGCTCCGTGGCGAAAGACGACGAGGCGCACTGGATCTACGACGCATTGCACGACAAGGACGTGACCCAGGCATGGCTGCTCGGCATCCGCGACGAGGCGACGCAGGGTCCGCTGCATTTCGCGCGGGTCGGCTGGCCCGACGACATCCCGGTGGGCCAGCCCAGCCTGGTACTGACCGCCGAGCAGTCGAACACCTCGCTCGTCTACGGGGACCAGGCGATCCTGAAGGTGTTCCGGCGCCTGGAACCGGGCATCAACCCAGACATCGAGGTGCACCGCGCGTTGACCGATCTGGGCGCACGGCACGTGGCCCGACTACTCGGCACCGTCACCGCCGACCTCGACGACGAGCCCACCAGCCTTGCCATGCTGCAAGAATTTATGATCACCGGTACGGACGGATGGGAACTCGCGAAGACCAGCGTGCGTGACCTGATGGCCGAGGGCGACCTTCATGCCGACGAGGCAGGCGGCGACTTCGCCGCCGAGGCGGAGCGGCTGGGTGTGGCCACGGCGGAGGTGCACGCCGACCTCGCGCAGGCGTTCGGCACGTCGGTGCTGGCGGGCGAAGACCTCGTCGCACGGGCCAGCGCGATGCACGGGCGCCTCGACGCAGCCCTCGAAGTCGTGCCGGAACTGGGTGAGGTCGAAGACGGGCTGCGCGCGGCGTTTGACGGGTTCAGCGCGGCGGGCAGCGCGGCTGCCCTCACCACGCAGCGCATCCACGGAGACTTCCACCTCGGCCAGGTGCTGCGCACCGTGCATCGGTTCATCGTCCTCGACTTCGAGGGCGAGCCGGTCGCGTCGGTGGCCGCACGACGCGCCTTCGACTCGCCGCTGCGCGACGTGGCGAGCATGTTGCGCTCCTTCGACTACGCCGCCCGGCACCAGCTTGTCGATACCGCACCCAACGCCCAGCTCGAATACCGCGCCGAGGAGTGGGCACAGCGCAACAGGGCGGCGTTCCAGAACGGCTACGCCGAGGCGTCAGGGCGCGAGCTCGACGACGCGGTGATCCGAGGCTTCGAGGCGGACAAGGCGGTGTACGAGGTGGTGTACGAGGCGCGGCACCGTCCAGCCTGGCTGCCGATCACGCTCGCCTCACTGGTGAGGCTCCGGCCGGAGACACAGCATGAGTGGCGATAAGCAGCAGCGCGGCCAGGGTGTCTACCACGCCGCGCCGACGAGCAGAACAGACACGGATCCGCGCTTGCGGGATGTGATGGTCAGCAGCGACGAGCTCGAACAACTCGCGGGCGGCGCACACCACGATCCGCACAGCGTGCTCGGCGCGCACCCGACGCTCGACGGGCGCACCGTCATCCGCACACTGCGGCCCGAGGCGAGCGCGGTCACGGCGCTCACCGGCGGCACCCGCGTGCCCTTGCAGCGCCTGCCGCACGGGGTCTTCGGCGGCATCGTGGACGGCGCGCCGACCGACTACCGGCTGGAGGCGCGCTACGGCAACGACTCGTTCGTCGTGGACGACCCGTACCGCTGGCTGCCCACTCTGGGCGACGTGGACCTGCACCTGATCGGCGAAGGCCGGCACGAGAACCTGTGGGAGGTCCTTGGCGCGCACGTGCGCTCGTACGACACTCCGGGCGGCGCGGTGACCGGGACCTCGTTCGCGGTGTGGGCGCCGAACGCACGCGGCGTACGCATCGCAGGTGACTTCGACTACTGGTCGGGGCGGGCGTTCCCTATGCGGTCGCTGGGCTCGTCCGGCATCTGGGAGCTGTTCGTACCCGGGGTCGGCGACGGGTGCCGGTACAAATTCCAGATCCTGGGAGCCGACGGCACGTGGCGGGAGAAGGCCGACCCGCTGGCGTTCGCCACGGAAGTACCGCCTGCAACGGCGTCCGTGGTGTTCACCTCGTCGTACCAGTGGGCCGACGACGAGTGGCTGTCCCGGCGCGCGGGAACGAACTGGCGCGCCTCGCCGATGTCGATCTATGAGGTGCACATCGGGTCCTGGCGCCAGGGCTTGTCGTATCGCCAGTTGGCCGACGAGCTGATCGAGTATCTGCGCGAGACCGGCTTCACCCACGTCGAGTTCCTACCGGTCGCCGAGCATCCCTTTGGTGGCTCGTGGGGTTATCAGGTCTCGTCGTACTACGCGCCGAGCGCGCGGTTCGGCAATCCCGACGACTTCCGCTATCTCGTCGACCGGATGCACCAGGCAGGCGTCGGCGTGATCGTCGACTGGGTGCCCGCCCACTTCCCGCGCGACGACTGGGCACTCGGCCGCTTCGACGGCACACCGCTATACGAGCACGCCGACCCGCGGCGCGGCGAGCAGCCCGACTGGGGCACGTTCGTGTTCGACTTCGGACGCCGCGAGGTGCGCAACTTCCTCGTCGCGAACGCCCTGTTCTGGCTTTCTGACTTCCACGTCGACGGGCTGCGCGTCGATGCTGTCGCGTCGATGCTGTATCTCGACTACTCACGCCGAGACGGTGAGTGGGCGCCCAACGTCCACGGCGGCCGGGAGAACCTTGACGCGGTGTCGTTCCTGCAAGAGGTGAACGCGACGGTCTACAAGCGCGTCCCGGGTGTGGTCACCGTGGCTGAGGAGTCGACGGCATGGCCGAGCGTCACCCGGCCGACGTATCTGGGCGGGCTCGGATTCGGGTTCAAGTGGAATATGGGCTGGATGCACGACACGCTCGGCTACATCAGCCATGAGCCCATCCACCGGCAGTACCACCACCATGAGATGACGTTCTCGATGATGTACGCGTACTCCGAGAACTACGTCTTGCCGATCTCGCACGACGAGGTGGTGCACGGTAAGGGCTCGCTGCTTTCCAAGGTGCCGGGGGACCGCTGGCAGCAGATGGCCACGCTGCGCACGCTGTTCGCGTACATGTGGGCGCACCCCGGCAAGCAGCTGCTGTTCATGGGACAGGAGTTCGCCCAGGGCGGCGAGTGGAGCGAGTCCCGCTCCCTCGACTGGTGGCTGCTCGATGCCCCCGACCATCGCGGCGTGGCCCGCCTCGTCGGCGACCTCAACCGGGTGTATCGCGAGACATCGGCGCTGTGGTCGCAGGACCACGAGCCAGCGGGGTTCGGCTGGATCGACGCCGACGACGTCGCCGGCAACGTGTTCTCGTTCCTGCGTTACGGCTCGGACGGATCGGTGGTCGCCTGCGTGGCGAACTTCGCCGCGATTCCCCACGAGCAGTACCTGTTGGGGTTGCCCCGGACCGGGCGCTGGGACGAGGTGATCAATACCGACGCCGACTCGTACTTCGGCTCCGGGGTGGGAAACTTCGGCGGCGTGAACGCCGTGGACGAGCCGGCGCACGGGCTGCCCGCCTCGGTACGGCTGCGGGTGCCGCCATTGGGAGCCCTCTGGCTGCGCTTCGCCGGCTGATCGCCGAGCTGTTGGCGATCGCAGCACAGATGAACACCGGCCGGCGGCTCATACTGGGAGCGGTCGGGAATTGACCGGCACCCCTGCGGGTTGACCACACCAAACGGTTGCATGTGCAACAACTTCTGGAGGATTCAATGCCCGCCATATCCGCCGACACACTGTCCCTGCCGCGCCTGTCGCCCGCGCAGCTCGGCGACACCGAGCGTCCGGTCAAGTCGATCACCACTGGCCCGCGTGGCTTCGAGGGCGAAGGCTTCCCGGTGATCCGCGCGTTCGCCGGCGTCACCACCGCCGACCTCGACCCATTCGTGCACATGGACCAGATGGGCGAGGTCGACTACGCACCGGGCGAGCCGAAGGGCACGGCATGGCACCCACACCGCGGCTTCGAGACCGTGACCTACATGATCGATGGGACCCTCCAGCACCAGGATTCCCACGGTGGCGGCGGGGTGATCGAGAACGGCGCCACCCAGTGGATGACAGCCGGCGCCGGCATCCTGCACATCGAGACCCCACCCGAGGAGCTCGTCGTATCGGGCGGCCTGTTCCACGGCATCCAGCTCTGGGTGAACCTGCCGGCCAAGGACAAGTTCACGCCGCCGGCCTACCAGAGCATCGAGGGCGAGCAGGCCAAGCTGGTCGCCTCGGACGACGGCGGGGCGCTGGTTCGCATCATCGCCGGCGACATCGGGGAGTTCCACGGCCCAGGGCGCACACACACCCCGATCACTTACGCGCACGCGACGATCGCCCCCAGCGCGCGGCTGTCGGTGCCGTGGCGGCCCGACTTCAACGCGCTGGTCTACGTGCTGAGCGGCAAGGGCACCGTCGGCCCGTCCGGCCGCCCCATCCGCACCGGCCAGCTGGCTGTGTTCGGCCCAGGCGACCGCATCACCGTTGCCGCCGACGCCACGCAGGACTCCAACCGGCCGGCGTTCGAGGTGCTGCTGCTCGGCGGCCGGCCGATTCGCGAGCCGGTCGCTCACTACGGTCCGTTCGTCATGAACACCGTCGAGGAGCTGCAGCAGGCGATCGAGGACTACCAGGCCGGCAAGCTGGGCGTTATCCCGGCGAACGCCTTGATGCCCCACACTGGCTGACGTCCGATCTGACCGACTTGCCGGGTGCGCTCCGACCCGGGAAACGAAGAGGGCGGCCGCCCGCGTCATTGCGGGACGGCCGCCTCGTCTCCGAGCCGGGCTCAGTGCCGGAAGGCGTCCTTAACCTTCTCGCCGGCTTGCTTCACATCCGACTGCGCCTGGTCGGTCTTGCCCTTGAGCTCCGTATCGCGGTCGCCGCTCACCTTGCCGGCCGCCTCTTTGGCCTTGCCTTTGACGTCTTGCTTCGTGTTGCGGGCCTGGTCGGTGCCACTCATGGCGGTTCTCCCTCCGTAGGGGCTTACGCCTTGAGCCGTACCCGGGCCCGCCGCGGTCCGAAACGTGCGCGGGCTCACTCAGAACAGCGCGCTGGCAAGTTGCCGGCGGGCCGGCCCTACGCGCGGATCCTCCGGCCCCAGGATGTCGAAGTACTCGACCAGGCGATCGCGCACGGCATCGCGGTCGTCCCCGCTAGTGCGACGCAGCGTCTGGAGCAGGCGTGCGAAGGCGGCCTCGACATCGCCGCCGGCCAGCGCGTAGTCGGCAGCCGCCAGCTGCGCCGCGACGTCGCCGGGCGCCCCGTCGGCCCGGCTCAATGCCGAGGCGTCCAGCGCGTCGATGCGCTGCAGCAGGGCCACTTGGCGCAGCGCGCTCGCCGCGTCGGCGTTGGACGGCTCGGCGTCGAGGATGGACTGGAACGCCTGGGCGGCCGCCGCATAGTCGCCCTCGGCGAGTGCCTTCTCGGCGGCGTCGAAGCGCGGGTCGGCCGGCGGCTCGGCATCGGAGGTGGCACCAGCCTCGGACAGGTTGGCCTGCTCGGCGGCCTTGAGCACGGCGGCGACGAACTCGCGCACCTGCGCCTCGGGCAGAGCTCCCTGGAAGCCCGGCACGAGTTGCCCGCTGATCACTGCGTAGACGGTCGGGATGCTTTGCACCGACAGCGCCTGCGCGATCCGCGGGTTGGCGTCGGTGTCGATCTTGGCGAGCACCCACTGCCCGGCCGACTCGTTAGCGAGCCGTTCGAGGATCGGCGACAGCTGCTTGCAGGGTTGGCACCAGTCGGCCCACAGGTCGATCAGCACCGGGACCTGGAAGGACCGGTCGATCACCGCCGACTGGAATGTCGCCTCGGTGACGTCGACGATGTACTCGCCGGACCCCGGTGCAGGCGCTTCGGCCGCGCGGGCAGCGGCTTCAGAGCGGGCCTTCACGGCGGCGAGATCGACGGCGCCGGCCAGCGAGGCCGCGAGCGCTGGACTGGGCTGCTGCGCGGGTTTTCCGGGACGCATGCATCCAGTCTTGCAAATGCCGGCGACTAGTGTTGCCCGGTGGCCGTTCGCCTAGAGCGCAGTGGTGCGGTCTGGACGGTGGTGCTCGACCGTCCGCAGGCCCGCAACGCCGTCGACCGGGCGACCGCGACCGCTCTCGCCGACGCGTTCCGGGCCTTCGACGCCGACCCCGAGGCTAGCGTCGCCGTGCTGTGGGGCGCCGGCCGCACGTTCTGCGCCGGTGCCGACCTGAAGGCGATCGACAACCTGCTTGACGCCGATCGGGGCGCCGACGCTCCGATGGGGCCGTCCCGGCTGGCGCTGTCCAAGCCGGTGATCGCGGCGATCAGCGGCTACGCGGTCGCGGGTGGACTGGAGCTCGCGCTGTGGTGCGACCTGCGCATTGTCGAAGAGGACGCGGTGCTGGGCGTGTTCAACCGGAGGTGGGGCGTGCCGTTGATCGACGGCGGCACGGTGCGCTTGCCGCGCATCGTCGGCCTCGGCCGCGCACTCGACCTGATACTCACGGGGCGGCCGGTGGCGGCCGACGAGGCGCTGGCAATCGGGTTGGCCAACCGGGTCGTCGCGCCCGGCACGGCGCGGGCCGAGGCAGAGCGGCTGGCCGCGCAGATCGCGGCGTTCCCGCAAGCCGGCCTTCGATCGGACCGCCGCTCGGTCTACGACGCGCTGCCCGACCGGGATGCGCTGGCCCGCGAGTTCGAGCTGGGCCTCGCGACCCTACGCAGCGGTACGGACGCTGGTCGGTTTGTGGCGGGCGACGGTCGCGGCGGCACTTTCTAGTCCTGCGCCATCTGTCCGCCGCACGGTGTCAACGTCGCGTTCACCCCAGACCCCTACGTTGCGGCACATGCCTGACACCTCGCCCACTCTCAGCCGTCGGCAAGCGCTCGGACTGCTCGGTGGTGCTGCCGGCGCGGCCGCCGCAATTCCGTTGCTGGGCGTCACGCCCGCCGAAGCCGCACTTGCTCTTCAGCCGCAATCCGGTGGCTCCGGTGCTCCGCCCGTGCAGGGGCTGCACCTGACGTTCGGCGCCGACCCGACGTCCCAGATGGTGGCCTCTTGGATCACCGAAGGCGCGGTGAACGCTCCCCGGGTGCTGTACGGCACCATGGACGGCGGCTTCGGCAAGAGCGCCGATGCCCGGACCATGACGTACGTCGACGGCACGTCGGGGCGGACGGTGTACGTCCACCATGCGTCGATGTCACGGCTGCGGCCGGACACCGACTACGTCTACGTCGTGCAGCACGATGGGGCGCATCCGGACGGAGGCGCATTCCACACCGCGCCACGCGGGCGCGCGCCGTTCACGTTTACCAGCTTCGGTGACCAGTCGACGCCAGAGGTGACCTGGGCGGCCGACGGCACGGTCGGCCTGGACGCCAACTCGGCACCGGCGAGCAAGGACACGGTCACCGGCATCGAGACGGTCGCTCCGCTGTTCCACCTGCTCAACGGCGACCTGTGCTACGCGAATCTCGACGTCGACCGCATCCGCACCTGGAACAACTTCTTCACGAACAACACCCGCTCGGCGCGCTTCCGCGCGTGGATGCCCGCCGCCGGCAACCACGAGAACGAGAAGGCGAACGGCCCGATCGGTTACGGCGCCTACCAGACCTACTTCGACCTGCCCTCCCGCGAAACCGATCCGGAGCTCGCGAACCTCTGGTATGCCTTCACGGTCGGCTCGGTGCGGGTGATCACGCTGCAAAACGACGACATCTGCCTGCAGGACGGGGGCGACTCCTACGTCAACGGCTACTCCGGCGGGCGACAGCTCGCCTTCCTGGAAAGCGAGCTGAAGGCAGCGCGCTCGTCACGCGATATCGACTGGATCGTCGTGTGCATGCACCAGGTGATGATCAGCTCGGCCGACTTCAACGGCAGCGACCTCGGGCTGCGCCAGGCCTACGGGCCCCTGTTCGACAGGTACGGCGTGGACTTGGTGGTCTGCGGCCACGAGCACCACTACGAGCGCTCACTGGCCGTGCGCGGTGTGGTCCCCGGCAGCGAGACGCTCACCCCGAATCCCGTCTCGACAGCCACCGACGTGATCGACTCCTCGATGGGCACGGTGCACATGGTGCTCGGCGGCGGCGGGGTCTCTGGCACCTCGAACCAGTTCTTCTACACCGACGGATCCGCCAAGGTGATCACCGCCGTGTCGGCCCCCGGCTCGAACGGCAAGCGCGCCTCCCTGTTCACCAAGGAACAGGCGGTGTGGTCCGGCGTACGCAACATCGCCCACCCGTACGGGTTCGCCGCGTTCACCGTGGACCCGGGCGGGCGCCCCGGAGACACGACCCGGCTCTCGGTGACCTACTACAACGTGAACAAACCGCACGGCGACTTGTCGGTGTTCGAGACGTTCACCCTGCAGCGCCGCCGCTCGGACGGTTAGCGGGGTCCAGCAGCAGCGAGATGCCCCGGCGCAGCTCGCCGTCGTCGGCCGGGCTGCGCCAGGTGATCACCGCGCCACGATCGCCCAGATTCCCCGCGACGCGATCGCGGGCGCGGGACACGTCGACCGCGTTGGTGATGACCAGCAGCCGGCTGCTACCGGACATCTGATCGAACAGCGCGTCCAGGCTGCTGCCGGAGAACGACGTTGCGGAACCTACGTGTTTGGTCTCGATGCGCAACTCGCGGTCGTTGACGAGCACCCAGAAGTCGGGCCGGTCGCGCGACCACTCAGTGTCTCGTCGGATGCGGGCGTCCGGTACGACCCGGCGCAGCGCCGCCTCGATCTCGTCGTCGTAGGCGATCGCGGCGGCCACCCGCGGCGTCTGGTCGACCTGCACCGCTGAGACGATGTCGCGGACCCGTTCCAGCGACGGCTTCGCCGCGGCGGGCGCTTCCGCGAGAACGTCGTCGATCTCGTTGCGGATCTGGTTGGTGATCGCGAACGCCACGCTGGCGTTGCCCCATGACAGGCTCGCCGGCCACCGCCCGATCGCGGCCAGCAGGCAGCCCGCCGCGCCGACGACGATCGCGATGCCGGCAGGTAGCGCAAGCCGGCCGACGAACGTGGCGACCGTGCCGGTCACCACCAGCGCCAGGCCGCCGAGCAGGATCAGCCAGCGAATGACAGGGCGCACCTCCGGACCCATGGCAGCACCATGCCAGACTGCGCAGGGTTACTGCACTACCTAGAACTTGGCGGGCTCGCGGTACTCCCCCCACAGTGGCCGGAACGCGTCGCAGATTTCGCCGAGCGTCGCCTCGGCACGCACCGCCTCGAGCATCGGCGCGATGACGTTCTGGTCCCGGCGTGCCTGGTCGACCATGCGGGTGAGCGCCGCGTCCACGGCGGACTGGTCACGGGCGGCGCGGCGGGCAGCGAGCACCTTGCGCTGTTCCAGCTCTACCTCGTGCGAGACGCGCAGTATTTGCAGGTCATCTCCCTCCGACCCGCCAGAGCCGGGGTAGGCGTTGACGCCCACCACGCGCTTCTCGCCCTTCTCCAGCTGCTGCTGGTACGTGAACGCGGAGTCGGCGATCTCGGTGATGAACCAGCCTTCCTCGATGCCGCGCAGCAGGCCGGCTGTCATGCTGCCGTCCGGGCCCAGGTCGCGGATGCGCGCGAAGATCGCCTCGGCCTCCGCCTCGATGCGGTCGGTGAGCTCCTCGACATACCAGGATCCGCCGAGCGGGTCGACGACATTCACCACGCCGGTCTCCTCGGCGAGCACCTGTTGGGTGCGCAGCGCAATCTGCGCCGCCCGCTCGCTCGGCAGCGCCAGCACTTCGTCCAGCGCGTTGGTGTGCAGCGAGTTCGTGCCGCCCAGGACCGCCGCCATGGCCTCGACGGCGGTGCGCACGATGTTGTTGTCGGGCTGCTGGGCGGTCAGTGAAACTCCGGCCGTTTGCGTGTGGAAGCGCAGCCACTGCGCCCTTTCGGTCCGGGCGCCGTAGACGTCGCGCATCCATCGCGCCCAGATCCGCCGCGCCGCCCGGAACTTGGCGATCTCCTCGAAGAAGTCGATGTGCGCGTCGAAGAAGAACGAGAGCCCCGGCGCGAACCGCTCGATGTCGAGGCCGCGCGACAGGCCCAGCTCGACGTAACCGAACCCGTCCGCGAGCGTGAACGCAAGCTCCTGCGCGGCGGTCGCCCCGGCCTCCCGAATGTGGTACCCGGACACGGAAAGGGGTTTGTATGCCGGGATGTTCGCGCCGACGTACTCCATCAGGTCGCCGATCAGCTTCAGGTGCGGCTCGGGTGGATAGATCCACTCCTTCTGCGCGATGTACTCCTTGAAGATGTCGGTCTGCAGCGTGCCGTTCAATACCTGACGTGGCGTGCCCTGCCGTTCAGCCGCGACGACGTACATGCAAAACAGCGGCACGGCCGGCCCGGAGATCGTCATCGACGTCGTCGTCGACCCCAGGTCGATGCCGTCGAAGAGAATGTCCATGTCCGCGGCTGAGTCGATCGCCACGCCGCAGTGGCCGACCTCTCCGAGCGCCCGGGGGTCGTCGGAGTCGCGGCCCATCAGGGTCGGCATGTCGAACGCGACCGAGAGCCCGCCGCCGCCTTCGGCCAAGATCATCTTGTAGCGCTCGTTCGTCTGCTGCGCGTTGCCGAAGCCCGCGAATTGCCGGATCGTCCAGGGCTTGCCGCGATACCCCGTGGCGTGGATGCCCCGGGTGAACGGGTATTCGCCGGGCCAGCCGATTCGCTCGAACCGTTCGTCAGCCTGGCCAGGGCCGTAGAGGGGGTCGAGCTCGACGCCGGACAGCGTCGTGAAGTCGTGGTCCTGCCTGTGCGCGGCGTCGTAGCGCTGCTGCCAGCGTGCGCGTCCTGCGGCGATCTGCTCGGCGTCCATGCCGGCAAGGTTACTTGGACGTCCTAGTAATTCGCCACTGGTCTTGCGATGATCTTGGACTTGTGGTCGCTATTCGACGACAAGTCCAAGATCACGGGTTACGACAGTTACGCAGCTGCGCTGAGCGCGGCGAGCTGCGCGTCGGTCAGCGTCAGCTCTGCGGCCGCAATGTTCTCCTCGAGGTGCGCCACGTTCGATGTCCCGGGAATGGGCAGCACGACCGGAGCGAGCGCGAGCAGCCAAGCCAGCGCCACCTGTCCGGACGTGGCGCCGGTCGCCCGGGCGACCTCGTCGACCGGTCCGCCTGGCTCGCCGAGATCGCCATGCGCGATCGGCGCCCACGGGATGAAGCCGATGCCCGCGGTTGCGCAGTAATCGAGCACGTCCTGCGAGCGCCGGTTCGTCAAGTTGTACATGTTCTGCACGGTGACGATGTCGGCGATCTCTCGGGCGGCCTCCAGCTGGTCGACGGTCACGTTCGACACACCGATCGCGGCGACCTTCCCCTCGTCCTGCAGGGCCTTGAGCTCGCCGACCTGGTCGGCCAGCGGCACCTGCGGGTCGGGACGGTGCAGTTGCAGCAGATCGAGGCGCTCGACGCCCAGGCGGCGCAGGCTCATCTCCGCCTCTTGGCGCAGGTACGCGGGGCGCCCGACCGCATGCCACTGCGACGGGCCGGTGCGCACCAGACCGGCCTTGGTCGCGATCAGCAACTGCTGGGGGTATGGAAACAGCGCCTCGCGCAGGATCTCCTCGCTGACGTAGGGCCCGTAGGAGTCGGCGGTGTCGATGAGGTCGACGCCGAGCTCCACGGCACGGCGGACGACGCGCACGCACTCGTCGCGGTCGGCCGGTTCGCCCCAGATGCCCGGGCCGGTGAGTCGCATCGCGCCGAAACCCAATCGGTGAACCCTCTTGCCGTCAATCGTGAACGTTCCTGACTGATGTGCGACAGCGGTCATGAACAGCAACATACCGCTCGTCATCGAGGCACCCGTCCGGTGCAGGATGTGGCCATGATTCGCCCGCCTGCACTGAAACCTGGCGACACCGTCGCCGCGATCTCGCTGTCGTCGGGGCTCGCCGGGGCTATCCCACACCGTTACGAGACCGGCAAGCGGCAGTTCTCCGAGACGTTCGGGATAACCGTGGTCGAGGCCCCGAACGCACTGCGCGATAACGCCTGGCTGCACGACAATCCTCAGGCACGCGCGGATGATCTGCACTGGGCATTGGAGAACGACGAGATTGCCGGCGTGATCACGACGATAGGGGGTGACGACTCGATCCGTACCGTGCCGTATCTCGATCTCGACCTGATCAGCGCGCATCCCAAGGTGTTCCTGGGCTACTCCGACACGACCATCCAGCACCTGGTGAACCGGCGCGCGGGCATCGTCAGCTTCTACGGACCCGGGTTCATGACCGACCTCGCCGAGAACGGCGGCATCCACCCCTACGTCGAGGCGGCCGTGCGTGCCGCGCTGTTCTCGGCCGAGCCGTTCGAGCTCGAGGCGGCCGCCGAGTGGACCGAGGAGTTCCTCGACTGGGCGAACCCGGCGCTGCAGTCACGCCGCCGGCGCTGGTGGCCCAACGCGGGCTGGCAGTGGCTCTCGGGCGCCGAACCGGTTACCGGCGAGCTGATCGGCGGTTGCGGCGACGTGCTCGAGATCGCCAAGGGCTCGACGATCTGGCCGCCGGCCGCAGAGTGGGACGGCGCCGTGTTCCTGTTCGAGACGTCCGAGGAGGCGCCGCCGCCGGACACGATCCTGCACTGGCTGCGGGGCTACCTGGGGCTCGGCGTGCTGGAGCGGCTCGCCGCGCTGCTGGTGTCCCGCCCGATGGGCTATACCCAGCAGCAGACGTTCCGGCTATGGCACACGGTGCTTGCCGTGCTCGCCGAGGCGGGGCGGCCCGATCTGCCCGTCGTCGCCAGCGTCGACTACGGGCACACCTCCCCGGCCGGGGTATTGCCGCTCGGATGCCGGGTCCACGTCGACCCCGTGCACAAGACGATCGCAATGGTCGAGCCCGGTGTCGCCTGACGGCTACGCGAAGTCGGCTGCGTCCAGTCGCAGTTCCCGCAGGATGTCGAACAGCCGCCTCAGGTCCGCCTCATCCAGCGCCTTGAGCCCGAACCGCGCGCCGTTGAGCACCCGGGTCGCCTCTTCGGCCACCCGGCGGCCCTCGTCGGTGATCACGGCCAGGGTGCCCCGGCCGTCGCGGGGATTCGGCTCGCGGCGTACCAAGCCGGCGGCCTCGAGGCGGTCGATCACGTTGGTCACTGACGTGGCGTGCACCTGCAGCCGCTCGCCGATCTTCGACAGTGGCAGCGAGCCGCGCTGCGCGAACGTGAGCAGCACGAGCGCCTCGTACCGGCTGAACGTGATGCCGAATGGGCGCAGCAGCGCGTCCAGCTCGGCGATGAGGATCTGCTGGGCCCGCATGACGGATGTGACCGCGCGCATGGCCGCGAACACGTCCTCCGGCTCGTCCGGCCAGTGCGTCGCCCACAGGGCACCCGCGCGGTCGATCGGGTCGAAGGCGAGCATTACCGCAGAGTAATCGGCCCACCGGCGTACGCGTAATCTCACTGCATGCTCGACCTGCTCGACCTCGACGCCGACCTGCCCGACGAAGATCGCCTGCTGCGCGACACGGTGCGCAAGTTCGCCGACGACCGGCTGCGCCCGCACATCCGCGACTGGTACGAGGACGGGACGCTGCCCGCCCGTGAGCTGGCCGGCGAGTTCGGTGCCCTCGGCGTGCTCGGAATGCACCTTTCCGGCTACGGCTGCCCGGGCGCGAGTGCCACCCAGTACGGCATCGTCTGCGCCGAGATCGAGGCGGTCGACTCGGGGCTGCGCTCGCTGGTCAGCGTCCAGGGCTCACTCGCCATGTTCGCCATCCACGCGTACGGCAGCGAGGAGCAGAAGCAGCTGTGGCTTCCCGCGATGGCACGCGGCGAGGCGGTCGGCTGCTTCGGGCTGACCGAGGCGGACTCCGGCTCGGATCCGGGGTCGATGCGCACGCGGGCCACCCGCGACGGCAGCGACTGGATTCTTTCCGGCTCCAAAATGTGGATCACAAACGGCTCGATCGCCGACGTCGCCGTGGTCTGGGCGCGTACGTCGGACGGGATCCGGGGCTTCCTGGTCGAGACGGGCACGCCCGGATTCACGGCAACCGACGTTCATCACAAGCTGTCGCTACGGGCGTCGGTCACGAGCTCGCTGGCATTCGACGAGGTCCGCCTGCCGGCGTCCGCGCAGCTGCCCAAGGCGGCCGGCCTGCGTGCCCCGCTCTCCTGCCTCACCGAGGCGCGGTACGGCATCGTCTGGGGCGTGACCGGGGCGGCCCGCGACGCGCTCACGTCGACCGTGGACTACGCAACGACGCGCACCCAGTTCGGCAAGCAGATCGGGGCGTTCCAGCTCACGCAGCGCAAGCTGGCCGAGATGGCCGTAGCGCTCGACCAGTCGCGGCTGACGGCGATGCGGCTGGGTGCCCTGAAGGACGCCGGTCGGATCACGTCGACGCAGGTCAGCTTCGGCAAGTTCGCGAATGTGCGCGCAGCTCTGGAAATCTGCCGGGAGGCCCGCTCGATCCTGGGCGGTTCGGGCATCACCACCGAGTACCCGGTACTGCGGCACGCGCTCAACCTTGAGACGGTGTACACCTACGAGGGCACGCACGAGGTGCACACGCTGGTGCTGGGCCAGGCGCTGACCGGCCTCGACGCATTCCGCTGACTATTTGCGAGTTGTCCGCGTGTCGCGGCGTCGCAACACTGCGAGGCACGGACAAGTCCGAAAAGGTGGCCACGCCCATCCAAGGCGGCCTACGCTCCGAACACCCCGTGTGGTGACTGTGACGGCAGCTGGGAGGCCGGTGACGACAGAGCCGGAGCAGACGCGGCAGCAGGTGACGACGACACCGGTCGATGTCGACGAGCTCATGAGCCAGGTCGCCGACGGCGACCAGGACGCGTTCGCCGCCCTCTACGACGCTGTAGCACCGCGCGTCTACGGCCTGATCCGCCGTGTAGTTCGCGATGCGGCACTGGCCGAGGAGGTCGCCCAAGAAGCCCTGGTCGAGGTTTGGCGCAACGCGTCGCGCTTCGACCGGGCCCGCGGCTCCGCCGCCGGGTGGATCTTCACCATCGCCCATCGGCGTGCGGTTGACCGGGTTCGCGCGGAGCAGGCCGCCACCGAGCGCGAGCGCCGCACGGCCCGCGCAAGCGTCCCGTTCGACGATGTTGTCGAGGAGGTGACCGCTCGGTTGGAGCAGCACGCCGTGCGCCGCTGCCTCGACGCCCTCACCCGGGTGCAGCGCGAGGCGATCCTGCTCGCGTACTACCGCGGTCTCACCTACCCCGAGGTCGCCGATCGGCTTGGCGCGCCGCTCCCGACGATCAAGACCCGGATGCGCGACGGGCTGATCAGGCTGCGCGACTGCCTGGGGGTGAGCTGGCGATGACCGACGTCCACACCCTCGCCGGCGCGTACGTCCTCAACGCGGTCGATGACCTGGACCGTGCGCAGTTCAGCCGCCACCTGGCGGAGTGCCCGGCCTGCACTGCCGAGGTCGCCGAACTCACCGAGACGATCGCGGCGCTGACGCCGGCGACCGCGGAAACCCCCCCCGATCGGCTGCGCGCAGCCGTGCTCGCCCGCGCCGCCGCCACCCCGCAGCTTCCGCGCGAGACTCGGCGCGCGCCCCGACGGAATGCCGCGCACTGGCAACGGTGGCTCGCCGCGGCCGCCGCCGTGGTCGTCCTAGGCGGCGCCGGCGCGGTCGGCTACACCATTGCGGATCATTCGCGTTCCGGTATCCAGTCGGCAGCCGAGACGCGGCGCATTGCCGCGGTGCTCGCCGCCCCCGACGCGCGAATGCAAAGTGTGGCATCGGGCGACGGGCGGGTGACCGTCGTGACGGCCGAATCGCAGAATGCCGCCGTCGCAGTGCTCGCCAACCTGCCCTCCCCCGGCCCGGGTCACGCCTACCAGCTGTGGGTCATCCGCGACAGCAACCCGCGAAGTGTCGGCGTTCTCGCGGCTGGGCGCACCGATGCCACGGAGCTCTTCTCCGGAGTGCGCGGCGCACAGGCCTTCGGCGTCAGCCGCGAACCCGCCGGTGGCTCGGTAGACCCTACGACCCCCCTCGTCGCCGAGCTCCCGCTGGCCTGAGCGACTTCAGCCGAGGGCGAGCGCCGCCCGGCCGGCGAGCCCGAGGCCGACGCACAGCACCAGCACGGCCGATCCCGTGGGGACCAGCCTGGTGAGCCGCGCGAGGGCCCGGCGCGGCCGAACCGGGAAGCGGTTGCGCAGCCGGATCAGCAGCAGCCCGGCGAGGGTTAGCGTGCCTGCCATCCCCACGCCGTACGCGGCGACGAGCAGCACCCCGAACCACGTGTGCCCCAGCCCGATCGCGCCCAGCAGTACGACGAGCGCGGACGGGCTCGGCACCAGACCACCGGCCACGCCCATGCCGACCAGGCCGAGTCGCCGACCAGAACCGGCCGGATGCGGGTGGTGATGGTGATGGTGGTGATCGTGATCGTGATCGTGATGGTGATCGTGATCGTGGCCGTGATGATGCCGCGGCGCACGGCGGCGAATCGTTGTGACGAGCATCGCGGTCCCGACCGCGGCGACGAGAACGCCGCTCGCGACACCGAGCCAGCTCAGCACGACCTCGCCCGCCAGCCCGGCCGCCGTGGTGAGCAACAGGCCAAGGACGAGGACCCCGCCCGTGTGGGTGAGCGTCACGGTCGCGCCGACGATGACTGCATCGCGAGGACGACCGTGCCGGCCGGCGAGGTAAGCCGCCATCACGGTCTTGCCGTGCCCGGGAAGCGCCGCGTGGCCGGCACCGAGCGCGAGCGCGAGAACCACCCCGAGCATGCCGATCAGCGGGGTGAGGCGATCGCCGACCAGCCCCTCGAGCGCCCGATCCGCACTCGCGATCCAGCGGCTCACCGGATCTCCCCGGTTCACATGGGTCTTGGGCCCGAGTGCCGCAGGCCCGTCGCCGGGCTCGACGCGTAGCCGTGCCGAGCGCTGATCCAGCGGCGAGCCGAGCAGGTCAGTCGGGTACGAGCGCAGTTCGTCGCTTGGCGAGCGGGCCGGGATCGAGGGGTCGACCGGGTGCACCCCATGCCCGGTCGCGGTCAGCTCGCGCCAGCCGATCCGATCGGCGCGGTAACTGTTGGTCACGTCCAGTGTGGACGTTGCCGCCAGATCGGCAGGAGCGCCCAGCGCGCAGGTCACCCGCGTCGTGTGCAGTCCGGCGCTGCCCGGCCGGTAGGCGAAGCCGGTCGGCCGCACCGTCCATGCGAGAGGGCGACCGTCGACGCGGACCGTGACGTCGTGCGCGAGCGCAGCGCAGACCCGCGCGTTATAGCCGGCTGCGCCCTCGGCGGCGACGACTGCTCGCTCCTGAAGCGTCGGCAACTCGGCCAGGTCGACGACCGCGGCGATCTCGACCCGGTTCGGGTAGAGGTCTATTGCCAGCGCCTGGTTGACCGAGAAGTTGCCGAGCGGATGGGCAGATGCGTGCGGGGCCGGCAGCGCCAGCACGGCGATGCCTGCGACGCCGAGCGTCGCCAGCCCGAGCCAAACGCGCCTCATCGCGTCGCCAACCGCGCCAGGGCCGCCCGCGCCATTGGTGCGTACCGCGGGGAGAAGTGCGGGTTCAGGGCGAGCGCGGTGCGCAGGTCGCGGCGCGCATCGCCATTCTGGGCGAGCGAATACTCGATCATCCCGAGGTGGAACAGGTAGCCGGCATTGCGTGCACCGAGCGCGGTCGCCCTATGCGCGTAGGACAACGCCTGCGCATCCGAGCCCGCCTCGTGCAACGCCCAGCCGAGCACGTCCGCCACGTCGGCGAAGTGGCGCCGTGACCACTCGCGGCGGGCGGCACGTACCGCCTCGCCGGGCCGATTCCGGGCCAGCGCCAATTGCGCGGTGCCGAGGTCGTCGGTGCCGCCGTTCGCCGCGAACAGCTGCAGCGCCGCACCCGCCAACGCGATCTGCTCATCAGCACGCGCCGGCTGCCCGGCGCTGCGCAGCAGGTCGGCGTACTCGAACAGGTACGTCGGCGCCGGATACCGCGCGGTGAGGTCCGCGTAGCCGGCGAGCGCCTCGCCCGTCCGTCCGACCGCGGCGGCGACCTTGGCCTGCCCCGCGAGCAACGGCAGGTACGACCGGTCGGCAGCGCGTCCCGCGGTGTACTGCGCCGACGCCGCGTTCAGCCGGCCGGTCTGCCAGTAGAGCTCGCCGAGCTGGTATCGGCAGAAAGCGATGTCGGCGGGATCGACTGCGGCGTCGAGCGCGCGGTGCATCAGCGACTCCGCCTGGACCAGCCGGCCATGCTGCTCGAGGTCGTAGGACGCGCGGGCATACGCGGCAAGCCCGGGCCGCAGGTCGAGCATGTGTTGCACTGCAGACGTAGCCGCGGCCGCGTTGCCGAGCTGGGTTTGCGCATCGGCGAGCACGCCGTACGCGTCTGCCGAGTACGAGTCGATCCGTAGTGCGCGCCGAGCAAGGCCGCGGGCGGCGGCAAAGTCGTGCCGGGCATTGGCAAGCGCGCCGAGCCCGATGAGCGCGGTTGCATTGCCGCTGCGGTGGATCGTGAGAGAGCGGTGCAGCGCGCCCTCCGCCTTTCGGTAGTAGCTGGGATCGGCGGTGACGCGGGCACGCTCCAGGTATGCGCCGCCGAGCGCCGCCCAGGTGTCGTAGTCGCCGGGCACGTCGCGCAGCCGCTCTTGTGCCCGCGCGATGCTGTCGCCGAGCCGGTCGATCGGAGTGGCAGGCGCCGGCGCCACGGTTACGTGGTCGGAGCCGTGACGCAGACCGACAAGGCTGCCCGCCCCGGTGAGCAGCAGCGCGGCAAACCCGACGACGATCCGGCGTCGCACCATGGTGACCTCCTCGCGTGGCCCCGGGGGCGCGAGGCTCGTAGCTGACGCGCCCCCGAGGGCTCATGGAACGGTTAGCGCTCCGGCGCGTCCGGGTCGGATGCCGGTGCGGGTGGCGCCAGGGTTGCCGGCGCCGGCCGGCGACGGCGCATGAACCAGGCGCCGCCCAGTAGCAGCAAGGCGGCCAGCGCCGCGCCGCCCGTCGCGCCGGCGACCGTGAGGCCGACGGTGTGGGTGGTCGACGGACGGGATAGCGCCGCTGGGGCCGTGTTCGGCGCCCGCTCGGCCGGAGCGCTCGACGCCGGCACAGCCGCGGACGGCGTCGGAGCCTGGGCCTTGACGGCGGCCGGTGCGATGGCGTTCGTCTGGGCGCTTGTGCCGGTGCCGGCGCCCTTGTTGACCGCGCCCATGTTCGGCAGCGCGAGGTACGGGAACGTCGCGCCGAAGGGGTTGTCGTTGGCGTTCACCGCGTCGCCCTTGGCCAGCGCGTCGACCAGCTTGCCGGTCTGTGCCGCGCCCTCCAGGGCTTGCAGTTCGATGTCGACGACGTCGTCGGTCAGCCGGCGTCCGTTCGGGAAGCCTTGCAGATCTCCGCCGAGCACGCCGAGCCGGTTGGGCGTTGCGGTCGGTTTGATGGATAGGTTCAGCCGCAGCATCTCCGACGGGCGGAACCGGCTGGAGATCACGTCGGTGTTGTTCAACTGAGAGTTGAGGTCAGCCTTGATCGGGCCACCGGCCTTCGTGGTGATCCCGGTCAAGAAGATCTCGGTGAGGTCGTTGCGCGGGGTGGCTGGTGCCGGGAGCCCGTAGATCGCCTGGATCAGCCTCGGCACCTCGGGGTCTTTGACCCGGGCGACGACCGGCGCGATCGAGGCATCCCGGTCCGGAGGCAGTGCGTTGAACGCGTCCTTGAGGTTCGCGGGCACGACGACCTCATTCACGAGCGGGTTGCCCAGCCGGGACACCTGCACGCGGTCGACGCCCGGTCCGGCATTGACGCCGGTGATCCGCACGCGCGGCCGCTCGGTCGTGGACCAGATGCCGATCACCGGATTGCGGGTGGCGTCCCCGTTCAGGGCAACGTCCTTGAACGGCACCTGCAGGGCGATGGTGTTCACGTTGTATCCGGCGAGCGTGTCCTGCCCGACCTCGCTCAGGTCACCGCCGTAGAGCAGATCGAAGACGCGCAGGTCGAGGAAGAACGGGTCGTCGGCCTGTCCGGCGAACGTCTTCCAGCCGCCGGGCAGAGTCGTCACGGCCTGGTCGCGCAGCTGCCGGTAGTTCGGCATCGACGCCGGCCCGACGCGCGACGGCGCGACCGGAGCAGCGTTGATGCGGGTGTGGAATGGGCGGCCGCCGAACGACGATTCCAGCGTGTAGGTCTGCCGGAACAGCAGGTTCGGGTCGTCGAGCGAGGTAACCGGCCCGTTGTTGTACAGGAACGTGTTGCCGCCCCGCTTGTCGATGTTGTGGAACGTCCAGCGGAACACGGCGTCCGGCTTCGCGTCGCCGTCGCTGTCGACCTTGAGGTTGTAGGTGGCGTCCGTCGCGAACGGGTAGTAGTTCGGTCCGCCGTTCGGCTCCTCGAACGGGATGAAGTTCGCGATCAACGTGACGTAGCCCGGGCGCTCCGGGCTGACGAACGCGTAGACGTCGGTGTTGTCGACCGCCGGGTCGGACGCGATCAACGGTGCTTCGCGGTGGCTGGACGCACCCGCGTCACTCGGTCCGAGCGCCGCGACCGCACCGGCGAACGCGAGCCCGAGCGCGGCGCCGACCGCACCGATGCGGCGGGCTTTCGGTGTGTGCATGGTTCCTCCTTGCTAGGCGTGAGCTGTGCAAGGAGTTCGGCCCACCGGGAGGAACGGGTGGGTGTTTGACAGGTTCTGCTCGCAGGGCAATCCGCAGCGCGTGCGGCTCCGAATCAGCGCTGCGCGGGGTGCGCCTTCACGGCCTCAGGCGGTTGCGGTGAGCGATGCGACGAGGTCGTCGGCGGCCGTGTACGGGTCGAGTTCGCCGTCGATGACGCGTTGTGCTGACCGGGATAGCACCGCGGAGCCATGCACCTCGGCGAAGCGCGCCCGTACCTCGCCCACCGCGATCGCCTCGATCTCGGCAGACGCCCGGGCGTGCCGGCGACGGCCGAACTCACCGCCGCGCGTCAGCCAGTCGCGGTGCTTCGCCAGCGCCGCCAACAGGTCGTCGAGGCCTTCGGCCCGGATCGCCACCGTCTTCACGATCGGTGGCCGCCAGGCGCCGGGTTCGGAGTGGCGGCCGCCCAGCGACTGCATGTACCGCAGGTCGCGGGCCACTTGGTCTGCGCCGTCCCGGTCGGCCTTGTTGACGACGAAGATGTCGGCGATCTCAAGAATGCCCGCCTTGGCCGCCTGGATGCCGTCGCCCATCCCGGGCGCAAGTAGCACCGCGGTGGTATCGGCCAGCGAGGCGATCTCCACCTCGGCTTGCCCCACGCCGACGGTCTCGACCAGCACGATGTCACAGCCGGCGGCGTCGAGCACCCGCAGCGCCTGCGGCACGGCGGCGGACAACCCGCCGAGGTGCCCGCGGGATGCCATGGACCGGATGAACACGCCATCGTCGGTGGCGTGGTCCTGCATCCGCACCCGGTCGCCGAGCAGCGCTCCGCCCGAGAACGGCGACGACGGGTCGACGGCCAGCACGCCGACCCGCTTGCCGTCCTTGCGCAGTGCCGCGACGAGGGCGGACGTCGAGGTGGACTTGCCCACCCCGGGTGATCCGGTCATGCCCACGACCTGGGCGGTGCCGGAGTACGGCGCCAACGCGGTGGCGACCTCGCGCAGCAGCGGAGAGTCGTTCTCGACCAGCGAGATCAGCCGGGCCACCGCCCGCGGGTCCGCCCTGCGGGCGCGTTCGACGAGGTCGCCTACGTCAGCGGTACGCGTCATGCACCGACATGGAGCAGCAGCGCATCACCCTGACCGCCGCCGCCGCACAGCGCCGCCGCGCCCGTGCCGCCGCCGCGCCGGCGCAGCTCCAGGGCCAGTGTCAGGGCCAGCCGGGCCCCGGACATGCCGATCGGGTGCCCCAGGGCGATGGCTCCGCCGTTGACGTTCACGATGTCCGGGCCGACCCCGAGGTCGTTCATCGACTGGATGCCCACCGAGGCGAACGCCTCGTTGATCTCGATCAGGTCGAGGTCGCCCACCGCGAGACCCGCCTTGCGCAGCGCGTCGTTGATGGCGTTGGACGGCTGGGACTGCAGCGAGTTGTCCGGTCCGGCGACGTTGCCGTGAGCGCCGATCTCGGCGAGCCACGGCAGTCCGAGCTCCTCGGCCTTGGCCTTGCTCATCACCACGACGGCGGCCGCGCCGTCGGAGATCTGCGACGAGGTGCCTGCGGTGATCGTGCCGTCCGCTTGGAACGCCGGCTTGAGCTTGGCCAGGCCCTCAACGGTTGTGTCAGCGCGGATGCCCTCGTCGTCGCGGAACTCGATCGGGTCGCCCTTGCGCTGCGGGATCAGCACCGGGCTGATCTCATCGTCGAATACGCCGTTCTTCTGCGCCAGCGCGGCCCGCTGGTGGGAACGGGCCGCGAACTCGTCCTGATCTTCGCGGCTGATGCCGAGCTTCGTGTTCACACGGTCCGTCGACTCCCCCATCGGGATGTGGTCGAAGATGTCCGTGAGCCCGTCGTACGCCATCGCGTCGAGCACCTCGATGGAGCCGTACTTGTAGCCGCTGCGCGATTTGGGAAGCAGGTGCGGCGCATTGGTCATCGATTCCTGCCCACCGGCCACCACGATGTCGAACTCGCCGGCGCGGATGAGTTGATCTGCGAGCGCGATCGCGTCCAGCCCCGACAAGCACACCTTGTTGATCGTGATAGCCGGGACGGTCAGCGGGATGCCGGCCTGGTAGGCGGCCTGCCGTGCGGGGATCTGCCCGGCGCCGGCCTGCAACACCTGGCCCATGATCACGTACTGCACCTGTTCGGGCGCTACGCCCGAGCGCTCGAGTGCGGCCTTGATGGCGACGCCGCCCAGGTCGGCCGCAGAGAAGTCCTTGAGCGAGCCGAGCAGCCTGCCCATCGGGGTGCGCGCACCGTTGACGATCACTGAGCCAGCCATGGCAACCACCTTTCGCCTCTCCCGCGACTCTATCCACGGTGCTCCGATTCTCGGATGTGAACAAGCGCACGCCAGCCTCGCTGTAAGCGCTGCGCAGGCGCCACCATGACGAGATGTTGCGGCGAATCGACCACGTGGGCATCGCGGTGCCCGACCTCGACGAGGCGATCGCGTTCTATCGCGACGTGTTCGGCATGGTGTCCGTGCACGTCGAGGTGAACGAGGAGCAGGGCGTGCGCGAGGCCATGCTGGCCGTCGGGGATGGCGAAACGCAAATCCAGTTGCTCGCCCCGCTTTCCGAGGCCTCGACCATTGCGACGTTCCTCGAGCGCGACGGGCCGGGGATTCAGCAGCTCGCCTACGCCGTCGACGACATCGAATCGACCTCGGATGCCCTTCGGTCCAAGGGTCTGCGCCTGCTCTACGACGAGCCGCGGCGCGGCACCGCGGGCAGCAAGGTGAACTTCGTCCACCCCAGGGACGCCGGCGGCGTCTTGGTCGAGCTGGTCGAGCCCGCTAATGTTACCGGCGAGTAACCGCAGGAGGCCGCCGTGGACGACATCCGCACCGCGATCCTGAACGACGAGCTTCCCGACCTCGCGCGGCTGCCGGTGCCGGACTCCTACCGCGGCGTCGTCGTGCGCGCCGACGAGGTCGGCATGTTCGAGGGACTCGCCACCCGGGACAAGGATCCGCGCAAGAGCCTTTCCGTGCAGGACGTCCCCACGCCCGAGGTCGGGCCGGGTGAGGCACTGGTCGCAGTCATGGCTAGCGCGATCAACTACAACACCGTGTGGACGTCGATCTTCGAGCCGCTACCCACCTTCGAATTCCTGCGCCGCTACGGCGAGTCGTCGCCGCTGGCCCGCAAGCACGACCAGCCCTACCACGTCGTGGGATCCGACCTCGCCGGCGTAGTGCTTCGCACCGGCCCGGGCGTGACGCGCTGGCAGGCGGGCGACGAGGTCGTCGCGCACTGCCTGTCCGTCGAGCTGGAGGACCCACAGGGCCACGACGACACGATGATGGACCCGCAGCAACGCATCTGGGGCTTCGAGACGAATTTCGGGGGGCTCGCCGAGTTGGCGCTCGTCAAGGCCAACCAGCTGATGCCCAAGCCGGCCCACCTGACCTGGGAGGAGGCCGCCTGCCCGGGCCTGGTCAATTCCACCGCGTACCGCCAGCTCGTCTCGCGCCACGGCGCGGACATGAAGCAGGGCGACGTCGTCCTGATCTGGGGGGCATCCGGTGGCCTCGGTGGGTACGCCACCCAGTACGCGCTCAACGGCGGGGCAATCCCGGTATGCGTCGTCTCCTCGCCGGAGAAGGCCGTCCTGTGCCGCTCACTTGGAGCGGAGTTGATCATCGATCGCACCGCCGAGGGATTCGCGTTCTGGAAGGACGGCGAGCAGCAGCCGTCCGAGTGGAAGCGGTTCGGCGCTCGAATCCGGGAGCTGACCGGTGGCGACGACCCCGACATAGTGTTCGAGCACCCGGGCCGGGAGACGTTCGGCGCGTCGGTGTACGTCGCGCGCCGGGGCGGCACCATCGTCACCTGTGCATCCACGTCCGGATACCGGCACGAGTACGACAATCGCTATCTCTGGATGACGCTGAAGCGCATCGTCGGGTCGCACTTCGCGAACTACCGGGAGTCCTGGGAGGCCAACCGGCTGATCGCGCGCGGGGCGATCCATCCGACGCTGTCGCGGGTCTACCCGCTCATCGAAACCGGGCAGGCCGCCTACGACGTGCACCGCAACCTGCACCAGGGCAAGGTAGGTGTGCTATGCCTCGCCCCCCGCGAGGGCCTCGGGGTACGCGATCACGATCTTCGGGCGAGGCACCTGACGGAGATCAACCGCTTCAAGAACCGCTAACCTCCGCCGTCGGCGAATCCGCGTCCCCACCGCTCGCTACGCTCGGGTGGACCCGCGGCAACGCTTCGCGCCTTCGGCGCGGGCCGCGTCGCGGCGGCGGGCTCCTCGTTCTCATCGCGTGATCTTCAGGTGGCGACTTGGGGCTGATGCGCCAGGGTGAGACGATCGGAGTATGTCTTCGGAGAACTACGCGGACGCCCTGCCGATCCTGAGCGATCGCGGTTTCGACACCGCCATGCGAGGCTA
>DATFRC010000035.1:0-78323 GCA_035263725.1 Jatrophihabitantaceae bacterium | reverse complement strand
AGCCGGCGAGGACGAACGGCCCGTAGCCGACGACGGGGTAGTCGTTGTTGAGGTACTTGTCGAGGCCCCTGACCTTCGACTCCCAGATGTGCTGCGGCACGATCGGGATGCCGGTGATCGTGATGCTGACGTAGGGCATGTTGGCTTGCGGCGCCTTCGTCTTGATGATCAACGTGGAGTCGTTCGGCGCGCTTACGGATGCGAAGTTGGTGACCAGCGAGGCGTTGACGATAGACGGGTCCCTGCTGGCCATGATCAGGTTGAACGTCCAGGCGGCGTCCTTGGCTGTGATCGGCTGGCCGTCGGTCCACTTGAGACCCGGCCGGATCTTGAACGTCCAGGTCAGGTGGTCAGGGGACGTGGTGGCGGACTCGGCAAGATAGGGCGCCGGGTTGTTGTTGGCGTCGTACTGGTAGAGCGACGGATAGATGCTGCCGAGGATGTTCAGCTCGCTGTCGAAGAACGCCAGGAACGGGTTGAGCGTCGAGATCTGCCCCGTCGCGATGGTGAGCGTCGTCTCGGACGCAGCGCTCGCACCCGGGGTGCCGCCAATGAACGTCGCGCTCACGATCAACGCGACGGCGGGAACGATTTGTGGCCCTTTCATGGAGCGCCTCCCCAACATATGTACCCAGTACGCGGGCGGCGAATGCACGGCTCTCTGTCGGGACGCGCGCCGTAGCTGGTCGTGTCGAAGCGGATCAACGTCGTACAGATCACGACGAGATCGGCATCCCGGATTGGCAGTGCCAAATGAGACGAGTAAATGCTCACCGGCTAGCGCCGTCAAGATCCGCGACCGGCCCGTACGGTGTGCGGCATGATTGCCTCGCTGACACGCCCTCCGGCGCTGCGTCCGGGTGATCGCGTCGCAGTGCTGTCGGCGAGCAGCCCGCCCGACCAGGAGCGTCTCGAGGCGGGACTCGAGACGCTGCGCGTGTCCGGCCTCGAGCCCGTCGTATACCCGTCTGCTCGCGATCGTGGAACACTGCGCCACTACCTGGCGGGCGAGGATGCGCTGCGCGTCGCCGACCTGACGAGCGCGCTTTGCGATCCGGCTATCGCGGGCATCGTGTTCGCCTGTGGCGGTTCCGGGGCGCAGCGCACCCTTGCGTCGCTCGACTGGGACGCGCTCGACGGGGTGACACCGAAGGTGCTCGCCGGCTATTCAGACGTGACGGCGATCCTCGAGGCCGCGGCGTGCCGGCTCGGCTGGGCGTCACTGCACAGCACGATGGTGACCTACTTCGACACGTACGAACTCGCCTCGCTGCTGCGGACGCTGATGCATCCGGAGCAGGCCACCTCGTTGTGCTTTGCGGGCGCGCGCACCGTGGTGCCTGGCATCGCCCGCGGCATCACGTGCGGCGGCAACCTCACCGTGCTGACCGCATCGCTGGGTACCGACACGTCCTGGCCGGCGCGCGACGGGATCTGGCTCGTGGAAGACGACAGCGAGGACGACTACCGCATCGACCGGATGCTCACCCAACTGCGGCGCTCCGGTTACCTGGACGGGGTTGCCGGCATCGTCGCCGGGACATTCCAGAACTGCGGCGCCACCGAGGACATCCAGGCGATTCTCGAAGAGCGGGTGGGCTCGCTGGGCGTTCCCATGATCAGTTCGGCGAACGTCGGGCACGGCGCAAAGAACCAGACCTACCCGATCGGCGTGGCCGCCGAACTGGACGCTTCCGCCACCACGCTGCAACTGCTCGACCCGCCCTTGGTGTCGACGTCATGACGGTGGCTCCGACGTATCTGATGTCCACCCAACGACAGGAGGAGCCGTGAAGTACCTGCTGCTGATCTACAACAACCCTGCTACCTACGAGGCGATGCCCGAAGACGAGCGCAACGCGCTCTTCGCCGATGTCGACCGGATCATGGACGAGCTGAAGAACTCTGGTGAGTTCGTGGGCGGCCAAGGGCTGGCCGACCCGTCGCAGTCGAAGACCGTCCGGGTACGCGACGGCGTGCCGGCCGTCACCGACGGGCCGTATGTCGAGGCGAAGGAGCAGATGGGCGGCTACCTGATCGTCGACTGCGACACGGTCGAGCGCGCTGTCGAGATCGCCGCGAGCTGGCCCGACGCGAAGTACTTCGCCATGGAGGTACGCCCGATCATGGGCACGGCAGGTGCCGACGTATGAGCGTCGAGGACCTGCTGCGCCGGGAGGCGCCGCAGGTCCTCAGCGCGCTTACCCGCCGTTACGGGCACTTCGACCTCTGCGAGGACGCGGTACAGGAGGCGCTGCTCGCGGCTGCCACGCAGTGGCGCAGCGGTGTTCCAGACTCGCCGCGGGGCTGGCTGCTCACCGTCGCATCTCGGCGGCTGACCGACCGGCTGCGCGCCGAGTCGGCTCGGCTACGCCGTGAGGCCGCGGTCGCTTCCACAGACTCCCTGGTGGCGCCGCCAGCGGACGAGGAGCGACCGGCCGACCACGACGACACGCTCACCCTGCTGTTCCTGTGCTGCCACCCGACGCTCTCGGCGCCATCGCAGGTGGCATTGACGCTGCGCGCCGTGGGCGGGCTCACCACGGCCGAGATTGCCCGGGCGTTCTTCGTTCCCGAGGCGACGATGGCACAGCGCATCAGCCGGGCGAAACAACGGTTGCGCGGCGCCCGGTTCACCGTTCCGCCCGGTACGGAGTGGGCGCCCCGGCTCGGGGCCGTGCTGCACGTCCTGTACCTGATCTTCAACGAGGGCTACACCACGACGTCCGGGCCGGCGTTGCATCGTCCGGACCTGACCCGCGAGGCGATCCGGCTCGCTCGCGGGGTGCACCGGATGCTGCCGGACGACGGCGAGGTAGCCGGACTGCTCGCACTCATGCTGCTGAACGACGCGCGGCGTGCCGCCCGGGTCAGGCCTGGCGGCACACTGATTCCCCTGGAGGAGCAAGACCGGGCGTCGTGGGATCGCGAGGCGATCGCCGAGGGCGTCGCCCTCGTGTCGTCAGCGCTCACGGCGGCGCCGCTCGGGCCTTACCAGGTGCAGGCCGCCATCGCGGCAGTGCACGCCGAGGCGCCCACGGCACAGGACACCGACTGGCCGCAGATCGTCAAGCTGTACGAGGTGCTGCTGCGCATCGCGCCCAACCCGATGGCAGCGCTCAGCCACGCCGTCGCCGTCGCGATGGTGGACGGGCCGCAGGCGGGGCTCGAGCTACTCGATCGCCTCGACGACGCGTCGCGCGCGGCGCTCGGCCATCGGCTGGACGCCGTCCGGGGTCACCTGCTCGACCTGGCCGGCGACGCCGCTGCCGCCCGAGGTGCCTACCTCGCCGCGGCCCGCGGCACGACCAGCGTGCCCGAGCAGCGCTACCTCCAGGCCCGTGCTACCCGGATTGCGCAAGAATTCCCGCCCTGAGACGAGGAATTGTTGCGCAATCGGGTAGCTCAGCGGCGGGAGAGCAACTCGGCGAGCTTGTCGAAGGAGCTACCCCAGCCGACTTCGGCCTGCGCCCGCATCGTCTCGGTGAAGTCGGCCACGACGTGCACAGTGAGCTCGGTCTTGCCGCCCAGATCGCGCAGCGTCACCGTGACCGTGCCGGGCCCGGTCCCGTCCGAGAAGCCGTCGTCCTTCCAGACGAGACGTTCCGGCGGGACGATCTCCAGGTACGTCCCGGTGTTCAGATACTCCACGCCGCTGGCGTCGTCGACCATGACGAGGCTCGCTTGGCCACCCGGGCGCAGGTCCATGCGGATCTTGTCCAGCGGCGTGCTGATCCCACGCGGGCCGAACCACTGTGCGAGCTGCTCCGGCTCTGTCCACGCCCGCCACACCACCTCTCGGGGCGCGTCGAATCCGCGGACGATGGTGAACTCAACCATCGGCGCGTCCCTTCTGCACGGTCCGCAGGTGCTCGTCGAGCCGATCCAGGCTGCCCTCGAAGAACCGGCGATAAAAGGTCAGCCACTGTGCGGCATCGGCCAATGGCACGGCCCGCAGCCGCGCCGGCCGCTGCTGTGCGGCGCGGCTGCGGGTGACCAGCCCGGCCTGCTCGAGCACCTTCAGGTGCTTTGACACCGCCTGGAGGCTGATCGAGAACGGCTCGGCCAGCTCGTTCACGGTTGCCTCGCCGCGGGCAAGGCGCGCCAGCATCGCCCGCCGCGTCGGATCGGCCAACGCGGCGAACGTGCGGCTGAGCTGATCAGTCGGCATCGGCCTTCCGTTGGTAACGGAGCGCGGTGACGCCGGAGCCGACATCGCGCGCGTCGACCAGTTCGAGGTTCGTCCTGGCGTCCGTGCCGAACAAGCGCTTGCCCCGGCCGAGCACCACAGGGTAGACGAGCAGCCGGTAAGCGTCGACGAGGTCGTGCTCGATCAATCCCTGGATCAGGCCCGGGCTCCCGAAGACCAGCAGCGTGCCGTCGAGCCCCGCGACCTCGTCGAGGTCACGCACGATCACGGAGTTGGACCATTCCGCCGTTTCGAGTGTCGAGCTGACGACCCACTTTCGGTAACCGTTCATCTCCTTGCCGCCCGGCTGGTCGATCATGGCCGGCCACGCGGCGGCGAAGCCGTCGTACGTCACGCGGCCGAGCAGCAGTGCGTCCGCCTCCTGCATCTCCTCGGTCTTGAACTGCGCGATGCTGTCGTTCCAGTACGACATCGACCACTGGTCGGGGGCCTCCACGATTCCGTCCAGGGTCATGAACTCCGAGACGACGATCTTGCGCATACGATCCACTCCTCAACTAGCTCATTGATCAACCAATCGGTTGAAGATACGGTCCGCCAGGCGTTGGCGTCAAGCAATATTCGCGACGCCAACGCAAGCGGCTCGATTTCGGGCGTATGCGCGCCGTCCGCGAGAAATTGCCGGCATCTTGTCGGCATGTGACGGATGGAGTAATTTACGCGCGCCAGACAGATCGCCGTGCGGCCGTCGCCGGCGCCCACGTGCTGGGGTGGAGGGACGATGCGTCGGCGGAGGCATATCGCAGTCTGGGTAGCCGTCGTATGGCTCGCTGGTCAGGCATTTTCTGGTCCAAGGGCGACGCCGGACGCGGCAGCGAGTAGCACGCCTCCGCAGATCTCGTCGAGATACGGGGCGCCCTGCCCCGGCCAGGCTCCGGCCTATCGGGTCGACGGCGCTACGCCGGGCGTCACGTACACCATCACGGCATCCATCGGCACGGCGTCACCGAGCCAGGTGACGCCTACGTCAGGCGACTTCGGGTTCGCGGTGCAGCTACCGGTCGATGTAGTACCAGGTCAGGTGGTACACATCGTTGTCGCTCCGCCACCAGGATCGGACCTCCCTGCAGCGACGCTCGACGAGGCCACACGCGGTCCAATCCTCCGTGATCTGGACAGCTACAACAGGCCTGCCGGCATTGGTGATCCGCTCCCGATCAGTACAGACTGCTTCGTCCCAGGCGATCCAGTCACTGTCTCGTCACCGCAGCTGAGCTTTTCCGCGCCTACGACGACGATCGGCCCGGACGGGACGCTGAGCGAACCGGAGACGATTACGGCGATCACGCAGACCGGCACGGCAATTGTGACAATTCACGGACAGCAATCCGGAAGCCTCGCGACCTCGTTCACCGTTCGCAACAACGTCTTGCGAGCCGGCACCTCGCTGCAGCTGGGCAGCTTCATCGTGTCGTCGTCAGGCCGATTCGCCTTCGGCTTGCCACTCTTTGGCTTCGGGGAGATCGTCACGCATCAGCCAAACGCAGTCGATGCCGGGGCTGACGTGGTGTGGCCGAGTAACGGAGCCAAAACCGGCGGCAGTGTTCTGGCAATGCAATCTGACGGCAATCTCGTCCTCTATGGCGGAGGCCGGGCCATCTGGGCCAGCGGAACGGTCGGCAGCCGAGCAGGCGATCGAGTGGTGGTGCAAGACGACGGCAGTCTCGTCATCTATCGCGGCGCAACGGCAATGTGGCAGACCCCGACGCAGTATGTGCCACTGGTTGGCTACGGCTGCACGGTTGCAGCGCTCATCTTCGGCCTGAACCCGCCCAGCATCGACGGTAGCTACGTCCACACCGACACTGTCGCCCCGGGCGGCTATGCCGGCATGCTGCGCGCCAGCGTTTCGCACGACACGCCGAGCGGGCGCAGCTTTTACCGTATCTGCACCCAAGACGGGGGCAGCCGCGCTCCCCTGGTCTACCTCCAGTCGATGAGCAACCGGCGATTCATCAGTGTCGAGTTGGGTTACCCGGGTGCCAACTACGGGATGCTGCGCGCTCGCGCCACCAAGGTAGGTAGCTGGGAGATGTTCCGGTCGGTGCCCCACAACGGTTGGGCATGCTTACAGTCCGTGGCGAACAACCGCTATGTCTCGGCTGAGTTTGGCTACCGGGGAAGCACCTACGCCATGTTGCGAGCGCGGGCGACGGCGCCCGCAAGGTGGGAGACCATGGCCCGCACTAGTTAGCCCACCAACCGTCCTCGTCAGCGTCGCGAAGTCGGGGCCGCGGCGGGATTTCTAGTCGGGCATGTCGCTGAAGCGGCTGTAGTGCCCCTGGAAGCTCACTGCCACTGTGGCGGTGGGGCCATTGCGGTGCTTCGCGATGATCAGGTCGGCCTCGCCGGCACGGGGCGATTCACGCTCGTACATGTCCTCGCGGTGGACGAGCAGCACCACGTCTGAGTCCTGCTCGATCGAACCGGATTCGCGCAGGTCCGCCAACATCGGCCTCTTGTCAGTGCGCTGCTCGGGGCCGCGGTTGAGCTGCGAGAGCGCGACGACAGGGACGTCCAGTTCCTTGGCCAGCAGCTTGATCGCGCGGGAGAACTCGCTCACCTCCTGCTGGCGCGATTCGACACGCTTGCCGCTCGTCATAAGTTGCAGGTAGTCGATAACGATCAGCTGAAGGTCGTGGCGCTGGCGTAGCCGACGTGCCTTGGCGCGGATCTCCATCATCGTGAGGTTGGGTGAGTCGTCGAGGAACAGCGGCGCTTCGGCGAGATCGCCGGCACGCCGGGCCAGCCGCGCCCAGTCCTGATCGGCCATGTGCCCCGAACGCATGTTGCGCAGCGGTACGAGCGCCTCAGCGGACAGCAGCCGCATCATCAACTCGAGCTTGCCCATCTCGAGCGAGAACAGGACTGTCGGCTTGCGGTACTTGATCGCCGCAGAGCGGGCAAAGTCCAGCGCCAGGGTCGAATTGTGGGTCGGGATCATCGTGGCGCCAGCAAGGTACATATGGTCGTGGTTATCGACCTGTACGCAGCGCACGGGTATTGAAGGCACCGGCCGAACGTCGATGATGTAGCGCAACCGTGTATTGCTACGGACGGTCTCGCGCTGCCGCTCCGCCTTGCGATCGAGACCGAACACCCGATCGGCACTTGTGAACGCCACGGTGTAGCACGTCGACGACGCCGCTGAGCGACCCCGCACCTGCTTGGTCCGCAATGTCGCGCGATAGCCCAGGCTGACTACAAGCTCGCGAACATCGTGCGCTAGCCGCCGGTTCGTCGAGTAAAACTCGACCGAGCCGAGGGCCGTTGCGTGGCCATCGGTGTCGAGCAGGCCCGCCAGGAGCCCCCGCCGCTGGGCCTCGCTCGCTCGCAGGTACGTGAGGGGGACGTGCTTGTTGCGCAGAAGACCCAGCGTGCGAAGCCGGGCTTGCACCGTGCCTCGTTCCGAGTGGCACCCACGGCACCGCCGCCACCCGCTCACTCGGCCGCCGCAGTCCGGGCAGGTCGGAAGGGGCGGTGCAGTCGCGTACGCCCGAACCTTTCCGCCGCAAGCCCGCCCACACGTGCGGACGCTCGGCGTCGCCGGGAGAAACGATGCTCCGCACACCTCGCACCGGCGTGCGGTGACTGTCGACTCGGGCAACCGGAGCCGATATCGCAGTCTCGCTCCGCTGGGGCGAACTTCGATGCCCTCAGCGCGAATGATCTCGACGATCTGTTCGTCTGCACAGGTCAGCGTGGCCGAGTCGGATGAGCCGTCGCCGAGCCAGCACCCGAGTGTGTACGGAGGGATCAGGAGGTCGGCGTCCGGCAGTGCCAGCGCAGCCGCGCACGGTACGGCGTGGTTCAGCCGTTCGTCGCTGGCGCAGCGCAAGGAGGCGGCGATCTCCTGTGTCGTGACAGTGCCGGAGGCTGGTGCCCGGCGCCAGGAGTTGACGGACCGGTTGACGTGCGCTGCGATCGCGGCGCTTGGCTCATGCCGGGAGTACACCGGGGTCCGCCACCTGTACGAGCGCATGGGCCCGGACACCCTCCGGAACGCGCTGCCACGAGGCCCCTGCCGCCAGGCCACCTTCTGCACCACGTGCCGAAGCTCTTCGCCGAGATCGCTGACAGCCTCCCGGATGGTGACGTCCTGATCGGCCTCCGCCGCGGCCTTGTTGGCGTACGCGGTCGCCCGCTGGCGCCTCGCCTCGGTGTGCGCCCATGTCGGCGGCCTCGGGTTCGCGCGGCGCTCAGCTCGGGTCGTGGTGCGCCACTGGTGATCTGCGTCGGCGACGATCACGGTGCCATCGGAGAACTCCACCTCGTAGCACGGGCGCCCGTGCATCACGTCGGTCGCTGCCACGACGCGGGTGGATCGGCCATCAGCGCCTACCAGGGCGTCACCAACCTGAACGGCGCCGATCGTCGTCCAGCCCGTCGGCGTCGGCAGCGGTGTGTCGAGTGCAAGCGCCTTGCCGCTACCTGGCCGGCCTGCCACGGTGATCATTTGTCCGGGGTGCAGCCCGTTTGTGATCTCGTCGAGGCGGGTGAATCCGGTCGGAATGCCGGTGCCGACGCCGCCGGAGTCGGCGATGCGTTCGATCTCGGTTAGCGTGCCGGTGAGCAGTGACTCGATGTGCACGTAGTCGTCGCTGGTGCGCCGCTCCGTGACGTCGTAGACCTCGGCCTGCGCCCGGTCGACGACGTCGTCGACGCTGCCGATGAGGTCGCCGCTGCCGGCCGCAGTCTGGTAGCCCATCTGCACGATGCGCGTGCCAGCGGTGACCAGCCGGCGCAGGATCGCCTTCTCGGCGACGATCTGTGCGTAGTAGCCGGCGTTGGCCGCAGTGGGAACCGTCGCGATCAGCGTATGCAGGTACGCCGCTCCCCCGATCCGGGCCAGCTGTCCCGCCCGGGTCAGCTCGGCCGAAACCGTGACCGCGTCGGCCGGCTCGCCGCGCGCGTACAGGTCGAGCACGGCGTCGTAGATCAGTTGATGCGCCGGCCGGTAGAAGTCAGTGGGACGCAATGCCTCGATGACATCAGCGATTGCATCCTTGGAGAGCAACATGCCCCCCAGTACTGACTGCTCGGCGGGGACGTCCTGCGGTGGGGTGCGGTCATAGTCGGGCGACGCGACGCGTGTGTCGTCAGCGAGCACCACGCGTGACCCTCCCCCCTGACTCACCCACCCCGGATCGGCGCCCACGCGCACAGCATCCGAGCCCGCACTGACAATTTCTGCGAACAGCCGCCATGCCGCTCGGCCGACCACGCTAGGGCGATCGAGGCCCGCGCATCAAACCGTGCTGTGTACACACCTGGGGATAACGTTGTGGGCAGCTTGTAGATCAGGCGTGGACGGTCCTGTGAATTCTCCCGGCCGTCGCCATGAATCGCTGTGATCCCGGGGATTGCTCGTCCACGGCCTGTGGACGAAAAATTCTTGCAATGGTCTTGGCCGGCTGGGCTTTCCGTGAATGCCCGGCAGCCAAGACGAGCGATCACAAAGCGGTGACCTGGACGGGAACGGTTGCCACCACGTCCGGATGCAACTCGACGGTGACGGCGTGCGAGCCGACCGTCTTGATGTGTCCGGGCAACTGAATGCGCTTGCGGTCGAGAAGCGGCCCGCCGGCCTGCTTGACCGCGCTCGCGATGTCGTTGGCGGTGATCGACCCGAACAGCTTCCCGCCCGCACCAGCACGCGCACGGAGGGTGACGGAAAGGGATTCGAGCTGCGACTTGAGCTCCTGCGCGTGGCTGCGGTCGCGGATCTCCCGGGCATCCCGGGCCCGCTTGATCTGCGCGATCTGTCGCTCGGCGCCCTTGGTCCACGCGATCGCCGAGCCGCGCGGGATCAGGAAATTGCGCCCGTAGCCGTCGGCCACGTCGACGATGTCGCCGGCCAGGCCCAGCCCGGCGACTTCACGGGTGAGAATGAGCTTCATGGTGCTCCCTTGCTGCGCGCTCAGCGGGCTGTCGATGTGTACGGAAGCAGCGCCATCTCCCGTGCGTTCTTGATCGCCCTGGCGATCTCGCGCTGCTGCTGCGCGCTGACCCCGGTGACGCGGCGCGCCCGAATCTTGCCGCGGTCCGAGATGAACTTGCGCAGCAGCGTCGTGTCCTTGTAGTCGATGTACTCAATATTGGCCACGGTGAGTGGGTTTTGCTTCTTTTTCGGCTTACGCGCCGGTTGCTTGGGCATGATCGTGTGTCTCCTAATTAGATTCCGCCGGAGCGGATCCGGGTCTGCACCGCCAGTTAGAACGGGGGCTCGTCGGTGCTGCCGGCAGGCGGGGCGGAACCCCACGGGTCGTCGGCCGGGGCCCCGCCGGATGCGCCGAAGCCACCACCGGTTGACGATCCGCGCTGGGTGCGGTTGACCTTCGCCGTCGCGTACCGCAGCGACGGGCCGATCTCGTCGACGTCCATCTCGACGACGGTGCGCTTCTCGCCCTCGCGGGTCTCGAACGAACGCTGCTTGAGCCGGCCCTGCGCGACCACGCGCATCCCGCGCTGCAGCGATTCGGCAACGTTCTCGGCGGCCTGCCGCCAGATGGAACAGCGCAAGAACAGCGCCTCGCCGTCCTTCCACTCGTTGGCGTTGCGGTCGAACGTCCGTGGCGTGGACGCGATGGTGAAGCTCGCGACCGCGGCGCCGGACGGGGTGAAGCGCAGCTCTGGGTCGGCGGTCAGGTTGCCGACCACGGTGACGACGGTCTCGCCGGCCATCGCGTCTCCTTACCGGGCCTCGGGCCGCAGGACCTTCGTCCGCAGCACCGACTCGTTGAGGTTGAGCTGCCGGTCGAGTTCGATCACGCTGGCCGGCTCCGCGGTCAGGTCGATCACGGCATAGATGCCCTCGGGGTGCTTGTCGATCTCGTATGCAAGGCGGCGCTTGCCCCAGATGTCAACTTTCTCGACGGTGCCACCGTCCTTTTTAACCACGTTCAGGAACGTGTCGAGCGACGGGGCGATAGTGCGTTCCTCGAGACTCGGATCGAGGATCACCATGACTTCGTAATGGCGCATGACAGTGCCATTCCTCCTATGGGCTCATCGGCCGTGGACGGTCCACGGCAGGAGGGTGCCGCACGGGTGCGACAAGTTTTGCCGGGTCCCTGCGAACGAGGACGGGTGTCGCGGGGATGCAAACCGTGTCAGGGTACCTGTCCGGGGGTCCGGACCGGAAATCAGCCGGCCTGCCGGCGCATCAGGTAGAGCCGGGCGTACATCGCGGTGACCAGCGACAGCGCGATGATGGCGATGATCGCCAGCAGCGGGGGCAGCCAGGCCGGCGGCTTGTTGGCGGGCAGGCCGAGCGGCTGCGCACTGTGAGCGACAGGCACGCCGTCGCCGGGGCGCGTGCCGCGCCCGAGCCCTGTGCCGACGCCGCGCAGCCCGTTCAGCAGCACTGGGTCGAGCGCGTCCGGGGCGTGGCCGTCGCGGATGTCCGGCGCGTCGCCATTGGGCCCGACCTGGTCCGCACCGGACTGACCCTGCGGCAGGTTGCCTGTGCCCGCCGCCGCGTTGCTCGGCGCGTCGACCGACGCGGGCGACGACGAGCCGGGCCCCGAACCGGTGCCGGGCAGGCTCGCCGCCAGCGTCGGCAGGGTGGCGCCGGGCACCCCTACGGTCGGTAGCTGCACCGGGCCGACCTGCGGCGCTGCGCTCACCCCGGGTAGCTGAACCGACAGTCCGCCGGAGGGCGGGGTGGTCGCCACGACGATCTTGCCGATCCACTGGCTCTGCGCGTTCAGCGCGATGCCGTGCTGCTTCGCGGCGTTGCCGTCCAGCGTGATGCTGTCGCCGGGGGCCAGGCAGAGCAGGTTCACCGCATAGGCCGTCCAGGTGAAGTTGTACGTCCCGGCGTTCGGGAAACTCACCGTCAGGTCCTTCTGATTGCTGCACGCGCCGAGCTTGACGTCGCGGTTGCCGCCGGGAAACGTCGACGGCAGGTGCAGCACGATCTGGTAGCCCGTGGCCCCGCCCAGCACTCCGCCGAGAACGTCGCCGAGTGGGAAGCCGTGGGCGCTCAAACCTTGGGTCGGGACGCTTGCCGGCCTGAGGTCGACGGAGTCGCCGGGGTGAACGCCCACGGTGCTGCCCCCGGCCGGAGAGTTCGCGGTGACGACCCCGGACAGGGCAAGCTGTGCCGTCACCGTCGTCGATGCGTCAGCCGGAGCGGCGGTCGCGACCGCACCCACGGCGACGCCGAGCCCGAAGGCCCCGACCAGCCAGCGGGCGATCTGCATGCGGCGCTCCTGGGTGATTGCCGACGTCCGTACAACGAGCGGGCGCCGTCAGGGTGACGTTACCCAACCACGATCTCGCACATTCACGGCATCGTGCCCTGCAGGCGCATGAGACGGCACAGTCGGCCCGCCGTCCTAGGCTCGGAGCGAGCGAGTGAGCGCTCGCGCGATGACCGAAGGAGGAGCAACAGTGCCCGTCATCGGAGCGCACGTCGACTCGGCCGATCCCATCCCGGCGGCGACATCGGTCGGTGCCCACGCTGCCCAGTTCTTCCTCGCCGACCCGCAGGGCTGGAAGGCGCCCGTCGAACACGCCCACGCCGACGACATCAAGAAGAGCGGGCTCACGATCTACATTCACGCGCCATACGTCCTCAACGTGGCGACGCTGAACAACCGCATCCGCATCCCGAGCCGCAAGTTGCTACAGCAGCACGCCGCCGGAGCGGCGGCGCTCGGCGCGAAGGGCCTGATCGTGCACGGCGGGCACCTGAACGCGCGTGACGATCCAGCCGTGGGCATCGACAACTGGCGCAAGACGTTCACCTACGCCGCGGACCAGGGCGGGTTCGGGTTACCGATCCTGATCGAGAACACCGCGGGCGGCAACAACGCGCTGGCGCGGCACTTCGACCGGCTCGCCGAGTTGTGGGACGTGATCGGCGAGTACGGCCCCGGCTTCGTCCTCGACACGTGCCACGCGTACACGGGAGGCGAAGAGCTCGACGGCATCGTCGACCGGGTGCGCGCGATCACGGGCCGCATCGATCTGGTGCACGCCAACAACAGTCGCGACGCCTTCGACTCCGGCGCGGATCGGCATGCGAACATGGCCGACGGTCAGATCGACCCGGACGTGATCGCAGGTATCGCCCGCGGCGCCGGCGGCGACGTCATCGTCGAGACGCCGCGCGAGGGTCAGGCCGACGACATCGAGTTCCTGCGAAAGGCACTGGCGGCCTGAGCCGAACGGGCCGCTACCGCCCCGGCTGTTCTCATTGCGTGTCCCCGTCCGTGGCGGTCGGCAGGTGCAGCGCGGCCATGATCAGCGACGCGGTTTGGTTGGGTGAGCCGCTGATGTCGACGGTGATCGCCTGCTCGTCCGGTCCGGGCGGCTCGAGGGCCGCGAACTGCGAATCCAGCAGCGCCGCTGGCATGAAGTGCCCGTGCCGCGCCGCCAGCCGCCGCGCGATCAGCTCGCGGGAAGCTGCCAGGTAGACGAAGACCACGTCGTCGCCGCGCAGCACATCGCGGTAGCTGCGCTTGAGCGCGGAGCAGGTCACGATGCCCGGGCGGTGTGCCGTGGTGTGCGCGCGAATCCACTCCGCGACCCTGGCGAGCCAAGGCCAGCGATCCTCGTCCGTTAGAGGGTGGCCGGCCGCCATCTTCGCGATGTTCGCAGCGGAGTGCATGTCATCGCCCTCGGCGAGATCCCAGCCCAGCCGCCCGGCGAGCAGGCCGGCCACCGTGGATTTCCCGCATCCGGACACACCCATGATCACCAAAACCGGTGTCTTGCTGGCAGTCATTGCGCTCCCCTGAGCAACGATCTCGGCTGAGCAATGTCGGCGTCAGCGCGCGACTTCTTCCTGCGGGATGGTGCCGACGTACCTCGCACGCCGCTGGATCAGACGTTGTCGCCAAACGTCCGGCGCCCCGTCGTACGGGCCGCCGCCCGGATCGTCGAGCCCACTGGCGCGGACGACGTCGGCCTCGGGATGCCACATCTCGTGAATGATCAGGCCGGCGATTATGAACAGGAACGCGTCCCGGACCAGCAGGGCGAGCATCAGCCACCCGTAGTCGGTGGCGTGCGAGCCATCGTTGAACCCGAGCAGCCACAGCAAGGTAACCAGCCAGACGACGATCTCGCTGAACTGCCACAAGAGCGTGATCCGCCATCGCGGACGAGCCAATGCAACGAGTGGCACCAGCCACAGGGAGTACTGCGGGCTCCACACCTTGGTGGTGATGAGGAAGGCGAACACTGCGAGGAACGCCAGCTGTGCCATGCGTGGGCGTATGGGGGCCCACAGCCCGAGCGTCGCGACTGCGCCCAGCGCAAGGATCAGCGCTACTGCCACGACTGCGCCGGGCGGCGACCATCCGGGTGGGTATCCGTTTCCGATGCCGGTGGTGGCCAGGTAATGCCCGATGTACCAGAACGTGCTGGCCTCCGCGTCCCGCGTCGCGCTGAATGCGTAGAACTCACGCCACCCGTTGTAGTAGGCGGCGGCGAACGGCACATTGACCGCCAGCCACGTCGCGGTGGCGGCCACCGCGCACCAGATCGCCGGACGATACCGTGCGGTACGGACTGCCAGGATGGCAATGGGCACCAGCAGGAAGATCGGGTACAGCTTCGCTGCCACACCGAGGCCGATCAGGACGCCCGCGGCGACCGGCCGCGACCGCGCCCACGCCCAGAGCGCGCATGCCGCGAGCGCCATCGCCAGCAGGTCCCAGTTCGAGAACGCATGGAACACCAGCAGCGGGCTGAGCGCGAAGATGGCAGCGTCATACGGGCGCTGGCCCGCCGCGCCCACTGTGCCGGCCACGACGAGCAACCCGCAGGCGGCGAGCCCGATGCTGGTGAGCACCGCGAACAGCACGCCCTCGTCCTGGTTGTTGAAGATCGTGTGTACAGCCCGGGTCACCGCCGCCGTTGCCCACATGAATCCGCCGGTCAGGATGGGATATTCGACGGCGTTGTCGCGGTAAGGCACGGCACCGGCGTCGAGCCGCTCGGCGCCCCAGAGCGGGATCACATCCGAATAGCAGGCATGCGTGTACTGCTTGTTGCCCGTCCAGTTGCCGTCGGCGCACGGCGCCTTCTGACCATAGGCCAGCAGCAGGGTGAACGACGCGAGCAGCAACAACGCGCGCAGCGGCGTCCACCACGACATCGCGCCCGCATGCCGTCCCCACGGACCGCCGATGACCCGGCTCGCCCGCCACACCGTCGGGTCGTTGCGGCTCGGGACCTGATCAGCCGGTGCCGCGTGACTCACCGGGGCATCCTCGCACGCGGTGCTGAGCTAGCCGGCCGGCGTCGGAGCCCGGCCGGGCCGCGATAGCGAGGGGGTCGGCACGGACACGGTCGGTATCGGAGTCAGGGTCAGAGACGGCACTGTGGGCGTCGGCACGGTGATCGACGGCGTCGGCGTGGGGCGGCCCGACGTAGGCCTGCCGGACGTGGACGGCGTCGACACCGTGGGCGTCGGGGTCGCCGTGGTCGTCGGTGTGGGTGGCGGCTGCGTGTAGGCATCCTGGCCGCCTCCGATCTGCTGGGTGGACGCCATGGGTAGGTCAGGCTTGTCGGCGAGGTAGCTGTCCATGAACGTCTTCCACGCCTTGCCGGGCAGGTCACGGCCGTACTCGTTGCCGCCGTCGGCGTTGTAGATCGCCTGGGTCGAATTGCCGCTGCCGACCCAGACCGCCGTGCTCACCTGCGGGGTGTAGCCGACCATCCAGGCGTCGCTGTTGCGGCCCTCGTTGGGCCCCGACTGGATGCCCTCCGTCCCGGTCTTGGCCGCCGACTCGCGGCCGTCGAGTGCGACCCCGGAAAATCCGGGCACCGGCTTGAGGGTGACCGTCACGTCATTGGCCACCCGAGGGTCGAATGCGCGCTGGCTGGCGTCCTTGTGCTTGTACAGCACGTGCCCCTGCGCGTCGGTGACCTCCTGCACCAGGTAGCCCGGGTGCGTGACACCGCCATCGGCGAAGGTGGCGAATCCCACCGCCTGATCGAGTGGGCGCACCGGGTAGTCGCCGATGCCGATGCCGAAGTGCGTCCTGCCGTCGGCACTGGTCAGTGTCCGGCTGTCGCCGCGCGTCTTCGGAATGCCGGCCGCCCAGGCCGTCGCGGCCACGTTCGAGGGCCCGATGTCGGATGCGAGCCCGTCGAAGGCCGTGTTCAGGGACACCTTCATCGCGAACGCCAGCGTGACGTGCCCGGCGTACTGGGCGTCACTCGGATCGTTCTTGATCGTGGTGCCGTCGATGACCCGGGTCTGGCTGCCGTCGACGATCGAGTTGATGGCGTACGCCGGCTTGTTCCCCCGCAGGTTCTGGCTGAGCGCCGCGGCCAGCGTGTACGGCTTGAACGACGAACCGGGTGGACGCCAACCCTGCCCCGCGTAGTCGAAGTAGTCCTCCCCGCCGGCGTAGTTCTTGCCGTTCGGGCCGCCGTAATACGCGAGGATGGCCCCGCTCTGCGGGTCGACCGCGACGAGTGCGTTCTTCATGTTGCGCTGCTTGGGCGTCAGGTCGGCGAACGTCTGGTGGATCGCGTCGATCGCGTCGGTCTGCGCGGCACGGTCGATGGTGGTGCGGATGCGCAGGCCCTTGGTGTTGATGGTCGCCTCGTTGATACCGAGTTGCTCCAGCTCGCTGGTGACCGCGGCGCCGATCAGGCCGTTCGGATCGCTCGTCGCGCGCGAATGATCGGGTCTCGTTTTGGGAAACGCGATCGTCGCCTCTTGCTCGGCGCTCAGATGGTGCGTGGTGACCAGTCCGTCCATGACGTAGCGCCACCGCTCATGGGCCGGGCCTGGGTTTTCCGCTGGGTCGTAATAGCCCGGTGAGCGCAGCAAACCGGCGAGCAGCGCGCCCTGCGCGACGTTCAGCTTGTCGACGCTCACCCCGAAGTAGGCCTCGGACGCCGCCTCGATGCCGTATGTGCCGCGCCCGAAGTAAACGGTGTTGAGGTACCACTCGAGGATTTGGTCTTTCGAATATTGCCGGGACAGTTTCACCGCGATCGCCAGCTCGCGCAGCTTCCGGGTCAGGGTCCGCGAGTCGGTGAGGTAGGCGTTCTTGGCGTACTGCTGGGTGATGCCCGATCCGCCCTGCACGTCACCACCAACGATGTCGTGCAGCGCGGCGCGGAGCGTGCCCTTGATCGAGACGCCCGGCTCGGAGTAGAAGTTGCGGTCCTCCGCCGCCAGGACGGCCCAGCGCACCTGCTCCGGCACCTTCGACAGCGGCACCGGGATCCGGTTCGTGCCGAGCTGGGCGAGCACCGAGCCGTCCGAGTACTGGACGAGCGCCGCCTGCGGCACCGGCAGATCCTCCGGACGCGGCACATTCCCGAGCGTGTAGAACAGCACGACCGCGCTGGCCATGATCGCGGCAATGAAACCGAGCAGCCAGACGAAGCTCAGCCCCACGCGCCGCCAGATCCGCCGCGTGCGGGTCATCGCGGCCAGTCGAGCGCGCTTTCGCTGCCGGTGGCGCTGCCATCGCTGCGGCAGGTGCTCTTCGATGGGGCGTCGCCGGTTGGGGTCGAAACGGCGTGGGATGCGTGGAGGCTGGGGGGGTGCCGCGTCGCTCATGCGGACGCGGCCCCTAGCACGTACGAGCGGACCAGATGGTTCCACCCGCAGTCGGGGCAGACCTCGACGACGTACACGTCGAACTCGGGCAGGGTTGCCGCCATGCGGGCGAGCTCGGCACGGGACTTCGCCTGGCCGGCGATGCGCCCGAGCGCATCGCCGTAGACGTAGTGGACGAGCGTGAGCCGTGTCTTGTCACAGACCGGGCAGGCCCGCCGCGCCGGCACCCCGTAATGGCGGGCCGCGAGGCGCAGGTAGGGGTGGGCGTCACAGGCCTCGTCACGCGACACCCGGCCGAGCGCGACATCGGACAGCCGCGCGCGGCGCTGCAGCGCGTAGTCGATGACGGCCCGGGTTCCCACGCGAACGAGGGTACGCGAACCGGGCTAGTGCAAGCCGTGAAACGGACCGACCGACGCGGCACCGCAGGAGGCCTCTGGTAGCCCCGCAGCGTGTACCACGACCGGCCCGGCACCCCAGTCGATCCGGATGACACGACCCGTGCGAGTGGTGCACGACCCCGTCCAATGCAACGGTGCGGTCGCGGTGGTGTGCGGAAGGAGCGTGCCGAATTCGCGGGCCGGAGCAGTCGTCATGGCCCCCGGGGCAGCGCCCGCCTGCACGCTCGGGACGCGGGCGAGCTGGCACGCAGCGCCGCGCGAGGTGATGCGGAGCGTGTCGCTCTGTACGCTCACCGTGACGGCAGCCTGGCTGCAGATTTGGGCAGCGGTCGCTTCCGGGGCGTTGCGCTGTGCGCCCGCGCCGGCGCCGGAGCTCTCTGAGTAACGCCCATTGGCGGCGGCCGTCTCACCCTGGGCTGCGCCACCGCTCTTCTTCTCGCTGCTGGATGAGTGTGACAACGCGATGCCCAGCGGGAGACCCACGGCGATTGCCGCCGCGCCCGCCACCGCAGGCATCAGCCAGCGGCGCCGCGGAGCAGGCGGCGACGCCTCGCGGGTGCGCACGGCGCGCAACACGTCCGCAGCGCGAGGCGCCTCGGCGGCCTTCTGTTGGAAAGCCGCCCGCAGCTCGTCCTCGTCTCTCACGTCAGGTCCGCCGACGTCAGTTCGATCCGCAGCGCAGCCAGCCCCCGAAACGCGTACCCGCGCACCGTGGTCTCCGCACAGCCCAGCACCTCGGCGATCTGCGCGTCGGACAGCCCCTCGTAGTACCGCAGCACCAGGACCGCCCGCTGCCGGCGCGGCAGCTTCGCCACTTCGGCGAGCAGCGTCGCCCGCTCCGCCTGCGCGTCGGCGTGATCGGCCTGGGTCGTCGCGGGTTCGACGTCCGCCTGCGGGACGTAACGCGCCCACTTGCGGCGCCAGGACAGGAACTCGTTGACCACCATGCGTCTGACGTATGCCTCCGGATGCTCCATCATGCCGATCTGGTCCCACCGTTGGTGGGCCCGAATCAGGACCTCTTGTAAGACGTCCTCAGCCAGCCCGCGGTCGTTCGTGAGCACCACGGCGAAGCGCAGCACGGCATCGAGCCGCGTCGCCGCGAACTCATCGAACGTCACCGAGCCTCCCTCGCGATGCGGTCCTCCGTACGCTTGTGGGCCAGGCTCTCAGAAAGACAACGCGCCCGCAGGCCCCTGGCGTTGTCCGCTCGGTCGATCCGGTATGCCTAGGGTCATGCTCGACGATCTGGGCACGCGGGTGGCCGTGCCGCCCCGGGTCGCGCGCGTGGTGTCACTGGTGCCGTCCCTGTCCGAGTCGGTGGCAGCCACCGCACCAGCGTTGCTGGTCGGGGCCACGGACTGGTGCCCGGCCGACCTCGACGTGCCGCGGGTGGGCGGCACGAAGAACCCCGCTGTCACCCGGGTCGTCGAGCTGTCCCCCGACCTGGTGCTGGCCAACGAGGAGGAGAACCGCCCGTCCGACCTGGACGCGCTGCGGGCCGCAGGCCTCGCGGTGTGGGTGACCCGGGTTCGCGGCGTCGACGAGGCGTTCGCCTCTCTGGGTCGCCTGCTCGCGCTGGCCTGCCGGGTAGATCGTCCAGCTTGGCTGGACAACGCCGAGGCGGCCTGGGCAGCGGTGCAGCCGGGCCCGCCCCGCAGAGCGGTGGTGCCGATCTGGCGGCGCCCGTGGATGGTCCTGGGCCGAGACACATTCGCCGGAGACGTGCTGGCGCGCCTCGGCGTGCGCAACGCGTTCGCTGACGCCCCCGAGCGCTACCCCCGGATGCGGCTCGACGACCTGCACGGCACCGAACTGGTCGTGTTACCCGACGAGCCGTACGCGTTCAGCGCCACGGACGGACCGGAGTGCTTCCCGAACCAGGACGTCGCTCTGGTCAGCGGGCGACACGTGACGTGGTACGGCCCGTCGCTCGTCCAGGCGCCCACCGTGTTGGCCGCCCAGCTCGCGGCGACCCTGCCCCGCGACGGGGAGTAACACAGCTCTATCGCAGTCCGAGCAGCGACCGCAACAGCCGGTCCACCTCTGCGCCCCCCGCAGGTAGGAGGCACCGGACCCGATCTCGACGGTGCCGCAGCCGGTCGCCGAGACGGTGACGGCAACGCTGCTTCGCGGGGCGTGGAACAGCAGGTGGTCGCGAGCGCCGCTGCCCATCGGACAGTTGTAAGTGCCCGGTGGCCAGACCGGCAGGCCGTTGATCAGCGCCACGAATCGCCGCGCGGGTGCGGCGGGCAGGGTGCGACGCACCGGTGGCCCCGGGTCGTGATCGAGCACGACGTCCACCGACGTGACATCGGTGCCCGGCGCGACTCATGTGCACTGGGCGGCACGGGCGAGGTGGCGACGAGCGCTGCCACCTCGGCGGTCGCTGTGGCCTCGTGCGGCTCCGCCGCCGGCTCAACGCGCTAGTCGGCGGATCCAGCGAGGAGCGCGCCTGTCATCACGAAGCCGAGCCACGATCCACGCGCGGCCTCTCAAACGTCGGGGGCGTCGCGGCACGTTGTCCGGTCAGCGGAATCCCCAGGCGTACCACTGCTCGACGTCGATCCAGGCGCTCACCCGCCCGCGAGTGCGGTTGCGGTACGGCCGGCCCGTGAAGTGCCTTGCGAGCCGGTCGATGGTGCTGAGATCGGGGTCGTCGGTCAGCGACGCGACGCGGCCGCGCAGACTGATCGACCGATACCAGCGATCCCCGTCGAGCATGGTGAGTGACACGCGCGGATCGACGCGTAGGTAATCCAGCCGCTTGCGGCCCTCGTCCATGTTGACCAACACGCGGCCGTCCTCCCAGAGGTACCAGGTCGCGACCGTGATCGGTGCGCCGTTCTCCTTCACGAGTCCGATAACGCAGGGATTCGGGTTAGCCAGCACGGCGGAAAACTCAGCAGGAACAGGTGGCTTGGGCATAGGCCGCATTATGTCGAGTCGGCCTGCGCACTGACCGGCGTGCCGATCCGCAGGCGGTTCCCATCAGGGTCGCGAACGTGGACCTCGCGCGCCCATGGACGTTCCTCGACAGGCCGGCCGAGCTTGGCGGCGAATTCATCCACGTCGCGCACGCGCAGGTAGACGAGCGTGTCGGGTCGAGCATCGCCGGTGTGCTCGGACAAGAACAGCCGCATGCCTTCGCGAGCGATCGATACGAATGCGGGAAAACCGGCCTCGAAGCGGTGTTCCCACTCCTGGGCGAACCCCAGCCGCTGGTACCAGCTCAGCGCCTCAGCGACGTCGCCGACGCGCAGGATCGGAATGACTTCGTCTTCCATGCGCCAACCGTTGCACGGGTCGAATCGGGTGCGCGACGCCCGGCCGGCCTGCCCGCCCGCGGTGATCTAGGAGTTGTGGCTGAACATCGACCGGAAGTCCAAGATCATCGGGAACGGCCGCTCAGCGTCGCAGGGACTGCTGCAGGATCTGCGCCACGTCCAGGACGGCGACGTCTTCGCGTGCCTCGCCGATCGACTGCTTGGCGGTCACGGCATCGGAGAGCATGACCATGCAGAACGGGCACGCCGTCGAGATCATGTCCGGGTCGAGGCCGAGCGCCTCCTCCGTGCGCTCGATATTGATCCGCTTGCCGATCTTCTCCTCCATCCACATCCGCGCGCCGCCGGCACCGCAGCAGAAGCCGCGCTCCTTGCAGCGATGCATCTCCTCCGCTTCGAGCTGCGGGATCGTGCCCAGCACCTCGCGCGGCGGCGTGTAGACCTTGTTGTGCCGCCCGAGGTAGCAGGGGTCGTGGTAGGTGATCTTCTTGGCCACCGGCTCGACCGGCGTCAACCTGCCTTCGGCGATCAGCCGGCCGAGCAGCTGCGTGTGGTGGATGACGTCGAAGTGCCCATCGAGCTGCGGGTACTCGTTGGCCAGCGTGTTGAAGCAGTGCGGGCAGGTGGCGACGATCTTGAGTGGCGCGGCCCTGGTGATGGAGTTCAGCGTCTCGACGTTCTGCATGCCCTGCATCTGGAACAGAAACTCGTTGCCCAGCCGTCGGGCCGGGTCGCCGGTGCACGTCTCGGCGCTGCCCAGTACGGCGAACGAAACGCCGGCCGTGTCTAGCAATTCGGCGAACGCCCGCGTCACCTTGCGAGCGCGGTCCTCGAGCGCGCCGGCGCAGCCCACCCAGTACAGGTACTCGATGTCGGCGTCCAGAGGCTGGCCGGGCACCGCGCGCCGGATCTCGAACGGCAGCCCGTCCATCCACTCCTCGCGGGCTCTCTCCGCCAGGCCCCAGGGGTTGCCCTTGTTCTCGATGTTGCGAAGCATCACGCCGGCCTCGGACGGGAACGCCGACTCGATCAGCACCTGGTAACGGCGCATGTCGACGATATGGTCGACGTGCTCGATGTCGACGGGGCACTGCTCGACGCACGCACCGCAGGTGGTGCACGACCACAACACGTCCGGGTCGATGACCCCGCCGGACATAAGGTCGCCGACGAGCGGACGCACCGCCTGGTCCGGTCCGGATCCGGGCACCCGGCCGAACCCCGACTCGGGCACATGCGGCTCGTGCGCCTCGACCTTGGTGTCATCCGGCGCGGACTTTCCCCCGATGAGGTAAGGGGCCTTGGCGAAGAGGTGATCGCGCAGATCCATGATCACGAGCTTGGGCGAGAGGGGCTTGCCGGTGTTCCAGGCCGGGCACTGCGACTGGCACCGCCCACACTCGGTGCACGTCGAGAAGTCGAGGTAGCCCTTCCAAGTGAAGTCCTCGATCTTGCCGCGCCCGAACTGGGTGTCCTCGGACAGGTTCTCCACGTCGGCGAAGTCGATGGGCTTGCCCGCCGGGTCGGCGACGGGGAGCAACGCCCCCAGACCGTCCGGTTCGCGCTTGGTCAGCACGTTGAGCGGCGCTATGAAGATATGCAGGTGCTTCGAGTGCAGCACCAGGATGAGGAAGCCGAAGACCACCGCCATTTGCGCGATCAGGAAGAAGGTCTCGACGCCCTGGTTGTACGCGCCGTCACCCAGCGCGCGCGATACCAGGTACGAGGCGAACGGCGCCTTCGACTTGCCCCACGGGAAGTGCCCGGTGTTGTATTGCGCGCCACGGTAGAGCAGCAGCGTCGCGATAACCAAGAAGATCATGCCAAGCACCGCCCAGGCGGCACCGGTGTGCGAGCCGTAGAAGCGTGATGCCCGGTGCCGCCGCTCGGGTGCCTGGCGCAGGCGAATGATCGCGAACGTAATGATCGCCACGAGCACCGCGACGGCGAACAGATCCTCCAAGAAGCCCAGCCAGCGAGCGTGGCCGAACCAGGGAAACGCGAAGTCCTGGCTGATGGTAAGCGCGCCGAACGCCTCGATGATGGTGATGAACAGGACGATGAATCCCCAGAACGTCATGAAGTGGGCTACACCCGGCAGGGACCACTTGAGCAATTTGCGCTGGCCGAAGACTTCGGTGAACTGGTCCCGCACCCGGTCCTTGATGTCGTCGGTGCGGCCCAGCGCCGGCTGTCCCGAACGGATCAGCCGCACCAGCCATGCGCCCCGGTGCCCCGCGATAACCGCAGTCACGGCGAGCATGAGCAACGCGATGGTCAGGCGGAGCGCCACCGGGTCTCCTTCTGGGGGTTGCCGATTCGCCGAAGCCTACGTGGGTTACTGACCGGTAACCACATGGCACGCATCACCCGCCACCCGTGCCAGGCTGAGATCGTGACGATCACCATCGAGGAGCTCGAAGGTGACCTGCACCCGGTGCTCGCCCGCCTGCGCGTCACCGAGCCGGTGGCCTGGTTGCCCGTGCTGTCCGCGTGGCTGGTCACTCGCTACGACCTCGCCGATCAGGTGCTGCGCGACACGGCGACCTTCACCGTGGACGATCCGCGGTTCTCCACCGCCCTGGTCGTCGGCCCGAGCATGCTCTCTCTGGACGGAGCCGAGCACGCCCGGCACCGCGCCGCGTTCCACGGCGCGCTGCGGCCCGCCGACCGCTTCGCGCCGTTCGTCACGGACGAGACGCGCCGGCTCGTCGCGGCGCTACCGCCGGGCCATGCCGAATTGCGCCGCGGCCTGGCCGGCCCGCTCGCCGTGGCCGTAGTAGCCGAGGCGCTAGGCCTGCCCGAGGTGGACACCGGCACCGTGCTGCGCTGGTACGACGCGATCGTCTCGGCGGTGTCGGGAGTGAGTGCCGGGCGGCCGATTCCGCCGGAGGGGCCGGCCGCGTTCGCCGCACTCCGCGAGCGGATCGAGTCGGCAGTCCCGGGCCTCGATCTCGACGAGACCGCCTCGAATACAGCCGTGCTGATGTTCGGCGGAATCGAGACGACCGAGGGCATGATCTCTAACCTGGTGGTACACGTGTTGTCGAATCGCGACGAGCTGGATGCGATCCGGGCCGACCACAGCCTGATCGGCGCCGCCGTGGAGGAGTCGCTGCGCCTCGAACCGGCGGCGGCAGTCGTCGACCGCTACGCGACTCGAGACGTCGTCCTGGGCGCTGCGGAGATCCGGCGCGGTGACCAAGTGACGGTGTCGATCGCCGGCGCCAACCGCGACCCCGATGTCTTCGCCGAACCGGACCGCTTCGACATCCGCCGCCCGAATGTCCGCCGGCATCTGGCCTTCGCGCGTGGACCGCACGTCTGCATCGGCATGGACCTGGCCCGACTCGAGGCGGCCACCGCGCTCGCTGCGCTGCTCGAGCTTCCGGGCCTCCACCTCGCCGAGGACACCGCAGCTCGCGGGCTGGTGTTTCGCAAACCGCCCGCCGTCCACTTGCGCTGGCACCCGTAGCGCTGCGGCGCTAAGGTAGCGCTGTGGCGACAATCCAGATACGCGAGGTCCCCGAGGACGCCTACGAGGTGATCCGCAAGCGTGCCCGGGCCAAAGGCCGGTCCATCCAGTCGTACATGCGCGAGGTCGTCATCGATTTTGCCTACCTGCCCACGACCGACGAGGTTCTGGTAGAGCTGGAATCGGCCCATGTATCGAGCGACACCCCGGGTTCGACCCGCGAGTCGATCCTTGCCGACCTGGCCGCAGATCGTCGATGAGCGACCACGTCGACTATGTCGTCGACGCATCGGCGCTCGTACTGGCAACGACCGGCAAGTGTGAGGACGCGCGCGCACTGCGGGCCCGGCTGCCCGAGATGCGTCGACACGCGCCACACCTGGTCGACGCCGAGGTCGGCAATGTGTTGCGACGTCATGCTCGCGCCGGGCTGATCAGCATGGCTGAGGCAAGTGCTGCGCTGCGATCGCTTCGCGCGCTCGTGCAGCACCGCTACCCGCATGTCGGCCCGGTTGCCGAGTTGGCCTGGCAATACCGCGACAGCCTGTCCTTCTACGACGCGCTCTACGTCGCGCTTGCCGTGCGCCTCGGCGTGCCGCTGCTGAGCGCCGACGGTCGGCTGGCCAAGGCCGGGTACTGCCCGGTGGAGCTGGTCTGAGCCGACCGACTGGCAGCCAGGTCGAGGTAACGATTCGAACACGGGGGCCAGCCCCATGTCCGAACCCTGTGCGAGGCTGGACCGTCTGACGGAAGCTGCATTCCACGAGGCGGCAAAGCTGATCAGCCCTATAGATAAGGCCTGACGAATGACGAGTGTCGCGGGGGCGCCCACCCGAGCAGTCGAGCGTGCGCTCGAGCTGCTCGCGGAAGTGTGCGCCGACGCGCCGCTGAGCCTCGCGACCTGTGCGCGCCGTGCCCGGCTCGCGCCGAGTACCGCGCTGCGGCTGCTGCGCACCATGGAACAAGCGGCGTTCGTACACCGCGACGAGGCGGGCTACTACCACCCGGGTGCGCGGCTCATCCAGCTCGGCGCGGCGTCGCTGGGCCGGCAGGCGCTCGTCACTATGGCCGAGCCGGCGCTGCGCCGGATCGTTGCGGCCACCGGGGAGTCGGCCTACCTCAGCATCGAGGGGCCCGACGACACCGCGATCTACGTCGCAATGGTCGAGGGGACCCACACGGTGCGGCACACCAGCTGGGTCGGCCGCGCCATGCCGTACGAGGGGCTCGCGGTAGGAGACGCGCTGCGCGGCGTCGTGCCGGAGGTCGGATACGTCGCCCAGCGCGACCGGGTCGAGCCCGACGTCACCGCGATCGCGGCCCCGATCCGCCGTCCCGGCGGGGTGGCCGGCGCCCTCAACCTGCTCGGCCCGACGTTTCGAATCGACAACCGGACGATGCACGAATACGGGCAGATCGTCGCCCACGAGGCCCGCGGCCTGGCCGCTCAGCTCGGCGTGCACCGCGACCGGGAGGTGGCCGGCTGATGATCAGGTTCGAGTCTGTCACCAAGCGCTACCCCGACGGCACGGTCGCGGTCCACGAGTTGAGCCTGGAGGCGCCGTCGCACCAGATCACCGTGCTGGTCGGTCCGTCTGGCTGCGGCAAGACCACGAGCCTTCGCATGATCAACCGGATGATCGACCCCACCGAGGGCCGGATCTGGCTCGACGACAAGGACATCTCGACGGTGCCGCCCCCGCAACTGCGGCGCGGCATGGGCTATGTCATCCAGGCGGCCGGGCTCTTCCCGCACCGCACGGTCGTCGACAACGTCGCCACCGTGCCGTTCCTGCTCAAGGAGAATCGACGGGAGGCCCGGGCCAAGGCGATGGAACTGCTCGAGCGGGTCGGCCTGCCGGCCCAGCTCGCGAAGCGGTACCCGGCGCAACTCTCCGGCGGGCAGCAGCAACGGGTGGGCGTCGCCCGCGCGCTGGCCGCCGACCCCCAGGTCATGCTGATGGACGAGCCGTTCTCCGCGGTCGACCCTGTGGTGCGCGCCCAACTTCAGGACGAATTCCTGCGCCTGCAGGCTGACCTGGCCAAGACGATCGTGTTCGTCACGCACGACATCGACGAGGCGATCAAGCTCGGCGACCATGTCGCGGTGCTGCGCGTCGGCGGTCGGCTGGCCCAGTTCGCCACCCCAGCCGACTTGCTCTCCCGGCCGGCCGACTCGTTCGTCGCCGGATTCGTCGGACGCGACAGGGGCTACCGCGCCCTCGGCTTCACCGTCGCCGACGCCCTGCCGCTGCACCGCGAGGGCACCGTCGCGCTCGGGTCCGAGCTGGCCGGTGCGCCCGAGGCCGCCCGCGACGGCTGGGTGCTCGTCGTAGACACCGACCAGCAGCCCCAGGGGTGGCTAGCCCTCACCGGCGTGCCGCGAAGCGCCCTCACCGGCGAGGTGACCCCCGAGCTGCTCAACCTCGGCGGCACCCTGGCCACTCAGGGCGGCACCCTGCGCGAGGCCCTCGACGCGGCACTGTCCTCGCCCAGCGGGCGGGGCGTCGTCGTCGACGACGAGGGCCGCTTCGCCGGGACGGTCGGCGTGTCCGACGTGCTGGCCCGCATCGAGGCCCACGCCGAGCAAGCCCGGCGTGCCCCCGCGGCGATCGGCACGTCATGAATGTGTGGACATACTTCCGCGACAACCAGAGCGACGTCGTGCACTGGACTTGGACGACGATCTGGCTGGCCGCACTGCCGCTGGTCGTCGGGCTAATCATCGCGCTGCCCATCGGCTGGCTGGCCAGTCGCTATCGCTGGACGTACCCGCCGGTGGTCACGGTGGCCGGGCTGGCCTACACCATCCCGTCGCTCGTGCTGTTCCTGGTGCTGCCGGGTCTGCTCGGCACGCGGATCCTGTCGCCGATCAACGTGGCCGTCGCCCTCACGGTCTACACCGTGGCGCTGCTGGTACGCGTGGTGGCCGACGGCCTCTCGTCCGTCTCGAACACGACCCTGTCGGCGGCGTCGGCCATGGGGTACACCAACCGGCAACGCCTGTTTGCCGTGCAGTTTCCGATCGCGGTGCCGGTGATCGGCGCCGGACTGCGAGTGGCAGCCGTGTCCAACGTCAGCCTCGTTTCGGTGGCGTCCCTGCTAGGCGTGGCCCAACTCGGCACGCTGTTCACCGAGGGATCGCAGCTGAACTCGCTGCCGCCGATCCTGCTCGGCCTGATCCTGATCGTCGTGCTGGCGCTGCTGTTCGACGTCGTGATCGTGCTGGGCATCCGGCTGCTCACGCCCTGGCAGCAGGCGGTGCGGGAGCGATGAGCGCGCTGGCCGACAACAACGGCCTCAACCTCGACCGGGTGGGTGTGTGGCTCAACGACCCGGCGAACTGGTGGGGTCCGAACGGGCTGCTCGTGCACATCCGCGAGCACGTGTTCTACACGCTGATCGCGATCGCCGTCGCGACGCTGATCGCGTTGCCGCTCGGCCTTTGGATCGGGCACACCGGCCGGGGTGTGCTGGCGGTCGCCGGCCTGGCCAACGGACTGCGCGCCGTGCCGTCGCTGGGCTTCGTCGTGCTGCTAGTCATCTGGCTATCGCCCAAGATCCACGCCACTACGACCATCCCGGGGCTGGTGCCGATCGGTGCGTTCCCGTACTTCGTGGTGGTCGAGATCGTGCTTGTGGTGCTGGCCATCCCGCCGATTTTGACGAGTACGTACGCCGGCGTACAGAACGTCGACCCGGCGGTTCGCGACGCGGCGAAAGGCATGGGCATGACCGGCGGGCAGGTGGTGCGCCAGGTCGAGTTCCCGATCGCGTTGCCACTGATCATGTCCGGGCTGCGCAGTTCGACGCTGCAGGTGATCGCCACCGCGACCGTTGCCGCGTACGCCCCGTTCCTCGGCGGTCTGGGCCGGCTCATCATCGACGGCACGCAAACGATCAACGACCCACACAGCGGCTATCCGGCGATGGTGAGCGCCGGCATCATCGTCGCTCTGCTCGCGGTCGTCGCCGACCTGGCATTGATCGGGGTCGAGCGGCTGATCGTGTCGCCAGGCGTCTCCGAGCGGTTTTCCAGGCGCGGGAGCCGCACGGCCGCAGAACTGGAGTTGGCGCCGGCCTGATCTGACCCGACATGAATGTCTGACAAAGGAGAGATATGAAACGCACCTATCTGCTCGCCGCAGGCGTGCTGGCCTCGGTCCTCGCGCTCGCTGCCTGCGGCAGCAGCGGGAGTTCGAGCAAGACGACGTCGCCGGCCACCTCGCCCGCGGCGACGACCGCGTCGCCTACTGAGACGGCGACCGGCGCCGGCGGTTACCCGGCCGGCCCCGGCTCGCTCACCGTCGGCTCGGCCGGCTTCACCGAGAACGTCCTGCTTGCCGACATCTACGGCGATGCCATGTCGGCCAAGGGCGTCAAGGTCAGCAAGCACCTCAACATCGGCGAGCGTCCCATCTACATGAAGGCGCTGGACGACGGCTCGATCGACTTCATCCCCGAGTACAGCGGCTCGATCCTCAGCTTCCTGGACGCGTCCGCGACCGCCAAGACGCCGAGCGACGTGTACGCCGCGCTACAGCAGAAGCTCGACCCGAAACAGGTCGCACTGCAATACGCGGCCGCCCAGGACAGTGACACGATCACGGTTACTCATGCGACCGCGCAGAAGTATCACCTCACGTCGATCGGTGATCTCGCCTCGGTAGCGAGCAAGCTGACGCTGGGCGCGCCGGCGCAGTTCAAAACCCGTCCGGACGGTGTACCGGCGCTGAAGAGCGTCTACGGCGTCACGTTCGGGCGCTTCACCCCGCTGGAGGCCGGCGGCGCGATCACCGTCACCTCACTGAAGAACGGCACGATTGACGCGGCTGACATTTTCTCCACCGACTCGTCGATCGCGAAGAACAGCTTCGTGTCGCTGACCGACCCCAAGAGCATGTTCGCAGCGCAGAACATCGTCCCGATCGTGACCAAGTCGAAGCTGACCCAGCCGATGGTGGACGCGTGCAACGCCGTGTCGGCGAAGCTCGACACCAAGACGCTGGCCAGCCTCGTCGCCCAGGCGAGCAGCGGCGACCCGGACAAGGTAGCCAAGGACTGGCTGGCCAGCGTCGGTCTGGGCTGACCGGCTGGCGCGGTGAGCTTCGACGCACTCTGGGCCGACCTCGCGCCGGTCGGTCGGTTGCCCTCGGGCGGTTACCGACGCTTCGCCTGGACGCCGGCGGACCTGGCGCTGCGGGAGTGGTTCGCCGCGGCGGCGCTGGTGCGTGGCCTTGAGCTCGTCGAGGACCGGGCCGGCAACCAGTGGGCCTGGTGGGGCACGCCGTCGGCCGACGAACCGGGCGTCGTGGCCGGTAGCCACCTCGACTCCGTGCCCGACGGCGGGGCGTTCGACGGACCGCTAGGGATCGTATCGGCGTTCTGCGCGGTGGATGCCCTACGCGGCAAGGGGTTCGTGCCCTCGCGTCCCATCGGCGTGGTGAACTTCGCCGACGAGGAGGGCGCCCGGTTCGGGATCGCCTGTGCGGGGTCCCGGCTGCTCACCGGCCGGCTCACGCCCGAGCGCGCGCTGGCCCTTCGTGACAACGACGGCGTCACGATGGCCGAGGCGCTGCGGGCCGCCCGCCGCGAAGATCCGGCCCCCGACCCAGAGGCGCTCGGCCGAGTGGACACGTTCGTCGAACTGCACGTCGAGCAGGGACGCGGCCTGGTCGACCTCGGCGCGCCCATCGGGGTCGGCACCGCGATCTGGCCGCACGGACGGTGGCGGGTCGAGCTGGTCGGCGAGGCCAACCACGCGGGCACCACCCGGCTGGCCGACCGCCACGATCCGATGCTCGACTACGCTCGGCTGGTGCTGGCCGCCCGTGACGCGGCCGAGCGGCAGGGCGCGGTGGCCACCTGCGGCAAAGTGCGTGTCGAGCCGAACGGTGTGAACGCCATCCCGTCGCGGGTCACCGCGTGGGTTGACGCCCGGGCGCCGCGGGCCGACGCGGTGCGCCGGGTTGTCGCCTCGCTCGGGGCGCCCGCTGCCGAGGAGTCGTGGACGGACGAGACCGAGTTCGACCGGCCGCTGCGCGAGCGGGTGGCCGCCGTGCTGGGCCATCCACCAGAGCTCGGCACCGGAGCGGGCCACGACGCCGGAGTCCTTGCGGGCGAGGGAATTCCGACCGCAATGCTGTTCGTGCGCAATCCCACCGGAGTGTCGCACTCGCCGGCCGAGTTCGCCGAGCACGCCGACTGCCTGGCCGGTGTCGCGGCGCTCACCGCGGTGCTGCACGATCTGGCGCAGTGAGCACGTTCTTCGCCCCACACGCCTGGCTGGGCGACAGCGACGGCGTCACCTCTGACGCTCGCATCACCGTCCACAGTGGACGGATCACCGCCGTGGAGACCGCCGCCCCGCAGCAGGGCGACGTGCCGCTCCCCGGGCTGGTGTTGCCCGGCTTCGCGAACACGCACAGCCACGCGTTCCACCGAGCACTGCGCGGGCGCACCCACGAGTCAGCGACGTTCTGGACGTGGCGCGATCGCATGTATGCCGTCGCAGGCCGCCTCGACCCGGACTCGTACTTCGCGCTGGCGCGGGCCACCTACGCCGAGATGGCGCTCGCCGGAGTGAGCACTGTCGGGGAGTTCCACTACCTTCACCACGCCCCGGACGGCCGCCCGTACACCGACCCGAACGTCATGGGGCAGGCGCTGCGCTCGGCCGCGCGCGAAGCCGGCATCAGGCTCACCCTGCTCGACGCGTGCTACCTCACCGGCGGCATCGGCCGGCCGCTGTCCGGAGTCGCGCGACGGTTCGGCGACGGCAGCGCTGCGGCGTGGGCGAACCGCGTCGCCGCGCTCGCTCCGGACGAGCACAGCGTGATCGGCGCGGCGATCCACTCGGTGCGGGCGGTGCCGCGCGAGGCGCTGCCCGAGGTGGTCGAGGCGGCAGCGGGTCGGCCGCTACATGTCCACCTGTCCGAGCAGCCGGCCGAGAATGAACAGTGTCTTGCCGCATACGGTGTGACGCCGGCGCAACTGCTGGCCGATGCCGGCGCACTCAGCGAAGACACCACGGCGGTGCACGCCACGCACGTGACCGGCGCTGACATCGCGCTGCTCGGCGGCTCGGCCAGCACGGTGAGCATCTGTCCCACGACCGAACGGGATCTTGCCGATGGCATCGGACCGTCCCGCCGTCTCTACGACGCCGGGGCGCCGATCACCTTGGGCACCGACCAGCACGCGATGATCGACATGTTCGAGGAGGCGCGTGCCCTCGAGATGCATGAGCGCCTGGCCACCGGTCACCGTGGACGGTTCAGCCCGGCGCAACTCGTCGCCGCGCTGACCGGCCACGACTGCCTGGGCTGGCCCGACGCGGGGCGCATCGCCCCGGGCATGCGCGCCGACCTGGTGGCAGTACGGCTGGACACCGTCCGTACCGCTGGTGTCGACCCGGCTCAGGCGGTGTTCGCGGCCTCCGCCGCCGATGTCGACACCGTGATCGTCGACGGGCAGATGATCGTCAGCGGCGGACGGCACGTGCTCGGTGACATTGGCGCGCTGCTACATGCCGCGATCCGGCCGCTCTGAGGCTCACTGCGCGCGGTCGCGCTCGGCTACTTGCGCCAGCCACGCGTTGTAGGCGTCGAGCCGGGCCTGGTCGTCGTCGATGTCGCCGTCTGCGCGGTGTCCGCCGGCCCTGTCGGAGAGCGTCGCCGCGCGAGCCTGCTCCAACCAGCTGGACCGGTCGCGCAGTGAGCGTCCCGAAGTGCGCGCCCATCCGATCACCAGCGCGATCATGACAACGGCCATGATGCCGTCACCGCCGAACCACATGATCGCCCCGCCGGTGTGGGTGTCGGCGAGTGGATCGACGGAAAGGCCAGCGGGCGGAGACATCGCGACGGCGGTGCTCGACATCATCAGTGTTACGCCGGTGAACGTGTCGACCGCCATCGCAAGCGCCAGCAGCCCCCATCGGGCCGGCGTCGAGAGCCGCCATCTGATCGGCTCGTCGCCGATGACCAGAACGAAGAACTGGTAACCCACCAGCAGGTAGACGAGGTGCTCGACCTGCCCGGCGGTGGTGGACCGCATGATCGTGTCCATCAACCCGGTCAGATGGCTGCCGACGATTACCCCGGCGTAGCACGCGAGCGCCACTGGGGGCGCGGTGAGGAATGTGACGACGCGTCCTTGCGCGATGTGCTCCACTCGCTTCGAGCCGGCCTCGACCGCAAGCCGCAGCGGGCTGCCCGCCGCGAACAGGGCCGGGGCCACCATTACGAGCGCCAGGTGCCCAACCATGTGCGCGGAAAACAGCGCCTTGTCGTACACCGCGATCGCCCCGGACGTCGCGTATGCACAGACCGCGAGGCCGGCCGCGAACGACAGGCTGCGGGCCGCCGGCCACGGTGATGCGGTCAGGCGGCGCCGTCGTACGACGGCCGTGGCGTACCCGGCGCCGAGCCCTGCGAGCACCGCGAGCGCGACCGCATCGACGCTCCAGGTGGTGAGGAGCCGGTGGCTGAGCAGCGGGCCGAGCGGCGTACCGCCCGCCCGGAAGATGGCATCGCTGGCGGGCGTGTGCACGTGGTGCCGGGCGGCCAGGTGACGCACGACGTTGACAGTGAGGACGACGATCACGGCGCCCGCCACCAGCCAGGCGATCCAGACGGTATCCGCGCTGCGCCGAGCGTCGCGCTGCGTGCTCACCCGTCTAGTGTGGCGCTCGGCCTGGAGGCGACAGCACCCACCCGATATGACGGGAAAGCGACTCCGCGGAGGCCTATGGCGCGCCCGCCCGAGGAGGGCATAATGGCTCCCGGGAACATGAGCGGACCCGACTCAGTTCTATTGATTGAAGCAAGCACTAGAGCATAGGGAGTACAGCCAATGGCACGAGCTGTCGGTATCGATCTAGGTACCACAAACTCCGTGGTCGCGGTCCTGACGGGCGGCGAGCCGGAGGTCATCGCCAACGCCGAGGGCTCGCGCACCACGCCGAGCGTCGTCGCGTTCGCCAAGAACGGTGAGGTGCTGGTCGGCGAGGTCGCCAAGCGCCAGGCAGTCACGAACGTCGATAGGACCATCCGCTCGGTGAAGCGCCACATGGGCGACCCGAGTTGGAAGGTGGAGATCGACGGCAAGACCTACACCGCGCAGGAGATCAGCGCCCGCGTGCTGCAGAAGTTGAAGCGAGATGCCGAGTCGTACCTCGGTGAGGACGTCTCCGACGCGGTGATCACGACGCCCGCGTACTTCAACGACGCGCAGCGCCAGGCCACCAAGGAGGCCGGCCAGATCGCGGGGCTCAACGTCCTGCGAATCATCAACGAGCCGACCGCGGCCGCGCTGGCCTACGGGCTCGACAAGGGCGAGAAGGAGCAGACGATCCTGGTCTTCGACCTGGGCGGCGGCACCTTCGACGTCAGCCTGCTCGAGATCGGTGAGGGTGTCATCGAGGTCAAGGCCACGAGCGGCGACAACCACCTCGGCGGCGACGACTGGGACGAGCGGATCATCACGTGGCTCGTCGACAAGTTCAAGGCCGCCCACGGCATCGACCTGACCAAGGACAAGATGGCCATGCAGCGCCTGCGCGAGGCCGCGGAGCGGGCCAAGATCGAGCTGTCCAGCAACCAGCAGACCTCGATCAACCTGCCATACATCACCGTGGACGCCGAGAAGAACCCGCTGTTCATGGACGAGACGCTCAGCCGCGCCGAGTTCCAGCGGATCACGTCAGATCTGCTCGAGCGCACGCGTGCACCGTTCCAGGCCGTGATCAAGGACGCGGGCATCAACCTGAACCAGATCGACCACGTGGTGCTGGTGGGCGGCTCGACCCGCATGCCGGCCGTCGTCGACCTGGTGCGTGAGCTGACCGGCGGCAAGGAGCCGAACAAGGGCGTCAACCCGGACGAGGTTGTCGCCGTCGGCGCTGCGCTGCAGGCCGGCGTGCTGAAGGGTGACGTCAAGGACGTCCTGCTTCTCGACGTGACGCCGCTGAGCCTCGGCATCGAGACCAAGGGTGGCGTGATGACCCGGCTGATCGAGCGGAACACGACGATCCCGACGAAGCGTTCGGAGATCTTCACGACTGCCGACGACAACCAGTCGAGCGTCGAGATCCAGGTCTACCAGGGTGAGCGCGAGATCGCGGCGTACAACAAGAAGCTCGGCATGTTCGAGCTGACCGGCCTGCCGCCGGCGCCGCGGGGCGTGCCGAAGATCGAGGTCACGTTCGACATCGACGCGAACGGCATCGTCCACGTGAATGCCAAGGACCTTGCGACCAACAAGGAACAGGGCATGACGATCACCGGTGGCTCGGGCCTGTCCAAGGACGAGATCGACCGGATGATGCGCGACGCCGAGCAGCACGCCGAGGAGGACCGCAAGCGCCGCGAGGAGGCCGAGACGCGCAACTCCGCGGAGTCGATGCAATTCGCGACGGAGAAGTTCCTGACCGAGAACGGCGACAAGCTGCCTGACGACAAGCGGAACGAACTCGAGACCGCGCTCGCCGAGCTGAAGGCCGCGCTTGGCGGTACCAACCTCGACTCGATCAAGTCGGCGCAGGAGAAGGTCGCGCGCGTGTCGTCCGAGGCGGGTAGCGCCATGTACGACGCGGCGTCCGCCGGTGCTTCGACGTCGGGTGGGGCCGAGACGCCGCCGCCGTCCTCGTCGTCGTCCACTGAGGACGAGAGCGTCGTCGACGCCGAGGTCGTGGACGAGGGGCCTGAGGGCGAGAAGCAGTGACTTCTGAGAACCCGCAGCATGAACCTGTTGTCATACGGGATAAGCGGCGGCTCGACCCGGTGACGGGCGAGCCCCGCCATGCGATGCCGGAGCCTCCGCCCACCGAGGAGAACGTGCCGAAGGCTGAAGCACTGATGCTTGAAGAGCGCACCCGAGACCTACAGCGGGTCCAGGCCGAATTCGCCAACTACCGCAAGCGCGTCGAGCGCGACCGGGGGGCGCTAGCCGAGGCTGCGGTAGGTAACGCGTTGGTCGGGCTGCTGCCGGTGCTCGACGACATCGACCGGGCTCGGGCCCACGGCGACCTGACCGGCGCGTTCAAGTCGGTAGCCGACCAGCTCGAGACCGTGCTGGGCAAGCTCGGGCTGGCCGCATTCGGCGAACCGGGCGACCCGTTCGACCCGACCGTTCACGAAGCAGTCATGCACGAGGAGAGCCCGGAGGTCACCGAACCGACCGCTACCACGGTGCTGCGCCGCGGCTACAAGCAGGGCGACCGGTTGTTGCGTCCGGCGATGGTCGGGGTGACGGACCCGGCACCGCAAGCCGCAGACGAGTAGAGACAGGAGGTGACGTTCGGTGAGCACTAAGGACTACATCGAGAAGGACTATTACAAGGCGCTGGGCGTCGCCAAGGACGCGTCCCCCGCCGACATCAAGAAGGCGTACCGCAAGCTTGCCCGGGAACTGCATCCTGACAAGAACCCCGGCAACGCTGAGGCAGAAGCCAAGTTCAAGGAAGTGTCCGAGGCGTATGACGTTCTCTCGGACGAGAAGCGCCGCAAGGAGTATGACGAGGCGCGGACGCTGTTCGCAGGTGGCGGATTCCGCCCCGGTGCGGGCGGATTCCCCAGCGGCGACGGCACGTTCGACGTGGGCGACCTCTTCAGCGGCACCGGTGGCATGGGCAGCGCCGGCACGGGCGGCGGGCTCGGTGACATCTTCGGTGGGCTTTTCACCGGGGGCACGACCACCCGGCGGCGCAACGTCGGCCCGACCCGAGGGCAGGACGTCGAAGCCGAGGTAACGCTGGGCTTCGACGAGGCGGTGCACGGAGTCATGCTGCCGTTGAAGCTGTCCGGGCCGGGGACGTGCCACACCTGCCACGGATCCGGTGCGCGACCCGGCACCAGCCCACACGTGTGCCCGACCTGTGGAGGTAGCGGATTTGTCAGCCGCAACCAGGGTGCGTTCGGGTTCAGCGAGCCGTGCCGCGATTGCCGGGGCACCGGCCAGATCATCGACGACCCGTGCCCGGAGTGCCACGGCACCGGCGTCACCACGCAGACCCGCACGATCAACGTCCGGGTGCCGGCGGGCGTGCGCGACGGCGCGCGGCTGCGTATCGCGGGCAAAGGCACGCCAGGCGTGCGCGGCGGTCCGGCCGGCGACCTGTTCGTCACGGTGCACGTGGGCACACACGAGCTGTTCGGACGTCGCGGCGACAACCTGACGCTGACTGTGCCGATCACCTATGCCGAAGCGGCGCTGGGCACCACGCTGCGCGTGCCTACCCTCGACGGCGCCGTCTCGCTCAAGGTACCGGCCGGCACAGCCACTGGGCGGACGCTCCGGGTGCGCGGTCGCGGTATCAGCAAGCGCGGCGGCGGCCACGGCGATCTGCTGGTCACCGTCGAAGTGGCGGTGCCGCAGAAGCTGAGCGGTGAGGCACGCGAGGCACTGGAGAAGTACGCCGCGGCGTCCAGCCAGGACGACCCGAGGCCGCGCATCACGGCCGCTGTCCGGACCGGGGAGAAGGGTCATGGCTGAGCCCCACGTCCCTGACGACGCCCCGGTATTCGTGATCTCCGTCGCGGCGCAGCTCGCCGGTATGCACGCGCAGACGCTGCGCCAGTACGACCGGCTCGGGCTGGTGACGCCGGGGCGCACCGTCGGTGGTGGGCGCCGCTACTCCGCGCGCGACGTGGCGCTGCTGCGCCAGGTGCAGCGGCTCTCCCAGCAGGAGGGCGTCAACCTCGCCGGCATCAAGCGGATCATCGAGCTCGAGGCCCACGTCGACGCGCTGCGCGCCCGGGTGACCGAGCTGAACCACGAGCTCGAGCAGGCCTACCAGGAGCTGAACTCCCGCCGCTCGACCGCGCTGGTCGTCTGGAAGTCGCGTCCCCACACGCGATGATCTTGGAGTTGTGGCTGGTATTCAACCACAGCTCCAACATCACGCTTCGCCACGAGGCTTGTGGCGCTGGGCGTAGCGGCGCGCCTTTGCGCGGTTGCCGCAGACGGCCATCTCGCACCAGCGGCGGCGGCCGGAGGGGTCGAGGAACAACCACCCGCACGCATCGTCAGCACAGCTGCGAATCGCGCGCCGGGGATATTGCTCCAGCAATGTCGCTAACGACAGCGTGAACCGGTGAAGCGGCATGCGCAGGCCCGCGCCGCCGTCCAACCTCAGAGCGGATGCCTCGTCGCGCACGTAGCGCGATGCGCGCACTGCGCCGGTCACAAACTTGTGTAGCTGCGCGGCGGCGTCCGCCGAATTGTCGACCATCGCAGCGTGCAGCGCGAACCGCAACCGCTTGACGTCGCACAGCGCCGCATCGGCCTGCCTCGGCGACCGTTGCGTGGCGGTAAGCAGAGCAGAGGCGTCGGCGGGCGTTACTAGCTGGACGTCGCGGGCGAGCAGGATCAGTGCGCTGTAGTCGACGAGGTACTCCCGCGGCTCGGCGTAGCCCCAGCCACCGACGGTGTTGTTCAGCTCGAGCGCAGGGTGTCCGGATACGCGCTCGGGCAGCCAAACCCCATCGACCTGCCGCGCCATGTCTCGTATGCTAACCGGAACTCGCGGAAAAGGAGTTAGTCCGGCGATGAACGCTCGCGCGAAGACACACCGAGCGGCGGGCTAGTCCGGTGCCTGTCATCGCGTCGCTTGCCGCCGCGCAGCTGCGTCACCGCCCCGGACGGTGGGCGCTGCTCGTCGCCGGTGTCGCGCTGGCAGCCGCGATTCCGGTAGTGGCCGCCGGCGCCGGTGATTCGGTAGCGGCGCAGACGGTACGAACGACGGTGCGCCAGATGTCGCCCGGTGACCGCACCATCACGGTGGTCGGCACCGGCACGATCTACAGCCGCAGCCAGGCCGCCGCGTTCGACGCGCTGATACGTGGCCAGATGGCGCAGCTGTCGCGGTACCCGGTGCGCCGCGAGCTCGTCTTCCACCAGCTATCCCAGAAGGGTGCGACATTCTTCCTTGGCGCCGCGGACGACCTGCGCACCGCCGTACGGCTGATGAGCGGCCGGCTGCCCCGGTCGTGCACCCCGACGCGCTGCGAGGTGGTCGCGCTCGGCGGCGGTAACGAGGCAACCCTGGCGCACGCGGTGGCCTCGCTGGGCCTCGTGGTCGTCGGGAGGGCGGAACGAACCGATCCGACCGTGCTGAGCGGCGAACTCGATCCGGGCCCGGAGCCGCTGCTGCTCGGCGACGGCGCTGATGCCGTGTCGCAGCTCGAGCCGCTGTCGCTGTTCGCGCGCACATACGGCTGGGTGACCAACCTGGACGTCGAGCGGGTCATCGCCCTGGGCGTGCCGACGTATGTGCGCCGCTCGTCCGAGGTCGCGGACACGATCATCGCGAAGCTCGACAGCGCCACGGTCGTCCGTCCCGACGAGACACTGAACGACGAGTACCAGCGCGCGTCCCTCTCGGCGCGCAGGTTCGGGCTGCTCGGCGGGACGGCCGCCGTGTTGCTGCTGGGATTTGCGATCGTCGCCGCGGTGAGCCTGCGCCGCGACCATGCCGTTCTTGTTGCCGTGTTGCGGCGTCGCGGCGCGCGCATCGCAGGTGTCGGGACGGTCACCGGGTTGGAGGCCGGTGTGGCCTGCCTGGCCGGTGCCGTGCTCGGTGCGGTGCTGGGCGCCGGTGTCACCGCGGGGCTGGCCAGCCGCGCCGACATCCCTGTCTGGCGCACGATCTGGCAGGCGCTCGGCTCCGCATGGCCGGCGATGCTGCTGCTGCTCGTGGCCGCCGCCGCGGTCACCTCGGCCGTCCTGCTCTGGCCCGACCGCGATCGCCGGACGGTGTGGCGCACCGTCGAGTTGATCGGTGTCGCATGCCTTGGCGCCGCGTGGCTGGGGGCAAGTCGCGGGTCGACATCGCTCGCCGACGGCACCGATCCCTTCGTCGCCGCGCTACCGGTGCTGGCCGCCGTGGTGGGCGGGCTGGTCGCGGCCCATCTCTGGGCGCCGAGCGCCCGCCTTGCCGCGCGGCTCGTCCCGCGCGGGTCGGTGGCTGGACGGATCGGGTTGCTCGGCGCGATCCGGCGCCCGCTACGTCCCGTCGCTACGACAGCGTTCCTGACTGCCGCCGTCGCGTCGGTGGTCTTCGCCGGCGCCTATCGCGCGACGCTGCTCGGCGGTGCGATCGACCAGGCGGCGTACCAGGTGCCGCTCGACGCGACGCTGACCGGCGGGCGCGACGTCACGACACCCCTTGCGGTGACGAGTCCGTCCGCGCTGGCGGCGGCCGCGCCGGACACCCGGGCGTACGGCGTGGTGCGCACGTCAGGCGTGGTCCGTCCGCTGGATGGCAGCAGCGAACAGGTCACCATGTTGGGCGTCGACGGCGCCGCGATGCGCGAGGTACGCCGTTGGTCGCACGTGACCGGTACGTCGGATTCGCCGGCGACCGTCGCGGACCGCCTGCGCGCACCGGTGCCGGCCCTAGGGCCGCCGGTGACCGTGCGCACGGTGAACCTGGAGGTCAGCGGCTTATCACCGGCCGTGGACGTCCTCTTGTGGCTGACGACCGGCGACGGCCGTGACGCCCCTGTCGAACTGCACCGGCAGGGCTCGCGTCTCACCGGCACGGTGCCCCCCGGGTCATGGCACCCACTCGCGATCACGCTCAACGAGAACACCGAGTACGCCACCCACCACCAGCACGCCATCGGTGAGGGCAACACCGACCAGCCCATCGTCGCCGGCACGATCAGCTTCGGCGCCGCTCCGTGGAGTTGGGTCGGCTGGGGTTCGGCCAATTCCACCGCGGGTGTCAGCGGTGCTGCGCTGCAGGTGTCGTACCGCCTCGAGGGCTCGCAGATCGTGCTCGTCCCGAACTACACGCCGCCGCCGGAGCTGCCCGTAGCCGTGGACCCGGCGACCGCCAGCACCGCCGACCACGGCAGGCTCACGATCACCCTCGACGAGGTCACCGTCATCGGCCGGGTCGTGGCCACCTTGCCGCGTTTCCCCACGACCAGCGGGCCGTTCATCATTGCTGACCGGCGGGCGCTGTCCTCCGTCGTCGATCGCAGCCAGCCCGGTACCGGCGCCACCAGTGAGATCTGGCTCGCCAGCCCGGAGGCAGCCCGCGTCACCGCTCCGTTCCACCAACTGACCGTGACGCTGCGCGCGCCGATCCAGCAGCGCCTCACCGACGATCCGGTGGCGAGCGGCTCCCGGCTGCTGCTCGCAATCCTCGCCGGGCTGGCGCTGCTGGTCGCGGGGGTCGCGGTGGTGTTGCTCGTGCTCGGCGACCGTCGCGACGACGCGGGCGAGCTGCACGCCTGGGAGGCGGACGGCGTACGCCCAGCGACGCTTCGCCGGATGCTGTTCCTCCGTGCGGTGTCGGTCGTCGCGGTGGCGCTGCCGTGCGGGCTGATCACCGGGTTCGTGCTTGCACAGGTCGGCGCCAAACTCGTCGCCGTTGACGCCTCCGGGGTGACGCCGGTGCCGCCGCTGTCGGTCTCGATAGGCGCGGCATGGACGGCGCTACTCCTCATCGCCGGGTTGGGCCTCGCCGTGGCGCTTGCCGCCGCCGTCGCCTCCCGGATGCTCCGCGAACGCCTGCCAGCCCGGCCCGAACTGGATCTGCGATGATCGCGATCGACATCGCAGACGCGTTCTGCCTGTATCCCATACCCGGCGGTACGGTGGCCGCGCTACGCGGCCTGTCGCTCACTGTCGCCGTCGGCGAGCGTCTCGTGGTGCACGGGCCGAACGGTTCGGGCAAGACGACGTTGCTGCGTGTGCTTGCCGGCGAGGTCGCGCCCAGCGCGGGCACGGTTTCCGTCGCCGGGGTCGACTTGGCCGGCGCGGACGAGGCGACGCGATCCCGGCTGCGGTTGACCCGGCTGGGCATCGTCGACCAGCACAGCGCCCGGGCGCTTCGTCCTGAGCTGTCCGTCATCGACAATGTCGCTCTGCAGTTGCGCCTGGCCGGGGTGAGCCGCGTCGAGGCCCGCCGGCGGGCGAGCGAGACCCTACAGCGTCTCGGGCTGGACGAGCTGGCGCAGCGCCGCCCGGTGAGCCTCTCCGGCGGGGAGGCGCAGCGCGTCGCGGTGTGCGCTGCGCTCGCGCACGAGCCGACCGTCGTGCTCGCCGACGAGCCGACCGGGGAGCTCGACCTGGCGTCGGCCGATGCTGTCTACGACCTGCTGGCCGACGCGGTGGCCGCCATCGGCGCCACGCTCCTGCTGGTCACCCACGACCAGCGTGCCGCCCGCATCGCCGACCGGGTGGTGCGCATCCGCGACGGCCGGTTGTCGGAGCAGTGGACTCCGGACGGGCCCGAGTTCCTCGTGGTCGACGATCGGGGCTGGGTGCGGCTGCCCGAACAGCTGCGCCGGGCGATCGGCGCCGAGCAGACCGTCCGGGCGCAAGGCGAGGCGGGACGCATCGTGCTGCACGGCACCGGCGAGGTGGACACCGTACCGCCGGCCCGAATGCCGGCGCCACGCAGCGCCGTTGCTGAGCCGATCGCGGCGGTGTCGGGCGTCCGGGTCGCGTACGGCACCCGGGTCGTACTCGACGGCCTCGACATGGAGGTCTGCCCGGGGGCGCTCACGCTGGTGCGTGGCCGGTCGGGATCGGGCAAGTCGACGCTGCTGCGGGTGCTCACCGGGCTGGCCGATCCCGACGCGGGACGCGCCGTGCTCGCCGGTGTCGAGCTGGGCGCGCTGCGCCGCGCGCCTCGTGCGGACCTTCGGCGCAAGTACGTCGCCGTGGCCGGGCAGGGCGGCGCGATGGCCGAGCCCCTCGACGTGATCGAGAACCTAGCCCTCGCCCGCATCGCCCGCGGGCTACCTGCGGACCCGGACCTGATCGACAAGACCGTGGAAGCGCTCAGCCTCGCGGCGCTGCGAGAGCGGGCGGTACGGCTGCTGTCCGGGGGTGAGCGCCAACGGGTCGCGGTAGCGCGATCGCTCGTCGTCGAACGTCCCCTCGTCGTGCTGGACGAGCCGACGTCGTCCCAGGACGAGGCGCATGCCGAGATCGTCGCGCGCGTGCTCGCCGATGCCGCCGCCGGCGGCCGCGCGGTGCTGTGCGCGACGCACGACCCTGTCCTTGCCGCGGTTGCGGATGCCACCCGGACGCTCGACTGAGCGCCCCGGAGCGTGTACATCTCTGTCATGAGCGTTCCGGGTGGACCGCCAGGGCCGGGGGCCTCCGGCGAGTCCCGTGAGCCGGCCAAGGGCGGCCTGCGCAGCAGGATCAAACCGAGGCATGTCGTCACGTTCGTGGTGATCGTGCTGTTTGTGATCTTTATGGTGGAGAACCTGCGCAAGGTGCGGATCCGATTCATCGGCCCGGAAGTACACGCCCCGCTCATCTTGGCGCTGCTGGTCAGCGCCGCCCTGGGCGCTCTGGTGGTACTGGCGATCCAGCGGGTGCTGCGCCGCCGCGGCTGAATCCGGGCCGCCGAGGCAGCAACGGCGTGCTAATTCACAGGCAGTATGCCGGATTTAGGCGGCTTAGGGCGCCCAATGCTCCTGTAGGCTCCCGGCGACGGGCACATTGTGGCGCCGCGCGGCCAGCGACGTCGGACCAAACCAGTGCCCCGGACCGGCCGGGTCGGGCTAGGGAGCGCGCTAGGCGCGCTCCCTAGCCCGATCGGCAGTTAGGAGTTAGCTAATGGCCGACTACGCCCCCGTCTCCGGCACCCCGCTGGGAGCAGAGGCACCCGTATCCGACTATCAGCGCATCGGTGGTGGCCGAGCCGTATCGGCCGTCGTCGACCGGTTCTACGACTTGGTGCTCGCCGACCCGCAGCTCGCCCCGTTCTTCGTCGAGACCGACGTGAACCGGCTCAAGCGGCATCAGGTGCTGCTCATATCCCAGGTCATGGGCGGCCCGGCGGACTATGACGGGCGCAGCCTCCGCGAAGCACACGACGGGCTGAACATCAGCAGCGCTGACTTCGGCCGCGTCGTCACTCACCTGGTCGCCGCACTCCAGGAAGCGTCCGTGCCCGACGACGTGATCGGCCGGCTCGGCGCACAGCTCGGCGAGGCGGAAAAGGACGTCGTGCAGACGGCGGCGGACTAGCTTCATGGACTCGACAGCTTTACAGGACAGCTGGAGATATGTTGCGAAACTAGGCGACGAAGTCCCACTGTTCTTTTATTCGCATCTGTTTCTCTCGCACCCCGAAGTCCGCGACATGTTCCCCGTGTCGATGGCCGCGCAACGCGACAAGCTCGTCGGCGCTCTCGGCGCGGTGGTCAGCAATGCCGACAACCTGGACGCCGTCGTGCCGGTACTGCAACAACTCGGCCGCGACCACCGGCGCTTCGGGGCGGTGGCCGAGCATTACCCGGCCGTCGGCGCATCGCTGCTCGCGACACTGCAGTACTTCCTGGGTCCACAGTGGACGGAGCAGTTGGCGGGCGAGTGGGCCGCGGCCTACGGGCTGGTCGCCAAGGTGATGGTGCAGGCGGCCGAACAGGCGGAGGCGGACAGCCCGGCCTGGTGGCTCGCCGACGTGCTCGACGTCGAACGGCGCACCATGGACGTCGCTGTCATCCAGCTTCGTCCGCACGAGAGATTCGACTACGCGCCCGGCCAGTCATTTGCGATGGAGATCCCACAGCGGCCGCGGCTGTGGCGTTATTACAGTCCGGCCAACGCACCGCGCGAGGACGGCACGATCGAGCTCCACGTCCAATTGATCGCTGGTGGGCAGGTCAGCACCAGCATGATGCGGTCGCTGCGCACGGGTGACACCGTGAAGATGGGGGCGCCGGTCGGCGACCAGCTCTTCCACTCGTCCGACGACCCGCGCGCCATCCTGATGGTCGCCGGCGGCACGGGCCTTGCACCACTACGCGCGATCCTGGAGCAGATCGACCGCAACTGGCAGGCCAACGGCCAGGCCCCGCATGTCGAGCTGTTCCACGGCGTCCGGATGCCGTGGAGCCTCTACGAACACGAACGGCTGGCCGCGCTGGCGCAGCGGCCGTGGTTCGACTACACGCCGGTGGTGTCGGACGACACTTCGTACCCCGGCACGCGTGGTCTGGTGGGCTCGGTCGCCGCCCAGAGTCCGCGACGCGAAGGACGTCGCGCGATGGTGTGCGGCTCCGGGGGGATGGTCCAGCACACGGTCGGCGAGCTGACCAGGGCGGGCACCACGCGGGAGGATATCCGATTCGACGAATTCGCCAAGGCCGGCGTGAGTACAGGTGATATGGGATGAGTGCAGCAAATTACGATGTCTCGGCGCTCTCGATATCCGCTGACGCGGTTCGAGTCGCGCGATTCTCGACCAAGCGTCATGGCTGGGACGAGAAAGAAGTGCGGGCATTCCTCGATGCGGTCGCCAACGATATCCAGGCGGCCGATTCCGAGCGTGCCTCGCTGCGTGCCGAGTTACACGAGATTCGAGCCGAAGTCGAGCGGCTTCGCGGCACTGTGTCCGCCGAGGAAGGCCAGTCGCGCGTCGAGATCAGCGTGCACGCCGTTGGCCTGCTGAGCCAGGCGCAACAGACCGCGGACAGCTGCGTGGCCGAAGCCGAGCAGTACGCCCGTGATCTCATCACCGCGGCGCGCAGCCAGTACCAGGAGATCCTGCAGAAGGCGCAGCAGGCGGCGGCGCAGTCGATGCGCGAGTTGTCCGCGGTGACGGTGGCAGGCAGTCCCGACGACGCCGCCGTTTCGCTGCCGGAGATCGAGTACGTCCGTACCTTCGCCCGCGTGGCGCAGGTGCAGTTGCGGTCGGTGCTCGACGCGTTGACGCACGAGGTCGACAAGCTCGGTCAGTTGCCCCGCTTCGAGGGCGTCGAGCCCGTGAGCGAGCCGCAGGACGTGTCCTGGGAGCCCAGCAACCTCGTGCCGCTGAACGTGTCTCGCGCGGACGTGGACTGAGCCGGCATCGATCAACGGTATCTATACGTCACCGCAAAACTTGGCATTGGACGTATGGATGCGGTCAGCGCACGCTGGCTGGCATGACTGCCACCACGCCGACCCGTTTGTGGACTGAGCTGCTCGACGGCGTGCGCGGCGCGATCGCCACCCATGCGGACTGGTCGCGCACCGCGGAGCTGGTCGCCGACCAGCTCCGGCTGCACCTGCCCGGCCCTGATGTGCTGACCGCCGAGCAGCGCCTCGGCGATCCCGACGACTACTGCAGCCACACGCTGCACGTCGAGCCCGACGGTTCGTTCTCGATCATCGCCGTAATCTGGCGGACCGGCCAGCTGACGCGCATCCACGACCACGTCACGTGGTGCGTGGTCGGCGTTATCCAGGGCGTCGAGCATGAGGAGCTCTTCGACGAGAATCTCGCGCTCGTCGGGGTGAACGACAACCGCGTGGGTGACGTCAGCGGCTTCGCGCCGCCCGGCGACATCCACCGGGTGCACAACACGCAGGACGTCACAGCGATCTCGGTGCACATCTACGGCACGGACGTCACCCGAATCGGCTCTAGCGTGAGGCGCTACTACAACTAGATCCCGCCTGCGCGCATCCGCGTCTGCACCCACAAGGGGTGCATCCTCGGCTGCGCACCGCGCCTTCGGCGCGGGCCGCGTCGCGGTGGCGGGGCTCTTCGCGCGAGCGCCCATCGCCCGGTGGTTGCCTTGTGCGTGGTCACGTTTCGCTCTCTTGTTCCTTGAGCGGAACAGACTCAACTTTGAGAACGTTGTCATGGGTGGACTATTAACCGACGAGGTGAGCGCATACCCATGGACCTGACCACCCGAAGCCAGCAGGCCGTCTCCTCGGCCGTGAAGATCGCCGCCGAGCGAGGCAATCCGGCCGTTGAGCCGGCGCATCTTGCTGTCGCGTTGCTGGACGACGCCGAGGGGCTGACCCGCCCGCTCCTGCAAGCGGTCGGCATCGACCCGCTCGCCGCCCGGGCAGCGGCCCAGCGCCAGGTCGACGCCTTGCCGGCGGCGGCAGGCTCGACGGTCGCGGCACCGCAGCCGTCCCGGGCGTTCCTGGCCGGGCTGAGCGCCGCTGAGCGCGAGGCCCGGGACCGTTCCGACGAGTACGTCTCGACCGAGCACCTGCTGATCGGGCTGGCCGACGTGCTGGGCGCGCAGCCCGCAGCGCTTCGCGACGCGCTCGCGAGCATCCGCGGGTCGCAGCGGGTCACGTCCCCCGATCCGGAAGGGACGTTCCAGGCACTCGAGAAGTACGGCGTCGACCTCACCGCGCGCGCCCGCGAGGGCAAGGTCGACCCGGTGATCGGGCGCGACGCCGAGATCCGCCGGGTGATCCAGGTGCTCTCCCGGCGTACCAAGAACAACCCGGTGCTGATCGGCGAGCCCGGCGTCGGCAAGACGGCCGTCGTCGAGGGACTTGCCCAGCGCATCGTCGCCGGCGACGTTCCCGAGTCGCTGAAAAACAAGCGGCTTATCGCTCTCGACTTGGGCGCCATGGTCGCGGGCGCGAAGTACCGCGGCGAGTTCGAGGAGCGCCTCAAGGCGGTCCTCAACGAGATCAAGGACTCGGGCGGACAGGTCATCACGTTCATCGACGAGCTGCACACCGTCGTGGGCGCCGGGGCAACGGGCGAAGGCGCGATGGACGCGTCCAACATGCTCAAGCCGATGCTCGCCCGCGGTGAGCTGCGCATGGTCGGCGCCACCACCCTGGACGAGTACCGCGAACACATCGAGAAGGACGCCGCTCTGGAGCGCCGCTTCCAGCAGGTGTTGGTGGGTGAGCCGTCCGTCGAGGACACGATCGGCATCCTGCGCGGGCTTTCAGGGCGCTACGAGGCGCACCACAAGGTGCAGATCAGCGACGGCGCACTGGTTGCCGCGGCCACCCTCTCCGACCGGTACATCACCAGCCGGTTCCTGCCGGACAAGGCGATCGACCTGGTGGACGAGGCGGCGAGCCGGCTGCGCATGGAGATCGACTCGCGCCCCGTCGAGATCGACGAGCTGCAGCGCGTCGTCGACCGCCTGCACATGGAGGAGCTGGCGCTCAGCAAGGAGAGCGACCCGGCCTCGATCGAGCGGCTGGCCAAGTTGCGCGCCGAGCTTGCCGACCAGCAGGAGAAGCTGGACGCGCTCAACGCCCGTTGGGAGCGGGAGAAGTCCGGCCTGAATCGCGTCGGTGAGCTCAAGGAGCGGCTCGACGACCTGCGCGGCCAGGCCGATCGCGCCCAGCGCGACGGCGACTTCGAGGCCGCGTCCCGACTCCTCTACGCCGAGATTCCGGCAACGGAGAAGGAGCTGGAAGGAGCTTCCGCCGAAGAGCAAGCGGAACTGCTCGACCCACTTGTCAAAGAAGAGGTCACCGCGGACGACATCGCTGATGTCGTGTCTTCGTGGACCGGCATTCCGGCGGGACGCCTGATGGAGGGCGAAACTGCCAAGCTGCTGCGCATGGAGGACGAGTTAGGCGCGCGCGTCATCGGCCAGGAGCCGGCGGTGCGTGCCGTGTCCGACGCGGTGCGCCGGGCACGCGCCGGGGTCAGCGACCCGAATCGGCCGACCGGGTCATTCCTGTTCCTCGGCCCGACCGGGGTGGGCAAGACCGAGCTGGCCAAGGCGCTGGCGGCGTTCCTGTTCGACGACGAGCGGGCAATGGTGCGCATCGACATGAGCGAGTACTCGGAGAAGCATTCCGTGGCTCGGCTGGTCGGGGCCCCGCCCGGCTACGTCGGCTATGAGGAAGGCGGCCAGCTCACCGAGGCGGTGCGGCGCCGGCCGTACACCGTCGTGCTGCTCGATGAGGTGGAGAAGGCGCACCCCGACGTGTTCGACGTCCTGCTGCAGGTGCTCGACGACGGCCGGCTCACTGACGGGCAGGGCCGCACCGTGGACTTCCGCAACGCCATCCTGGTGTTGACGTCGAACCTCGGCACCGCTGCGCTGGCTGCGGACCTCCCGGATAAGAAGGACGCTGTGCTGGCCGTAGTGCGCGAGCACTTCAAGCCGGAGTTCCTGAACCGGCTGGACGACATCGTGGTGTTCGATTCGCTAGACACGGATGCGCTGACGCAGATCGTCGACATCCAGGTGGCCGCGCTGGCACGCCGGCTTGAGTCGCGGCGGCTGACCCTGGACGTCACCGAAGGCGCCCGCGAGTGGCTGGCCATCAACGGCTTCGACCCGGTGTACGGCGCTCGGCCGCTGCGCCGGCTGGTGCAGACGGCGATCGGGGATCAGCTGGCCCGGCAACTGCTCTCGGGCGAGATCCGCGACGGCCAGACGGTCGAGGTGGACGTGCTGGACGACCGCTCAGCACTGACCGTTGCCGGTGTCTGACTCGCCGCGCAGCCAGTCGGTGGCCGGCGCCGACCAGGCCAGGGCCAGCGCGACGATCGGCAACGTGACGAACACGATCGCCCAAATGACCACGCCGACGTCGTAGACGCGCAGCACCCAGTACACGCCTGCGGCGATGCACAGGCCACCGCCGACTGTCAGCAGCAGGCGGCCGCGCTCGGATCGTGCGGCGATCATGATTGCACCGGCGATCTGCAGTCCGGCCGCCACCATGTTGATCAGACCATCGGCGGCCAGTTCGGCCGTGATGCTGTTGTCGTGGGAGCCGAACGCGTTGTTCCAGCTGTCCACCGCCGAGGCGCCGACTAGTAGCAGCAGCCCGGCGAGGATCAGTAGCCCTGCATCGACGTAGGCCAGTACGCCCGCTGCGGGGATGCTGGCAGGACGGTCGTCGTACCACGACGTGCCCGACGGCTCGGGGAAGCCGGGCGCCGGCGCGGGGCCGGGGGGAAACGTGCCCCCGGCCCACGGCGGCGGGCTCTGATATTGCGGGTTCGGATCTATCGGCGAGTCGTCGAACGGCGGCTCGAACGGAGTGGTCACACGCTCTCCTGGGTGTTCGGCCCGTCCTCTCCCGTCCGAGGGTAGTCGCCACGATTCCGCCCTTCCGGCTTCGCACACGTAAACTGCGCGGCGTGACAGTCACAGCCGACGACATCCGCCCGCCACGCACGATCGTTGCCGCGTTCGTTGCCACGATCGTTGCCTCGGCGCTCTCGGTGATCAGCGCCGCGCTGTGGTGGGGCTACCAGAGCTACCTGCGTAACGAGTTCTACAAAAACAACATCAAGCTCAAAGCTGGTGACAAAAACAAGAAGACGGATTACGACATAAGCACAGCGTCTGGCTTGAAGAACATCAACCACGATGTGCACAACTGGCTGATGTCGGGCCTGATTCAGTCACTCATCTTCGGGCTCGCGCTCGTCCTGGTCGCGGTGAACATGCGCCGGGGCAAGACCTGGGCGCGCTGGTTGCTGTTGATCCTCTTCGCGATCCCACTGCTTCCCACCGCCGCCCCGTACCGCCTGCTGCAGGTCGCCGGTAGCGCTCCGGCGCTGACGAGGGTGGCCGGCGTGCTTACCGGCCTTGCGGGACTCGCGGTCATCGTGCTGCTCGTGGTGCCGGAGTCGTCGCGGTATTTCGCCGCGGTGCGTGCCGAGCAGGTCGGTGAGCGCGCCGAGGGCGCAGCAGCACCCATGGGATTGCGCGGACTCTTCTCACCGCGCGTCCCACCGGATGCGGCCGCATCCAGGACAAAGACTGCGCCCAAGCCGTCGCAGCCGACGAAGCCGGTGCTGCCCGATAAGCCGGTCGCGACCCGTCCGGCCAAGCCCGCAACGCCCCCGCCGCCCGCGAAGCAGGCCAAGGCGAAAGTGCGAACCAGCGCCGATGCGGAGGCTTCGTCGACCGCGGCGCGCCCGGCGGGCAGCGTGGCGGCGAAGAGCCGCAGCAAGTCGCGCAGGGGCACATGACGAGGGCATTGGTCACCGGCGCAACGGCTGGGCTGGGTGCCGAGTTCGCCCGGCAGCTTGCCGGCAGCGGCGCCGACATCGTGCTTGTGGCTCGCGACGATGTGCGGCTGGAGACGACTCGGATCGCACTTGAGGACCGAAATCCCGTCAAGGTCGAGATCCTGCCTGCCGATCTGTCCACAGTGGACGGTTGTGACCGCGTGGCCGAGCGGATCGCCTCGACGACGGCGCCGATCGACATCCTTGTCAACAACGCCGGCATGGGCATGTACCGCCGCTTCGGCGTGGCCGATCTTGGCCGTGAGGAGCGGATGCTCGACCTGAATGTCCGCGCCGTGCTGCGGCTGACGCACGCGGCGGTGCGCGCGATGAAGGAGCGCGGCAGCGGGCAGATAATCAACGTGTCGTCGGTGTCCGGGTTCGTACCGCGCGGCGGGAACGTGACGTACTCCGCGTCCAAGGCGTGGGTGACCATGTTCAGCGAGGGATTGGCGATAGAGCTCGCCGGCAGCGGCGTGCAGGTGACCGCGGTATGTCCCGGCTTTACGCACACCGAGTTCCACGACCGAGCCAGCGTTGACATGTCGGGTGTGCCGGACTGGATGTGGCTGGACGTGCACGACGTCGTTGCGCAAGGGCTCGCGGACGCGCAGCGCGGCAAGGCGGTCAGTGTCCCGAGTGCTCGGTACAAGGCGCTCACCGGGGCGGCTCGCTACACCCCACGTCCCGTGCTGCGCGCGTTTATGCGAAGGCAGACGTTATGACGGCACGCGACGAGCTGCTGCCGTTGATCAAGGAGCTCGCCGTCGTGCCGGGCCGGGTGGTGCTGTCGTCCGGGCAGGAGGCCGACTACTACGTCGACCTACGCCGGGTCACGCTGCATCACGCCGCCGCGCCGCTGATCGGGCGCGCGATGCTGGATCTCACCGCGGACTGGACTTACGAGGCGGCCGGCGGTCTGACCCTGGGCGCCGACCCGGTTGGTACAGCCATGCTGCATGCATCGGGCGGGCGCGTGGACGCGTTCGTCGTCCGCAAGTCGGAGAAGCAGCACGGGCTGCAGCGCCGCATCGAAGGCCCGGATGTCGCCGGGCGACGGGTACTGGCGGTGGAGGACACCTCGACGACCGGCGCCAGTGTGCTGACGGCCGTCGCGGCGCTGCACGATGCGGGCGCCGAGGTCGTCGGCGTCGCAGTGATCGTCGATCGCGGCGCGGGCTCCGCGGTGCGCGCCGCGGGGCTCGACTACCGCTCGATATACAGCCTGGCTGACCTCGGGCTGTCGTGACGGATATCGGGGTCGGCCCGCATCCTCGGCCGTGGCCGGAAGATCCGCGCCTTGACCCCGAACTGCTTGCCGACGGCGACCGTCGCAATGTCGTGGATCGCTACCGGTACTGGACGGTCGAGGCGATCGTCGCCGATCTCGATACGCGCCGGCAGCCGTTTGCCGTGGCTATCGAGAACTGGCGGCACGATCTGAACATCGGCACCGTCGTTCGCACCGCGAATGCATTCCTGGCCCGCGAGGTGATCATCGTCGGGCAGCGCCGGTGGAACCGCCGTGGCGCTATGGTCACCGACCGATATCAGCACATCCGACATGTCGCATCGGTCGCGGAATTGGCCGCCACGTCGTCCGACTACACGATCGTCGCCATCGACAACCTGCCCGGTGCGCAGCCGCTTGAGAGCGCGGAGCTACCGATTGATGCACTGCTGCTGTTCGGGCAGGAGGGCAGCGGGCTCACCGACGAGGCGCGCGCGGTGGCAAGTGCCGTGTACTCGATCGTGCAGTTCGGCTCGACGCGTTCGATCAACGCCGGCGTGGCCGCGGGCATCGCGATGCACACCTGGGTTCGGCAGCACGCCATACCCGCGAATAAGCGTTAGCTCCTAAAGCTCCGGCATGCCGAAGCTGATCACCTCGAACGAGGTTGCCAGCTTGACGCCGAGCCGCGTGCCGGTCATCCGGGCGAACGACTCCAGGAACTCCTCCGGCTCCGACATCGGTCCGCCGCCCAGTCCTGCCAGGTAGGCGGCGTGCGCCTTGAGTGAGGCGATGCCCTTCTCGAACGTCGCAGTGACGTCAACGCCGTGCCGGGCGTCCGGCGATCCGCCCACGTACGCCGCACGCACCCCGTTCCACGGCTCCAAGCCCTCGTCGAGCAAGTCGCGAAACACCCAGCGGTTGCCGGCGTCGCGGATTGCGTCGATGACCGCGCGTCCCACGGCGATGTGATCGGCCTGATTGAGCATGCCGGGGCCGAACGTCTCGCGGTAGTTGCCGGTGAGCACGATCTCGGGGCGCGCACGGCGGATCGCCCGGGAGATGTCGCGCCGCAGTGGCAGTCCGTATTCGAGGACACCGTCCGGATATCCCAAGAACTCGACGTCGTCGACGCCGACGATCTCGGCGGCCGCGCGCTGCTCGTTCTCCCGCAAGGGGCCGGCTTCTTCCGGCGTCATGCCGTCAATGCCGGCTTCGCCACTCGTAGCCAGGCAATAGCTGATCCGCTTACCCTGCTCGGTCCAGCGTGCAATCGCGGCGGCGGCGCCGTACTCGAGATCGTCGGGATGCGCGACGACGGCCAGCGCGGTCGTCCAGTTCTCGTCGATGGGTTCCAGGGGTGGCGGGGTCGTCATATCGGTCACCGTACCGGTGGGAGCCGGCCCAGCCGTGCCGGACTGGCCTCGGACGGTCAATCCTGTTTGCGCAGGAAATTCGCGAAGTGCGGGACGGTGAACGCGATCTGGCCACGCTGCCCGGAGTAGACCAGCCCCTTCTTCAGCAGGGCGTCGCGGGCGGGTGACAGCGACTGCGGGTTGCGGCGCAGCACCTCGGCGACAGCTGCGGTGGGGACGGGCTGGTCGTCGCCATCGAGTTCGGCCATCGCCCGCAGATACTCCCGCTCGGCGGGCGTGGCCCGTTCGTAGCGTGATCCGAAGAAGCCGACGGCGAGCTCGGACTCCGCCTCCGGCGCCGCCACGGCAACGTCCGCTGCGGTAATCGGCGATGTCGGCGCGACGTCCCAAGCCACCTTGCCGTATGCCTGGACGAAGTACGGGTAGCCGGCGGTGCGCTCGTACATCGCGTCCAAGGCGCCGTCGGCGAAGTCGGCGTCCTCGTCCAGCGCCGGCCGGCGCAACGCCGCGTTGGCGGCAGCCCGGTCCAGACGGTCGATGCGCGCGTACCGGAACAGCCGCTCCGAGTAGGACTTGCTGGCGGACAGCACCGCCGGCAGGTGGGGCAGCCCGGCGCCGACCACGACGAGCGGCGCACCGCGCTGCGACATCTCGTGACAAGACGCGCACAGCGCGGACACGTCGTCGGGCAGCAGGTCCTGCATCTCGTCGATGAAGATCGCAACGCCCTTGCCGACGTCAGCCGCCAGCCCGGCGATGTCGGTGAGCAGCTCGACCAGGTCGATCTCAATGTCACCGGAGTCGGCCCGGCCGCTCACCGCCGGCACGTCGATTCCGGGCTGCCACCGGTTCGGGGCCTTTCCCCGACGCGCGGTCGGCGGTTCACGCTGCGCGAACGCTTTCAGCACACCGAGAACATGTCGCTCCGCGTCCTCGTTGCGGCTGGCCAGCTCGCGGACCGCGAGATGCAGCGCGGCTGCCAGCGGATGGCGCAGAGGCTGATCAGGCCGGGCCTCGAGCTTGCCGGTACCCCAGCCGCGACGTACAGCCGAGCTGCGCATGGCGTTGAGCAGCACGGTCTTGCCGACCCCGCGTAGTCCGGTGAGAACGACGGATCGCTCCGGCCGGCCCCGGGCAACGCGCTCGAGCACCACGTCGAACGCCTTGAGTTCGCCGTCGCGGCCGGCCAGTTCGGGCGGGCGCTGGCCCGCGCCGGGAGCGTAAGGATTACGTACCGGGTCCACGATCGGACTGTATCGAGCTTTCTAGCGAATCCCTGAGATTTGGCGAGATTCGGTAATCGTGTCGTCCGCGGCCCTCAGGTGGCTGGCACGGTCAGCACCTCGGCGCCGTTGTCGGTGACGACCAGGGTGTGCTCCCACTGCGCGACCCAGGAGCCGTCGGCGGTGAGCACCGTCCAGCCGTCGTCCCACATGAACCACTCGACGCCGCCGAGCGTGAGCATCGGCTCGATCGTGAACGTCATGCCGGACTCGAGCACCGTGGTGGCCCGTGGCTCGTCATAGTGCAGGATCGTCGGCCTGGTGTGGAACGACTGCCCGACGCCGTGGCCCGTGTAGTCGCGCACCACCCCGTAGCCGAAGCGCTTCGCGTACGACTCGATCACCCGGCCGATCACGTTGACCGGGCGTCCCGGCTTGACCGCGGCGATGGCCCGGCGCAGCGCCTCGTGCGTGCGCTCACTGAGGTCGCGCACCTCCGGCGCGACATCGCCGGTGTAGAACGTGCCGCAGGTGTCGCCGTGGACGCCACCCTTGAAGGCGGTGATGTCGATCTTGACGATGTCGCCGTCAGCAAGCGGACGCGAGTCCGGGATGCCGTGGCAGATGACCTCGTTGACCGACGTGCAGAGTGACTTCGGGAATCCCTTGTAGCCCAGCGTGGACGGGTAGGCACCGTGATCCACCAGGTACTCGTGGCCGATCCGGTCGAGCTCGTCGGTGGTCACGCCGGGCGCGACGTGGCGGCCGACCTCGACCAGGGCGTCTGCGGCGATGCGACCGGCGACGCGCATCCGGGCGATCGTGTCGGCGTCTTTGACCATCGGGTCGTCGAGGTCGGCCGGGCCCTTTGAGTCCACGTAGTGCGGTCGCGGGATCGAGGGCGGCACTGCCCGCGGCGGCGAGATCGTGCCCGGGCGTAGCGAGGTCCCTGTGGTCATGCGGCCATTCTTCCGGACGGCTGACGCACCGGGTAATCGCGGCTGAACGGCGGCCGACGGGTCAGACCTCGACGACCATCGGCATGAGCATGGGACGCCGGCGATAGGTCTGGTCCACCCACCGGCCGACCGTCCGCCGGACGATGTGCTCCAACGCGTCCGCGTCGCGCACCCCTTCCGCCAGCGACTGCTCGACCGTCGTGATCAGGTCCTTGCGGATGGGGTCCAGGGCCTCCGGATCGTCGGTGAAGCCCCGCGCGGTGATCTCGGGGCCGAACACCACCTTGCGCGTGGTCAGGTCGACGGCGACCAGGATCGAGATGAAGCCTTCCTCGCCGAGGATCCGCCGGTCCTTGAGCGCAGCGTCGCCGATATCGCCGACCGCGAGACCGTCCACGTAGACGAACCCGACGGGTATCGTCCCTACGATCGACGCCCGGCCCTCGGCGAGGTCGACCACCGTGCCGTCCTCGGCAAGCATGATCTGCTCATCGCTTAGCCCCGTCGAGCGGGCGATGGCGGCATGCGCGCGCAGGTGCCGCCACTCGCCGTGTACCGGCAGGAGGTTCGTCGGCCGAACGGAGTTGAGCAGGTAGCGCAGCTCACCGGCCGGCGCGTGGCCCGAGACGTGCACGAGTGCTGTGGACCGGTGCACCACGGTCGCTCCCAGGCGGGACAGACCGTTGATCACCTGGCCGACGGACGTCTCGTTGCCCGGGATCAGCGATGAGGCCAGCACCACCGTGTCATCCGGGGCGATGCGCACAGTCGGATGCTCGCAGTTGGCCATCCGGGACAATGCCGAAAGCGGCTCGCCCTGCGACCCGGTCGAGATGTACAGGACGCGACGGGAGGGAAGCTGCTCGGCTTCGTTGAGGTCGACGAGCACGCCGTCCGGGACGTGCAACAGGTTGAGGTCGCGGGCGATCTGCATGTTGCGCACCATCGAGCGCCCCACGAACGCGACGACGCGCTCGCTCGCCACGGCGGCGTCGAGGACCTGCTGGACGCGGTGCACGTGCGAGGCGAAGCATGCGACGATCACGCGGCCCGACGCCTTGTTGATCACGTCTGCGATCACCCGGCCGACGTCTTGCTCGGACGGTATGAAGCCCGGCACCTCGGCGTTCGTCGAATCGGCGAGCAGCAGATCCACGCCCTGATCGCCCAGCCGTGAGAAGCCGGGCAAGTCGGTGAGGCGACCGTCGAGCGGCGTCTGGTCCATCTTGAAGTCGCCGGTGTGCAGCACGGTGTGCCCACCCACTCGGATGGCCACAGCCAGCGCGTCCGGAATGGAGTGGTTGACCGCGAAGAACTCCAGGTCCCAATCGGCGATCAGCGTGCGGTCGGTCTCGCGGACCCGTCGCAGCTCCGGCCTGATCTTGTGCTGCTCGAGCTTCGCCGCCACCAGGGCCAGCGTCAGACGTGATCCGAAGATCGGGATGTCCGCGCGCTCACGCAGCAGGTACGGCAGCGCGCCGATGTGGTCCTCGTGGCCGTGGGTGAGCACGACGGCGTCGATGTCGTCGAGCCGGTCCCGATAGTAGGACCAATCAGGCAGGGTGAGATCGACGCCAGGAGAGTTGGTCTTGCCGAGCAGCATGCCGCAGTCGACGACCAGCAGGCGTCCGCCGTACTCGAACACTGTCATGTTGCGGCCGACCTCGCCGATGCCACCCAGCGCCACGACGCGCAGGACGCCGGCGCCCAGCTGCGGAGGTAGCTCTGTCACACGTCGAGGCTATCTGGCCGCAGCGACCGCCAGCCGCTACCGTGCCCCGTCATGAACGCTGCGTTCAGCACCGACCAGGCCAAGGCGGTGGGCATCTTCGCGCTCGCCGTGATCATCGTGGCCGGTGTGCTGCTCAGCTTCGTGTTCACCAAGCTGTCCAGCCGCCTCGTCCTCGCCGTCATCATCGTCGGCCTCGGCATCTTCACTTGGACGCAGCGCGACGCGATCGACCGTGACGCCAAGAAGTGCGACGCAACCTTCTTCGGTGTCCACCTCACGCCGAGCAACTCCGACCTCAAGCGGCACTGCGAGCAGGTCACGCGGTAGGTAGCCGCAATGGCCTCACGTCGCCTCACGTGGCCTCACGTCCGGCATGATCTTGGACTTACGGTCGCTATTCAGCCACAGCTCCAAGATCACGCCAAATCTTTCAGGCGTCGACCTTGGCCTTGTGCCGGCCGGCGTTGTGCCGGCGGTTGCGCAGCCAGTGGATCGTGACCGGCAGCAGCGACAGCACCACGATGCCGATCAGGATGGGGTCGATCAGCGGTTCCACCTTGTCGCGGACGAATGCGATGTGCCCCAGCCAGTACCCGATCAGGATCACGCCGACCGTCCACACGACGCCGCCGATGATCGAGTAGATCAGGTAGGTGCGAAACCGCATCTTGCCGACGCCGGCCATGACGGTGGCCACGGTACGCACGATCGGCACGAAGCGGGCCAGGATGATCGTCCATGACCCGAACCGCTCAAAGAAGGCGTGCGAGCGTTCGACGTACTCGGGTTTGAACAGCGCCGAGTCGGGACGGTCGAACACGTGCGGCCCGGCCCGGTAGCCGATCCAGTAGCCGACCAGGTTGCCGGCCACGGCCGCGATCGGCACCGTCACGAGGAATACCCACAGCGGAGTGTGCAGCTTGCCGAGCGCCAACAGCAGGCCGGCCGAGAACAGCAGCGTGTCGCCGGGGAGGAAGAAGCCGATCAGTAGGCCGCATTCGGCGAAGATGATGGCGATAAGGCCGGCCAGCCCGAAGCTGTCTAGCAGATGATGCGGGTTGATCGGGCTCGTCGCGATCAGGGTGCCGGCCAGCGAGTGCATGATGCGGCAGTGTACGGGCCGCGCCTCTCAGCAGGCTCTCGGCCCTCAGCGACCGTCCCACGCGGCGAGTAGCGCCGCCTCGCGGTCCGGATCCAGTCCCGGGGTCCTCGGGGCCGGCTGCCACCCGCCGGGGACACGCTGCTGCCATGCCCACGTGTCGGCGACTGTGTCCCGCAGCGGCCGATAGCGCAGCCCAGCCGCTACGGCCGGGGAGCTGTCGCTCAGGAACACGCTGGGCGCTGTCGACCAGAGCGGGATTTCTGTCCACTCCTCGACGTCCTGCCCTGCCAGCCACGACCCGTCGACCCACGCAAACCGGGCCTCAGAGCCGGTGGCGACGCGGCAGATCGAAAGGAGTTCGGCTCGCGTCCCCTGCGGCCCGCCCAGCTCGAACGTGCCGGGGGTCTGCAGCAAGGCGAAGCGGGCTATGTCGCGCGCGTCGATGAGCGAGACAGGGTCGGACGGCTCACCCGGCGTGAGAACCCGCCCGCCGCGCCCTACCCGGGCGATCCACCATGGCAGTCTGCCGACCTGCGAATCGTCGGGCCCCACGATGCAGCCGGCGCGTAGCACGGTCGAGCGCGCCGCACCGAACTCGCGGACGGCGGCAAGCTCGCAACCGGCCTTGAGCCAGCCGTAGGCCGTCTCGGGGTCGGGTGCATCGGCCCGCGTCGCGTCGGGGTCGCCTGCGTACACGCCGCCGACGTGGAAATCGGGCAGCGACGGCCAGCCCGGAAAGACGTTGATCGTCGACACGAACGCGTAGTGACCGCACGACGGCGCCAGCAGCCGCGCTGCGAGCGTCACCTCGGCCGGCACGTAGCCGGCCGTGTCCACGACCACATCGAAGCGCCGGTCCGCTAGCTGCTCCAGGTCGGCGAGCACGGTGCGGTCGCCCACGACCTGCTCGGCGCCCTCCGGTGTCGGGCCCGACTTGCCGCGATTGAACACCGTCACCCGAGCGCCGGCGGCGAGCGCCTCGGCGACGACCGCACGTCCCATGAATACCGAGCCACCGAGCACCAGCACGTCCATCTCGTTAGCCCACCAGATTCGGGGCGGGGTCGTCGAGCGTGTTCGCTCAGCGCTCATACACTGACGCCATGCCGATCGCCACGCCCGAGATCTACGCCGAGATGCTCGACCGCGCGTCCGCGTCGGGTTTCGCTTATCCCGCTATCAACGTGACCTCGTCGGAGACGGTCAACGCCGCGCTGCGTGGCTTCGCCGACGCGGGTAGCGACGGAATCCTGCAGGTGTCTACCGGCGGGGCGGAGTTCGCCTCGGGGACCCGCGTCAAGGACATGGTGGCGGGAGCCGTGGCGCTCGCCGAGTTCGCACAGGTCGTCGCCGACGAGTACCCGATCTATGTGGCGCTGCACACCGACCACTGCCCGAAGGGCAAGCTCGACAGCTACGTCCGCCCACTGCTCGCCATTTCGACCGAGCGCGTCAACAACGGCGAGAATCCGCTGTTCCAGTCGCACATGTGGGACGGTTCGGCGGTCCCGCTTGACGAGAACCTGCAGATTGCCGCGGAGCTGCTCGAGCAGGCCGCGGCCGCGCGGATCATCCTTGAGGTGGAGATCGGCGTCGTCGGTGGCGAGGAGGACGGCGTCGTCGGCGAGATGAACGAGAAGCTGTACACGACGCCCGGCGACGCGCTGCGCACCGCGGAGGCGCTCGGCACCGGCGACAGGGGGCGGTATCTGCTCGCCGCGACGTTCGGCAACGTGCACGGTGTCTACAAGCCCGGCAACGTCAAGCTCCGCCCAGACATCCTGCGTGACATTCAGGAGGCCGTCGGCGAGAAGGTCGGCAAGGCGAAGCCCTTCGAGCTCGTGTTCCACGGCGGCTCGGGGTCCCTGCTCGAGGAGATCCGCGAGGCCGTCTCGTACGGCGTCGTGAAAATGAACGTCGACACCGACACCCAGTACGCGTTCACCCGCGAGGTCGCGGGGCACATGTTCACCAACTACAACGGGGTGCTGAAGGTCGACGGCGAGGTCGGCAACAAGAAGGCGTACGACCCGCGCTCGTACCTCAAGCTGGCCGAGACCGGCATGGCCGCCCGGGTTACCCAGGCCTGCGAAGACCTGCTGTCCGCAGCAACGTCGCTGTCCTCATGACACACGGCAACCTGTTGGCCCCTCCGACGAGGCTGCCTGACGATCCGGCGCAGCCCCGGCTCGACGCCGGCGAGGATCCCGCTGCGGTGGCCCGCGCGTACCCCGGGTCGTCAGCGGCGTGGGCAGCGCTCGCCGAGAACGCGCTTGCCGCCGACCGCACGATCGAGGCGTATGCCTTCGCCCGCACCGGGTACCACCGCGGCCTGGACGCGCTACGCCGAAACGGATGGCGGGGCAACGGCCCGGTGCCGTGGGATCACGTGCCAAATCGGGGCTTCCTGCGGGCACTGTCCGCCCTCGGCCAGGCGGCGGACGCCATCGGCGAACAGGACGAGGCGCAGCGGTGCGCCCAGTTCCTGAAGGACTGCGACCCCGCGGCGGTAGACGCGCTACGCGGGAACCGGGGGTAGGTGTTCGATCGCCTCGGCGATGGCGGCGTCGTCCAGGGCGCGATCTTCCATCGTCCCGGACAAGTACGCGTCATACGCGGCCAGGTCGAGCAGGCCGTGGCCGCACAGTGCCGTCAAGATCACCTTTGACTCACCCGACTCACGGCAGCGCACCGCCTCCTCGATCGCGGCAGCGAGGGCGTGCGTCGGCTCGGGCGCGGGGATGATGCCCTCGGTGCGTGCGAACTGCACGCCGGCGGCGAAGCATTCGCGCTGCGGTTTGGCCACCGCCTCGATCAGCTGCTGCTCGTACAGGTGGCTGATCAAGGGGCTCATGCCGTGGTAGCGCAGCCCGCCGGCGTGGATCGGGTCCGGCACGAACTCGTGCCCGAGCGTATGCATCTTGATCAGCGGCGTCATGCCTGCGGTATCCCCGAAGTCGTACGCGTACACGCCACGGGTCAGCGACGGGCAGGCGGCCGGCTCGACGGCGCGGATCGTCGGCGACTGGCGTCCGGCGAGTTTCTCCCGCAGGAAGGGGAACATCAGCCCGGCGAAGTTCGAGCCCCCGCCCGTGCAGCCGACGATCAGGTCAGGCGTCTCACCGACTTTCGCCATTTGCAGGAGGGCTTCCTCGCCGATCACGGTCTGATGGAGCAGTACGTGGTTCAGCACGCTGCCGAGCGCGTAGTTCGTGTCCCCCGCTCCTGCGGCAACTTCGACCGCCTCGCTGATTGCGATTCCGAGCGAGCCCGTTGAGTCCGGATGCTCGGCCAGCACCTTGCGTCCGGCGGCCGTCAACTCCGACGGTGACGGGTGTACGACACCGCCGAACGTCTCCATCATGATCCGGCGATACGGCTTCTGGTCGTACGAGGCGCGAACCATCCACACCTCGCAGTCCAGCCCGAACTGCGTGCACGCGAACGCCAAGGCGGAGCCCCACTGCCCGGCGCCCGTCTCGGTCGTCAGGCGTTTCACGCCGGCCTGCGCGTTGTAGTACGCCTGCGGCACCGCGGTGTTCGGCTTGTGCGAGCCGGCCGGCGAGACGCCCTCGTACTTGTAGTAGATGCGTGCCGGCGTGTCGAGCGCGCGTTCCAATCGCCAGGCCCGATACAGCGGGGACGGCCGCCACAGCCGGTACACGTCGAGCACCGCTCCCGGGACGTCGATGTACTGCTCGCTGCTCACCTCCTGGGCAATCAGGTCCATCGGGAACAGCGGCGCCAGGTCGTCGGGCCCGACCGGCTGAAGCGTGCCCGGGTGCAACACCGGGGGCGGCGGCGCCGGTAGGTCGGCCAGCAGGTTGTACCAGCGAGTCGGCAGCTCCGACTCATCGAGCGTGATCTTGGTGGGCGCTGTCATGCGCCAACTATCTCGCCAGGGCGTCCGCAGCGAAAGCTACCCTGCTGGCATGGCCGCGATCGTTCTCCTTGGCGCCCAGTGGGGCGACGAGGGCAAGGGCAAGGCCACCGACCTGCTCGGCAGTCGCGTCGACGCCGTGGTCAAGTTCAACGGCGGCAACAACGCCGGCCACACGGTCGTCGTCGGCGGGGAGAAGTACGCCCTGAGCCTGTTGCCGTCCGGAGTGCTCACACCGGGTTGCACGCCGATCATCGGTAACGGCGTAGTGGTCGACATCGGCGTGCTCTTCAAGGAGGTCGACGGACTGGCCGCGCGGGGTGTCGATACGTCCAAGCTCATCGTCAGCGCCTCGGCGCACGTGATCACCCCTTACAACCGCACGCTGGACAAGGTGACGGAGCGGTTCCTGGGCAGCCGGCGCATCGGCACGACGGGCCGGGGCATCGGGCCGACGTACGCCGACAAGATGGCCCGGGTCGGCATCCGCATTCAGGACCTCTTCGACGCAGAGGGGTTGCGCGCCAAGGTCGAGGGCGCGTTGAGCCTCAAGAACCAGGTTCTGGTCAAGGTCTACAACCGTCGCGCGTTCGATGTGGACACCGTGGTGGACGAACTGCTCGGCTATGCCGAGCGGCTGCGCCCGATGGTGGCAGATACGCCGCTACTGCTCGCCGAGATGCTCGACGAGGGCAAGACGGTCGTGCTGGAGGCCGGACAGGCGACGTTGCTCGATGTCGACCACGGCACGTATCCGTTTGTCACGTCCTCGAGTGCGACGGCCGGAGGCGCGTGCACCGGCAGTGGCATCCCACCCACCCGGATCAGCGGGGTGATCGCCGTCGTCAAGGCGTACACCACCCGGGTCGGCGAAGGGCCGTTTCCGACCGAGCTGCTCGACGTCAAGGGCGACCGGCTGCGCGAGGCCGGCGCCGAGTTCGGCACGGTGACCGGTCGCCCGCGGCGCTGCGGCTGGTTCGACGCGGTGGTGGCCAGGTACGCCGCGCGCATCAACGGCGCCACCGACTTCGTGCTCACAAAGCTGGACGTACTGACCGGTATGGAAGAAGTGCCGGTATGCGTCGCATACGATGTCGACGGTATTCGCCATGAAGAAGTGCCGATGACGCAGGCGGAGTTCTCCCGAGCGGTGCCGGTTTACGAGACCTTTCCCGGCTGGGACGAGGACATCTCGTCGGCTCGGTCACTCGACGAGCTACCGCGTAATGCCCGCGACTACGTCAGCGCTCTAGAGAAGATGATCAACGCGCCTATCTCCGCGATCGGCGTCGGCCCCGCGCGCGATGCGACGATCCCGATTCGAGACCTGCTCCGATGATCCGCCTCGTCCCGCTCCTATTGGCAGCCGCGCTGGTGACCGCCTGCACAAGTGGGCGGCAGTCGGCGGGGCCTCCGCCGACGTCGCCGGCTACCACAAGCGCCGGTAGCAGCAGTGCGGGACCGTCCACAGTCGACGATTGGCCGGCGTATCACGGAAACCCTGCTCGTACCGGTAAGGCTGCGACGTTTCCTACGCCCGGCACGCTGCGTGTGCTGGCCACCGTCAGGCTGGACGCGGCCGTCTACGCGTCGCCGATCGTGGCGCAGGGGATCACGATCGCGGCGACCGAGAACGACAGCGTCTACGGTCTTGACGCCGACGGCCGGCAACTGTGGCGGCGCAACCTGGGCGAACCGGCCCGCCGGTCAGACCTGCCGTGCGGCAACATCGACCCGTCCGGGATCACCGGCACGCCGGTCTACGCGAACGGCGTCGTGTACGTCGTCGCCGAGTATCGGGCGCCGGTGCGGCACGAACTGGTCGCGCTCTCCATACGCGACGGTGCGGTGCGCTGGCGCGCTAACGTCGACCTACCCGGCGCCGACCCGGTCGCGATGCAGGAGCGGGGGGCATTGGCCATCGCCGGCGGGCGCGCATGGGTTCCGTTCGGCGGACGGGCCGGCGACTGCGGCAACTACAAAGGACGCGTGGTCGGGGTGCCGCTCGACGGCAACGGGGCCCCGATCGCCTACACCGTGCCGACGCCGCGTGAGGGCGGCATCTGGGCGCCGCCCGGCGTGTCCGTCGACGCCGGCGGCCGCCTGCTCGTCGCCGTCGGCAACGGCGAGCACGGTCGCGGCGACGCGTACGACTACAGCGACTCGGTGCTGCAACTCGGCGTCGACGCTCGGCTCGTCGACTCGTTCTCGCCGACGACGTGGGGCTCGGACAACGAGGGCGACCTCGACCTCGGCTCGCAGGGTCCCGCTTTGATCGGGACGAAGTGGGTGTTCATCGCCGGCAAGTCGGGCACCGGGTACGTGCTGCGGCAGGGCCATTTGGGCGGCGTCGGCGGGCAGGTGTGGCAAGGCCCGCTATGTCGGTCGTTCGGCGGTGCCGCGGTGGACGGCGACGTGGTCTACGTGCCGTGCGACGACGGAATCCGAGCCGTCCGCGTGGACTCGGCCGGCGCGGCGCACGTGCTCTGGCACGCGTCGCAGTCGATCGCCGGCTCGCCCGTGCTGGGCGGGGGTCGGGTGTGGGCGCTCGAGCAGGACGCGGGCGTACTGCATGCCCTCGATCCGGCGAGCGGCCAATCGACCGCGCAGGTTTACGTCGGTGTCACCAGTCGGTTCGCGACACCGGCGCTGTCGGGCACCCATGTGCTGGTGCCGACGCTCGCCGGCCTGACGATCGTCGTAGTCTGAGCCGCCGTGCGGGTCCTCGTCATCGGCTCGGGCGGGCGCGAGCACGCACTGTGCCTGGCACTGGCCGCCGACCCCGGCGTGACGTCGCTGGTGTGCGCTCCCGGCAACGCGGGGACGGCTGCCGTCGCCGAGCAGCGTGGCGTGGACCCGCTCGACGGCGCGGCGGTTGCCGCGCTGGCCGCGGAACTGCGCGCCGACCTGGTCGTGATCGGCCCGGAGGCGCCGCTGGTGGCCGGCGTCGCCGACGCAGTGCGGGCCGCCGGCATCGACTGCTTCGGGCCGTCTGCCGCGGCGGCCCGCCTCGAGGGCAGCAAGGCGTTCGCCAAGGACGTCATGGCCGCCGCAGACATCCCCACCGCTGCGGCCCGGGTATGCACGACGCCGGCAGAGGTCACAAAAGCCCTCGACGAGTTCGGGCCACCCTACGTCGTGAAAGACGACGGGCTGGCGGCCGGCAAGGGCGTGGTTGTGACATCGTCGCGGGACGAGGCGCTTGCGCACGCGGCGCGCTGTGAGCGCGTCGTGGTCGAGGAATATCTCGATGGCCCGGAGCTGTCGCTGTTCTGTGTAACGGACGGAACGCACGTCGTTCCGTTTCTGCCGGCCCAGGACTTCAAACGGATCGGTGACGGCGACACCGGGCCTAACACCGGTGGAATGGGTGCCTACGCACCGCTGGCATGGCTTCCGGACGGGACGGTCGCGCGGGTCGTCGAGACGATCGCGCTGCCCGCTGTGGACGAGATGCGCCGGCGCGGAACGGCGTTCGCCGGCGTGCTCTACGCCGGCCTGGCACTCACGAGCGCCGGCCCGAAGGTGGTCGAGTTCAACGCCCGCTTCGGCGACCCCGAGACGCAGGCACTGCTGACCCTGCTCGAATCACCCCTGAGCGACCTGCTGCGCTGGGCGGCCCGCGGCGGGGTCCCGCCGGCGCTGCACTGGCGAGACGGCGCCGCGGTGACCGTGGTCATCGCCGCCGCCGGTTATCCCGGCGCCCCGCACACCGGCGATCCGATTAGCGGCGCCGAGCAGCAGGGCGTGATCCACGCCGGCACCCGCCGCCGCGAGGACGGCGTCATCGTGTCCTCCGGCGGGCGGGTTGTGGCGGTAACAGCTACCGGCGCCACGCTCGCTGAGGCGCGCGAGCGCGCGTACGCGCTGGCCGCGACGGTGCACCTACCTGGAGGCCAGTTGCGCCGCGATATCGCGCTCCGGGCGGTTCAGGACGCAGGATAGTGAGGTGGTCACGTTCGTCGAGCTGGCGCCCGAAGGCGGCGGGCCCGACGACGACCCACTGCACGGCGAGCGCATCGGTAGCCCCGCGTGGCCCGCATGGCCCGCGTGGCTGACTCGCGCCCGATACCTGGCCCTCGTGGCTGTGATCGTGGGCGCCGTTCTGGCCGGAGACGGCACGAGCCTCGTCCGTTCGGCGGTCCAACCGATCGCGGCAGCCTCACCCGCCCCGGCCGCGGGCTACGTGTATGCCGACAGGGGGCACTGCCCGCGGACGGTCAGCTGCGAGGTGCTCAACCAGGCTCGGCCGGACCTACGGGGCAGCTATTACGACCTCTTCCCCGACGCACAGACGATCGCCAGCAGCGTCTGGTACGCCCCGGCCACGGACACCGTGTACTACCAAGAGTTGGATGGCATCGGGGCGTCCGGTGACACGATCATCCTCACCCAGCAGCGCATCTCCGGGCCGGACATTCCGTTCGGGCCGACACTGGACCGCACGCTCAAGCCGCCCCATCACGTGCTGGTGACCGCCCGCCGCGGGCCGTGGCTGGTCACCGCGGCGCTGTACTCATCGCGGGGTGGCCTGCTGCCGATCATGGCCGCGCTGCGCTGGGTGGCCAGCTCGCCGCTGCCCGGCTGACACGTAGCGTGCGTCCATGGGAAAGACGCAGTACTACACGGCGACGACGCTTGATGGCTACATAGCGGACAAGAACAACTCGCTCGATTGGCTGTTCCCGGTCGACCGGGAAACCGGCGAGTCGAGTCAGTACGACACGTTCTTCGCCGGAGTCGGGGCGATGGCCATGGGTGCCACCACGTATCAATGGGTGCTCGACCACGAACACCTGCTGGACGACCCGGCCAAGTGGCAGGCGTGGTACGGCGGCACGCCGACCTGGGTGTTCACGCACCGGTCGCTGCCGGCGGTACCGGGTGCTGACATCCAATTCGTACAGGGCGACGTTGCTCCGGTGCACGCGACAATGCGTGCCGCCTCCAGCGACCGCAACATCTGGTTGGTCGGCGGCGGCGACCTCGTCGGGCAGTTCGCCGACAAGGGGCTGCTCAACGAGATCATCGTCAGCGTCGCACCCGTGACGCTTGGCGGCGGCGCGCCGCTGCTGCCGCGGCGGATCGTCGGCCGCATGACGCTCGTCAGCGTCGAGCGCGACCGGCAGTTCGCCAATCTCACGTATAGCGTGGAGCCGTGATCGCGGACGTTCTCGCGACGCGCTATGCGTCGCAGGCCATGGCTGACCTCTGGTCGCCGGACCGCAAGATCGTCCTGGAGCGGCGGCTGTGGATCGCCGTGCTGCGTGCACAGCGCGACCTCGGCGTGGACGTGCCCGACGGTGCCGTCGAGGCGTATGAACGCGTGGTGGATCACGTCGACCTCGAGTCGATCGCGGCGCGTGAGCGGGTGACGCGGCACGACGTGAAGGCGCGCATCGAGGAGTTTGCGGCGCTGGCCGGCTACGAGCACATCCACCAGGGCATGACCAGCCGCGACATCACGGAGAACGTCGAGCAGTTGCAGGTCCGGTCGTCGCTGCTGCTCGTCCGGACGAAGGTGCTTGCCGTACTGGGACGTCTGGCCCGTCGTGCCGCGGAATACGACTCGCTGGTCATGGCGGGCCGCACCCACAACGTGCCGGCGCAGGCCAGCACACTCGGCAAGCGGTTCGCCTCCGCGGCCGACGAGCTGCTCGTCGCGCTGTCCCGGCAGGACACGCTGATCCAGCGTTATCCGCTGCGTGGCATCAAGGGGCCGGTAGGCACCGCGCAGGACATGCTCGAGCTGCTCGGGTCCGCCGAACAGGTGGCCGAGCTGGAGCGCAGGGTGGCTCTCCACCTGGGGTTCTCGCAGGTGATGACGAGCGTCGGCCAGGTCTACCCGCGTTCGCTCGACTTCGACGTGCTGTCCTCGCTGGTGCAACTCGCAGCCGCCCCGTCCTCGCTGGCGAAGACAGTGCGGCTGATGGCCGGACACGAGCTCGTCACCGAAGGCTTCCGTCCCGGGCAGGTCGGCTCGTCCGCGATGCCGCACAAGATGAATACGCGCTCGGCGGAACGCATCAACGGGTTCATGGTGCTGCTGCGCGGGTTCGCGTCGATGGCTGCTGAGCTTGCCGGTGACCAGTGGAACGAGGGCGATGTGTCCTGCTCGGTGGTACGACGCGTGGCGCTGCCCGACGCGTTCTTCGCCATGGACGGTCTGCTCGAGACGACGCTCACCGTGCTGGACGACTTCGGCGCCTACCCGGCTGTGATTGCCCGCGAACTCGACCGCTACCTGCCGTTCCTGGCCACGACGCGCGTGCTGACGGCAGCGGTACGGGCCGGAGTGGGCCGCGAAACCGCGCACGAGGTGATCCGCGAGCACGCGGTCGCCGTCGCTTTGGAGATGCGCGAGAAGGGCGTAGAGGGCAACGACCTGCTCGCCCGGCTGGCGGCCGACTCGCGCCTTGCAAGGGTGGACCTGTCCGGCGTGCTCGCCGAGCCGCTGTCGTTCACTGGCGCGGCGCGTGCCCAGGTGGCTGCGGTCGTCCAGGCCGTTGACGCGCTCATGACCCCGGAGGCGGCGACCTACCAGCCCGAACCGATCCTCTAGCTTGATCATCTCCGGTCAAGTCGTCGGATCTCGCGGTTGCGCCGGAGATCATGAGGCCCGCCGGGACAGGGACGCCAGCCAATCCCCGACGATCCCAACGAAGGCCGCCGGATGGCGCAGCTGGCTCGGCTTCACGTGTAGAACGGCATAGCCGCCGGTCCGCAGCATCTGGTCCCGTTCAAGCGTTGCCTCATGGTCGCGCGGTGAGAGGTGGTACTCGGTGCTGTCGATCTCCAGGGCGGCGCGCAATTCGCGCCACAGGAAGTCCGCGACGAATCGCCGTCCGCGCACCACGATCTGGGCGTTCTGCTCGAAGCCCGTCAGGCCAGCGCTCCGCAGCAACCGGCCGGCCTTCGCTTCGGGAACGGAGTGCGCGCCGTACGCGACGTCACGCAGGGCTTCACGCAACAGTCGGCTGCCCCGGCGGGTCCCGATTCCAGTTCCGTCGCCAGGTCCGCGGCCGTGCGTGGCTGACGCTGTACCGCCTCGCGACGACGGCCTGGACTCGATCGGCCTGACGCGGGTCCAGCGCGTAGTCGGCGACCGCACGCGCGACGGGCGCAAGGGGCACGCCCATTCGCCAGCGCGCTTCGGGCAGCCGGGCAGTCCGGCGAACCCGTATCGTTCCCCAGTTCGCAGCGCCAGCGCGCAACGGAACAAGGGTCAGTACCGTCGCTGGGGCTCGCGCAGCGCGCAGGTCGCGAGCGAACAGCGCGGCCGAGCCAGAGATCACGCTCGCTGGTCCGGCATGGAGAAAGGCCACATGTAGCCGATCCCATGGCGCCACTGGCGGAGTCATCAGGTACACCGCGGGAGCCAAACGCGACCAGCGACCCGATCGGCAGCGGTAGTCGACGGCGTCCGCGCCGACGATACGCAGCGCGGCTGCACGGCTGACCACCCTGGGCTGCTCTTCTCCGGCCAGGCGCAGCGGCATGATCCGGTCGAGCCACTCGTCGTCCATGGATGCAGTAGACGGGCTTCGCCGGGCCAGCAGAAGTTGCTCGCCCAATCTGCGGATAAACGTCCGGCCATCCACAGCCTTGATGATCAAGGCCCGGAGTAGGGTATCCGCCGTGGCTCGCGTCGTGGTGGACGTCGTCCTCAAGCCCGAGATCCTGGACCCGCAAGGTCAAGCCATCCTCGGCGCGCTCGGCCGGCTCGGCATCGAAGGCGTGCATGCGGTGCGGCAGGGCAAACACTTCGAACTCGACGTCGATGACAGTGTCGATGACGAGACGCTCACCAAGCTCGCCGACACCTTGCTCGCCAACCCGGTAATCGAGGACTTCTCCATTCACCGTTAGCCGAGAACAGCACACGGCAACTCGGTCGCCACAACCCCGGGCGGCAACGTGCTGGTCGCCGGGCGCAACGTCTCGGCCGCGTATCTGGTTGACCATTCCACGGGAGACGTCGTGTGGCAGCTGGGCGGAAAGCACTCCAGCTTCACGTTGACACCGGCCGGCGAGCAGTGGTTCTGCTACCAGCACGACGTCCGAGAGCCTACGCAGAACGTGGTGACGATCTTTGACGACGGAGCCTCCGGTCCCGCCAGCTGCCCCAACCACGCGTCCCGGGCGCTGACAGTGACGCTCGATACCAGCGCGCATACCGCGACCGTTACCCGCAGCTTGCAGCACAACCCGGCGTTGTCGGCCACATTCCTGGGCAGCAACCGGACGCTCTCCAACGGGGACACCCTGGTCAGCTGGGGTGAGCTGAAGGAGATCACCGAATTCAATGCGAACGACCAATCGAACTTCGACATGAGCTTGTCCGGGTTCAGCTATCGAGCGTTCCGCGCACCTTGGACGGGCAGCCCGGCCTACCCGCCTGCGATCGCCACCAGCAAGGGCTCAGGGACCGTGGTCAGGGTCTATGCGAGCTGGAACGGTGCGACTCAGGTGGCCTCCTGGCAGGTGCTGGCCGGCTCCAAGCCCTCCTCGATGGCGGCGGTGGGTCAGCGAGTGCCCAAGATGACGTTCGAGACCGGCATCACCGTCAACACGACAGCGCCGTTAGTGGCGGTCCAGGCCCGCGACGCCTCCGGCAACGTGCTGGCGACCTCCCCGGCGGTGCCGAGCAACTACACGCCATCGCCTCGCGGCTACTACGTGGGCACCACGGCCGGCAACGTGTACAACTTCGGGGCTCCGTTCTACGGGTCGCTGCCCTCCACGCGCCGGACGGCCCCTGCCCCGGTCGTCGGCCTTGCGGCCTACCGGGGTAGCGGCTACTACCTGGCCACCTCCAAGGGCAACGTCTACAACTTCAACGTCCCGTGGTATGGGTCCACTGCGCGCGTGACGTTGCCCGCCCCGGTTGTCGGTATCGCAGTCGACCAGGCCACCGGCGGTTACTGGCTCGCGACGTCCAAGGGCAACGTCTACAACTTCAACGCCCCGTGGTATGGCTCCACTGCGCGCATGACATTGTCCGCTCCGGTCGTCGGCATAGCTGCCGAACCCAACGGCGCGGGCTACGTGCTCGTCACATCCAAGGGGAACGTCTACAACTTCGGCCAGGCGCCTTGGTACTCCTCGCCCGCCGCCTCGGTGGTGCACCTGGCCTCGCCCGTCGTCGGCATCGGTACTCAGCAGCCCACCTCGACTCAGCAGCAGCCGACCGGCTACTACGTCGTGTGCAGCAACGGCGACGTCTACAACTACGGGATCGCATTGCCTGGATCGCCGAACGCCCCTCTGCCCGCGGCCATCGACGGAGTCGGCGCACGCTGATCCCTGCCGCTGCGCCGTGGTGAGGCCTTATTAGCTTTGCATGGCATTCTTACGGCATGTCCAGCCGCGTGGGGGTCGTGACCTTCCCGGGCAGCCTCGACGACCGTGACGCTGCTCGGGCAGTGCGCGTCGCCGGCGCGGAGGCGGTGCCGCTGTGGCATGCCGACACCACCCTGAACGGCGTCGACGCGGTGATCCTGCCCGGCGGGTTCTCGTACGGCGACTACCTGCGCGCCGGCGCGATCGCTCGGTTCGCGCCGATCATGCAGGCGGTCGTCAAGGCGGCGCACGACGGAATGCCCGTCCTCGGTATCTGCAACGGCTTCCAGGTGCTGTGCGAGTCGCACCTGCTGCCCGGCGCACTGGTCCGCAACGACCACCGCAAGTTCATCTGCCGGGATCAGTATCTGATCGTCGAGAACGCCGAGACCGCCTGGACCGCCGGCTATCGCAACGGCCAGGAGATCGTCGTCCCGATCAAGAACGGCGAGGGAGGCTACGTCGCGGACGAGCGCGTCCTGGACGAGATCGAAGCGGAGGGACGCGTCGTCGTCCGCTACGCGCGCGACAACCCGAACGGCAGCCTGCGCGACATCGCCGGCATCACCAATGACGCCGGCAACGTAGTGGGGTTGATGCCGCATCCCGAGCATGCCGTCGAAGCGCTCACCGGAGCCGGAGCCGACGGCCTGCCCTTCTTCAGCTGGGCAGCAGCATGACCGCCCCCACCCGATCGAGCAAGAATTCCTCGTCTGAGGCGAGCGATTCTTGCGCGATCGGGGAAGCCGGGGAGGTATGGGCATGAGCGTCGACACGGTCAAGGCCGCGAAGAAGTCGCCCAAGCAGGAACAGCCCTACACCGAGCTCGGCCTCAAAGACGACGAGTATGCGCGGATCCGGGAGCTCCTGGGCCGCCGGCCGACCAGTTCCGAGTTGACCATGTATTCGGTCATGTGGAGCGAGCACTGCTCGTACAAGTCGTCGAAGATCCACTTGCGGCAGTTCGCCGAGAAGGCACCGCAGACCGATGCGCTCCTGGTGGGTATCGGCGAGAACGCCGGCGTCGTCGATGCCGGCGACGGGTGGGCGGTCACGTTCAAGATCGAGTCGCACAACCACCCTTCGTTCGTCGAGCCGTACCAGGGCGCTGCGACCGGCGTAGGTGGCATCGTGCGCGACATTCTCACTATGGGTGCGCGCCCGGTCGCGGTCATGGATTCGCTGCGCTTCGGCCGCGTCGATGCGCCGGACACGGCGCGGGTGCTGCCGGGCGTGGTGGCCGGAATCGGTGGGTACGGCAACTGCCTGGGTCTGCCGAACATCGGCGGCGAGGTGTCCTTCGACGAGTCGTACGTGGGCAATCCGCTGGTCAACGCGCTGTGTATCGGGGTCATGCGCAAGGACGCGATCAAGCTGGCAACCGCGAAGGGCAAAGGCAACAAGGTCATCCTGTTCGGTGCCAAGACGGGGCGCGACGGCATCGGCGGCGTCTCGGTGTTGGCGAGCGCAACGTTCCAGGACGGCGACGCCAAGCGCCCGAGCGTGCAGGTGGGCGATCCGTTCGCCGAGAAGGTGCTGATCGAGTGCTGCCAGGAGATCTTCGCGGCCGACCTCATCGTCGGCATCCAGGATCTCGGCGGTGCCGGGCTGTCCTGCGCCACCACCGAGCTCGCAAGCGCCGGTGACGGCGGCATGCGCATTGAGCTCGACCGGGTGCCGTTGCGCGAGGCGTCCATGTCGCCCGAGGAAGTGCTGGCATCCGAATCGCAAGAGCGGATGTGCGCCATCGTTGAGCCTGCGAAGGTCGACGACTTCCTTACCATCTGCCGTAAGTGGGACGTCCTCGCCACCGTCATCGGCGAGGTTACCAGTACAGGACGGCTGCAGGTTGTCTGGCACGGCGAGCTGATCGTGGACGTACCCCCACGTACGGTCGCCCACGAGGGACCTGTGTACGAGCGCCCGATCGAGAAGCCGCCGGAGCAGGAGGCGTACGCCCGACACGACGGTTCGAAGCTGCGGCGCCCCGGCAAGGGCGACGAGTTGCGCGCCGCTTTGCTGAAGGTCGTCGCCTCGCCCAACGTTGCCGACAAGTCGTGGGTCACGGACCAGTACGACCGCTACGTACTGGGCAACACGGTGCTCGCCCAGCCCGAGAACGCCGGCATGGTCCGGCTGTCGAGCGACACGACTCGCGGTGTGGCGATCTCCGTCGACGGCAACGGGCGCTACAGCCTGCTCGATCCGTACACCGGCGCGCAGCTTGCGCTGGCCGAGGCGTACCGCAACGTGGCGAGCACCGGCGCGCGCCCACTTGCCGTCACCAACTGCCTGAACTTCGGCTCACCCGAGGATCCCGGCGTGATGTGGCAGTTCCGCGAGGCGGTGCGGGGACTGGCCGATGCCTGCCAGACGCTCGGCGTCCCGGTGACGGGCGGCAACGTCAGCTTCTACAACCAGACTGGACACACACCTATCCTGCCCACGCCGATCGTCGGAGTGCTCGGCGTCATCGACGACGTGACTCGACGCGTCACGCATGCGTTTCGCTCGGACGGCGCACAGATCTACCTGCTGGGGGACACGCGCGACGAGTTAGGTGGTTCCGAATGGATGGAGGCGGTGCACAACTTCCTCGGTGGCCGCCCGCCCGCCGTTGACCTTGATCGCGAGCGCCTGCTGGCCGACGTCATGATCGAGGCGGCGCGCGAGGGGCTGATCGAGTCGGCGCACGACCTGTCTGACGCGGGCTTGGCGGCGGCGCTTGTCGAGTCGTGTCTGCACGGTGGCCTCGGCGCGCACATCACCGTGCCCGAGGGCGCCGACCCGTTCGTGTTCCTCTTCTCGGAGTCGGCCGGCCGCGCCATCGTTTCCGTACCTCGGCGTATGGATGATAGCTTCACCGACCGGTGTGCGCAGCGCGGCCTGCCGTGCACGCGAATCGGTGTGGTCGACGTGCTGAGTCCCGCGCTCGAGGTCGCCGGCCAGTTCGACGTCCCGCTGACCGAGTTGCGTGGCGCCTGGTCGGCGCCCCTGCGTACGCTGTTCGGCTGACGTGTTGGGAGTGACGCCGTGAGCTGGCCGCCACCGCCCGCGCCGCAGCGGCCCGGGCCACAGCCGCCCGCGCCGCAGGGGCCCGGTTGGGACGGCGCGCAGTCACGTCACCCCACCGCGGTGCAGCAGCCGCCGTACCAGCCGCCCCCACAGCGCGTGACTCGACCTCCTGCCAAGCCGCCCCCAGGGCGGCGCGGATTGCTCCTTGTGCTGGCCATCGTCGCTGTGCTCGCCGTCGCCGGCGTAGTTGGCGGCATCGTCGCAGCCAGCGGCCACAAACATCGCGCGACGGGCAGCCAGCCGGCCACGTCGACCGCCCCCCCGTCCAGCCTCGTCTTGGGCAGCGGCGACCAAACTCGCGCGGCGATCGCGCGTAACGCGGAGACGGTCGTGCGCGGTCTCGGCAACGGCCGCCCCGACGAGTTCTGCCCGTTGATCGACCGCGCCGACCTGCTGCGTCTGCTTCACGTGAAGCACCTCGGCAAGTGCGCCGACATCAAGCTCACCGCGCAGACCAACCGCGCCGAGTACCAGTCGTTCGCGGTGACCGACCCGTCCGCGATCCTGATGAACGGCGACACTGCCGACATCCCCGCAACGGCGATCACTCCGACAGCATTCGGCACCGTCGAGATGCGGCAAGACAGTAACGGAACCTGGAAGTTCCGCTTCTACACGTCCTGATGCGCCTAGACGCCCTCGCCGGCGCTGTCGGTGACCAAGCGAGCACTATCGCTGATTGGCTCGACGGTGTGCCGTCGGACGAGTACTCACGGTCCTCGGTTCTGCCGGGATGGGACGTTCGCACCCTGCTCGGCCACCTGGTGACCACCGTGTCCGGGGCCGTGGACGTCCTCGCGACGCGCGCGACGATCCCGGCGATACCAGCCGCGGAGTACGTCGCGCGGTATCGCCGGGACGTGTTGGATGTCGAACGGCGTACCCGAGCTACAACCGGCGATCGGCCACCCGCCGAGTTGCTCGCGGCACTGCGCGCGGCCGATCCGGTCGGCGCTGCGGCCGGCGTTGCTCCGGCGACCGTGCTTAGCGCGCCACGCGGCCCGATCCGAGCCGACGACTGGCTGGCAACGCGTGCCGTGGAGCTGGTGGTGCACGCGGACGACCTGTCCCGGTCGCTGCCCGATCGCCGGCCGGTACGTCTGGAGCGCAACGCCCTGGCGACCGTAACCCGGCTGCTCGCCGAAATCCTCGCCACCCGGGCGCCGGGGCATTCGGTGGAGCTGCGCGTGCCGCCATTCGTCGCCGTGCAGGTGATTGCCGGGCCGCGGCATACCCGCGGCACGCCGCCCAACGTCGTCGAGACCGATCCGCTCACCTGGGTACGGCTCGCCACCGGCCGGATCGCCTGGGCCGATGCCCCGGTCAGCGCCAGCGGTCAGCGCGCCGACCTGAGCGGCTACCTGCCCGTGCTGTCCTAGCTCGTACACTCGAAGCGTGGCGCGCGGCGACGGAAAGCTCACCCACGACATCCACCCCGAGGACAAACGACCGCAGGACGCTTGCGGTGTCTTCGGCGTGTGGGCATCGGGCGAGGAGGTTTCCAAGCTCGCGTACTTCGCCCTCTACGCCCTGCAGCACCGCGGCCAGGAGGCGGCCGGCATCGCCGTGAGCGACGGCTCGTCCGTGCTCGTCTACAAAGACCTGGGACTGGTCTCACAGGTCTTCGACGAGGCCACGCTGAACACACTGCAAGGGCACATCGCAGTCGGCCACACCCGCTACTCGACCACCGGCTCCACGACCTGGGAGAACGCCCAGCCGACGTTTCGCACGACGGCTGCCGGCACCGGGCTGGCGCTCGGACACAACGGCAACCTCGTCAACACCGTTGAGCTTGCCGAGGAGGTGGCCGCCCGCCTCGGCGGGATCGGCTCCACCTCCGATTCGGACATCATCACCGCGCTGCTTGCTGCTCGCCCGGACGTATCGGTCGAGCAGGCCGCCCTCGACGTACTGCCGACGCTGCGCGGCGCATTCAGCCTCGTGTTCATGGACGAGCACACGCTCTACGCCGCCCGGGATCCGCAGGGCGTCCGCCCGCTCGTGCTGGGGCGTCTCGCGCGTGGCTGGGTGGTCACGTCCGAAACCGCGGCACTCGACATCGTCGGGGCCAGCTTCGTCCGTGAGGTCGAGCCCGGCGAACTCCTTGCGGTCGACGACGATGGCCTGCGCTCCAGCCGCTTCGCCAACCCCGACCCGAAGGGGTGCCTTTTCGAGTACGTCTACCTGGCCCGTCCCGACACGACGATCGCGGGACGCAGCGTGCATGCCGCCCGCGTCGAGGTCGGCCGCCGGCTGGCCCGCGAGCACCCCGCCGACGCCGACCTGGTCATGCCCGTGCCCGAGTCGGGAACGCCGGCCGCGATCGGCTACGCCGAAGAGTCCGGCATCCCGTACGGCATGGGCCTGGTCAAGAACGCCTACGTGGGGCGGACATTCATCCAGCCGTCGCAGACGATCCGCCAGCTGGGCATCCGGCTGAAGCTCAACCCGCTTCGTGACGTGATTCGGGGCAAGCGCCTGGTCGTGGTTGACGACTCCATCGTCCGCGGCAACACGCAGCGAGCGCTGGTACGCATGCTGCGGGAGGCGGGGGCGATCGAGGTGCATGTGCGGATCTCGGCGCCGCCGGTGAAGTGGCCCTGCTTCTACGGCATCGATTTCGCGTCCCGTGCCGAGCTGGTCGCGAACGGCCTCGACGTCGAGGGCGTCCGCGCCTCGATCGGCGCCGACTCGCTCGGTTACGTCTCGTTGGAGAGCTTGATCGCCGCCAGCGAGCAGCCCCGGACCCGGCTGTGTCGGGCCTGCTATGACGGCGAGTACCCGATTCCGATCCCCGAGATCGTCGGCAAGCACGTGCTCGAAGGCATCGAGAAGACCGTGGTGGGCCGCGCGCCCGAGCAGGCCGCGAGCTACACCGCTGACGATGCCCTCAGCCGCCCCTGATCAGGGGTTCAGGCGGGCCGTTACGACGATGTTGTTCGTGCTCGTGTCACCCTGCTCATAGGCGCATGTGACGAGGACGACGCGATCGGGCACGGTGCTGTCGGACGCCCAGGTCGGCAGCGAGCTTGCCGACTTCGGCGACAATCCGATCCGCTCGACCGTGTAGGTCGATGCCCGTGCCGTCGTGGTGATGCGCACCTGATCGCCGACCTGGGCATCCTTCAGGTTTGTGAACGAGCACACGTGGTGGTGGCAAGCGTGGCCGTACACGTAGGTGGTGCCCTTCGCCGGCGTGGACGGATACGTGGACTGTTCGATCCAGGCCGCCGTGTTCCACTGCTCGGCGGTCTCGTGCGGTGGGTCCACCGGCTCGTTGCTGGACACGCTGATCGGCGCGACGTTGGTCGTGATGACGCCCGACTGCATCGTCACGGCCAGCACGAACCCCCCGGCACTGACGGGTGCGCGCGGTGCAGTGCTGGTGGGGGGCCGGGTGCTACGCGACGCGCCGCTTGTCGCCGGTGACGGCCGCGTCCGCGTGGGGTGCTGCCGCGCGTGGGTGGTGCCCGGCGCGGCGGAGCTTTGCGGCCTTCCGATCGCAGCCGGGCTCGTGGAGCTGGGCGGCGTGACCGGATCCACCCATCGGTCCGCGGTGGTGCACGCCGCCACGCCCAGCGTGACAGCGCCTACCACCGCGGCGCCAACGACGACCCTACGTGTGATTTCCACGGCGTCGCAGTACCTGGACGGCAGCCGTGCCCGCACCGCCGAGCATCACGACGGCGAGACCGATCAGGACCTGCCGCAGCGGGAAACCGCCACCGGGCGGCAGATCACCGGTCTGCCCGGGCCCCGGC
>DATFRC010000034.1:0-5930 GCA_035263725.1 Jatrophihabitantaceae bacterium | reverse complement strand
TATGGTTCCGCGACCACGTGCGCTCCAGGCAACTACCTCGCGCAGTACTTTTCCAATCAGACGTGGTCGGGCACCGCCAGTGTCGCTCGGTGCGAGGATACCGTCAATTACAACTGGGGACTGAACAGCCCGATTCCGGGCGTCATACCAGTCGACCATTTCTCAGTCGAGTGGACCGGAAGCCAATACTTCACCAGCGGCGCGAGCACTATTACCTCGACATCCGACGATGGAATGCAAGCCTGGGTCGATGGCAAGCTCGTACTGGACAATAGCGGTGACCACGGGGCCGTTACGAAGCAAGCTACGGTGAACTTTGCGAGCGGCGGGTTTCACAACGTTCGTGTTGCGTATTTCGATGACACTGGCTACGCCGTGGCCAAATTATCGATAGTGAGCGCTGACAAGTTGCCGGTGGTAGCAATCACGGCCCCCGCGCTCGGGGCACAGTTCAGCTCTGGTCAGCAACTCAGCGTCGCCGGCTCGGCCAACGACCCCGAAGACGGCGCGCTCACAGGTAGTTCGCTGCAATGGAACGTGATTCTGCACCACTGCCCGCCGGCGTCCGCGGGCGCGGCCGATGTTTGTCACACGCACCCGTACGACTCGTTCTCGGGCCCGAGCGGCAGTGTCGTGGCGCCGGACACCAGCGGGGATTGGGTTTGGCTCGAGATCGTGTTGACGGCTACAGACTCCGCCGGCGCAAGCACCTCGGCCAGCACGACCGTCTTCCCGAACCTTTGCGCCAACGGGCAGGCACGCGGCCAGTACTTCACCAACCAGTCGTGGTCGGGTACCCCGGCGATCACCCGGTGCGACGCCGCCGTGAACTTTGCGTGGGGGCTCGGGGGGCCATTCGGATCAAGCCCCGTCGATCACTTCTCCGTCGAATGGCACAGCGCCCAATACTTCCCCGCGGGCAGGAGCACGGTGTCGTCCACATCCGACGACGGAATGCAGACCTGGGTCGATGGCACATTGGTGGTCGACAACGGCGGCAACCACGCGACGATCCTGAAAACCGGCACCGTGAACTTCGCGGCCGCGGGCTACCACGACGTTCTCGTGCGGTACTTCGAGAACACGGGCAGCGCAGTCGCGAAGTCGACCACGCCATCGTCAGAGGGTTGTCCGGTCGGGCGGTGGCGGGCGCGCTACTTCACCAATCAGGCCTGGTCGGGAACGCCTGCCATCAGCCGGTGCGACGCCACTGTGAACTTTGCGTGGGGGCTCGGGGGCCCATTCGGATCAACCCCAATTGATCACTTCTCCGTCGAATGGCACAGCGCCCAATACTTCCCCGCGGGGACGAGCACGGTGTCGTCCACATCCGACGACGGAATGCAAATCTGGGTCGATGGCACGTTGGTGGTCGACAACGGCGGCAACCATGGGGCGATCCTGAAAACCGGCAAGGTGAGCTTCGGGGTCGCCGGCTATCACGACGTCCTTGTGCGGTACTACGAGAACACAGGCAGCGCAGTTGCCCGAGTCAGCGTCTCCTGACCTGAGGGAAACTAGCCGGGCGGTTCGCGCGTTGGGCGCTGTATGACGGGACTGCCGGGCCGCTCTGTGCGAGCAGTTCCGTCTGTTCTGCTCGCGTTGTTGTGTAGCGTGCTCGCCGCCTACCCGGCCGCAGCCGCCCCGGCCTGGGAGTCGGTGAGCCGAGCAGGTGGGGTCGCCGTCACTGCGACCTACCACGTCGACATCGCGGCGGTTGCTTCGCGCAGCGACTCACCCGCGGGCGCCCAGCACAGCACGCCGGCGTTCGAAGCGTGTGGCGGTAACGCGTGCGGCGCTCCAGCGAACGGAGCCGTCGCGGCCGGAGCGCTGCGCCCGGATCCACGGACCGAGGCCTTCGGTTCGTTGCCCGCGATACGAGCACCTCCTGCTGGGGAGACGACCTAGCCCTGTTCTTGCAAGTACCCGCGCGGCCCGGAGCCGCTGCGGGCGCTTGTCGTCCCTCTCAAGGAGATCAGCATGGTATCTAGCTTGTCCTGGACCCTGGCGTGACCGCCGAGGAATGGATGAGGGTCCTGCTCGCGATGGGGATCCTCACCGCGATGTTCGTATTCCCGATCGTCATGATCTGGCGTGACGAGCGGCGCAAGCGTCGCAGTCAGGCACACGAGTCCGAGGAGGTCTCAGCTACGCGGGACTAGTGCCGCCCTGCGGCGGAGCAAACCCCTGACCGAGCGCGAAGCGCCGCGGTCACGTCCTGAACGGCTTCGAGTTGGTCGGGGCTGAGCGCGTCGACGAACAGCTCGCGGATGGCGCGTAGGTGTGGGACGGTCGCCCGGCGGAATGCCGCGTGACCGGTCGGGGTGAGGACGATCTCGGCGCCGCGGCTGTCGGTCGAGCACTCCTGCCGATCGATCAGCCCGCGGCGTTCCATACGCCCGAGGTGGTGCGACAGCCGGCTGCGCTGCCAGCCGATGGTTGTGGCGAGCACTGACGAGCGCACGCAGTGATCGGCGGCGTCGTGCAGTGCCAGCAGTACGGCGTAGTCACTAGGGGACAAGCCGCTCTCGGCCTGCAGACGCGCGGCAAGCGCCGATCTCAGCTCCTCGGTGGTCTCGATGAACGCCCGCCACGTGTCGAGCTGCTGCTTGGTCGGCAGTCGCCGGGATCGCGTTCGCGTAGCGGTAGGCAACGCACTCACCCCTCTGATTGATGCGTCAATCATATCTGGGAATATGACTGACACGTCAATCAGTTGATGCCTACCGCTACGTATGGAGGACGCCATGACTGCCACGGAACTCGATCTCTTGTTTGGACTCGACACGTTCGGCGACGTGCCCGTCGACGACTCCGGCCAGCCGGTCTCGCACGCGGCCGCAATCCGGCAGGTCGTCGATGAGGCTGTGCTGGCCGATCAGCTCGGCGTCGATGCCATTGCCCTTGGCGAGCACCACCGGCCTGAGTACTCGATCTCCACGCCGGAGACCGTGCTTGCCGGGATCGCCACGCGCACCTCGCGCATCCGTCTGGGATCCGGGGTGACGGTGCTGAGCTCGGACGACCCGGTGCGCGTCTTCCAGCGCTTCGCCACCGTCGACGCGCTCTCGAACGGTCGCGCCGAAGTCATCCTGGGTCGCGGGTCGTTCACCGAGTCGTTCCCGCTGTTCGGCTACGACCTGGGCGACTACGACCAGCTGTTCGAGGAGAAGCTCAACCTGTTCGTGAAGCTCCTCGACGAGAAACCTGTCACCTGGAACGGCACGCTGCGCGCCCCGCTCGAGAACGCGGATGTCTACCCCAAGACGGAGTCCGGGCGGCTGAGCACCTGGGTCGGTGTGGGCGGTTCTCCTCAGTCGGTCGTGCGCACGGCGTACTACGGCCTGCCGCTCATGCTCGCCATCATCGGCGGCCCGCCCGAGCGTTTCGCCGGCTACATCGAGCTGTACCGGCGCGCCGCCGAGCAGTTCGGCACCGTCGCGCATCCGGTCGGGATGCACTCCCCCGGGTTCATCGCCGACACCGACGAAGAGGCCCGCGAGCTGTTCTGGCCGCATTACAGGGTCATGCGCGACCGAATCGGCGCGCTGCGCGGCTGGGCGCCGATCCGGCGAGCGGAGTACGACGCCGAGATCGAGCACGGCTCCATGTACGTCGGCTCGGCTGACACGGTCGCCCGCAAGATCGCGGGCGCCGTTAGCCGCCTTGGCGTCGGACGCTTCGACCTCATCTACACCGTCGGCGACGTGCCGGCCAGCGCCCGCCTGCACGCAGTCGAGCTGTACGGCAGCAAGGTTATCCCGACGGCTCGTGAGATCCTCGCCGACCTGCCAGGCGATCGAGAGACGGCGTGAACGGTTCCGCGACGAGCCCACCGGTGACGCTGGGCATCCTCGGCGCCGGCAAGCTCGGCACCGTCCTCGCTCGACTCGCGGTCGCCGCCGGGTATCGGGTGCTCATCGCCGGGTCAGGCGACGCCGCGCGGATCGCCCTGACGATCGAGGTCCTCACTCCGGGCGCGATCGCCACGTCTGCTGCTGACGCCGCGGCACGCGCCGACATCGTCGTTCTCGCCATCCCGCTCGGCAAACACCGCGGCCTGCCGACCGCCGCGCTGCGCGGCAAACTCGTCGTTGACGCGACCAACTACTGGTGGGAGGTCGACGGCCACCGCGACGACCTCACCGATCCGCGCACGTCGTCGAGCGAGACCATCCAGGCGTTCCTGCCTGAGTCGCGCGTGGTCAAGGCGTTCAACCACATGGGCTACCACGACCTCGAGGACGGAGCGCGACCGCGCGACACGCACGGACGCAAGGCCATCGCCGTCGCCGGCAACGCCCCGAACGACGTCGCCGCCGTCGCGGCCCTGGTGGGCGATCTCGGATTCGACCCGGTCATTGTCGGACCGCTCGCCGAAGGCGTGCGCCTGGAGCCGGGCTCAGACGTGTTCGGGGCCAACGTCGAGGCCGACGAACTGCGCACCATGCTCGACCGCTTCCCCGACTCAGCACGTGGACAGGTGATCGCTGACGCTCGCGCGGCCACCAGTTCAGCGGCGTAGACCGGCTCTTCGATTTCACCGCGTCGGTACCGGGTCGAGCACCTCCTCCCCGGGCATTTCCTGCCGGCTGACCGGGGCCTCCCCCGGGCGCGATGGAGCTCCTGGAACGCGAACACTCGGATCAGCAAGAAAGACCCACAACCAAGGAGGACGACATGTCCACGATCCACTTCCACCGGACCACCACCGCCACACCCGAGCGGTTCCTCGCCGCGCTCATCGACTTCGGACCCGGCCGCTCGGAGGTGTTCGGCAACAGCGCCGACAAGTACCTCGAGGTGCACGCCGAGGGTCCCACCTGGGCCGACGTCACCGAGGGATCGGGCGGCGTCTGGGAACGCCTGCACTACGACTGGGCCGATCCCGACCGCATCGTGATGACCACCACCGACTCCAACGTCTGGGGTGGCGACTCCGGTCACACCTACACCCTCACCCGGCAGCAGGACGGCACGACAGCACTCGACGCGGTCGTGGTCCGCGAGGGCAAGAACCTCAAGGGCCGGATGCTCGGCTTGCTGCTCGGTACGGCCGGCAAACGCGTCCTGGCCAAGCAGCTGGATAAGACGATCAAGGCGATCGAAGCCCGCAACAACCTCGCGCCAGCGCGTCGCTCGGACTGACCTGTCATGAACACTGCGACGAAACCGAGCATCCAGCCCAAATTCACGACTATCGACGGCCTGCGCATCCGCTACGCCGACAGCGGAGAGGACAAGTCCAGTCACGCTCTGCTGTTCAGCCCGTGGCCGGAGAGCCTGCTCGCCTTCGACCGCGTGTGGCCCCGGTTGGCCGAGCAGGCGCGCCTCATTGCGGTCGACTTGCCCGGCTTCGGCCACTCGGAACGCCGCGAGTCCTTGCTGACCCCGCGCGACATGGGCGGGTTCATCGTCCGCGTGGCTGACGAATTCGGCCTCCAAAGCCCGCACGTCATCGCTCCCGACGTCGCCACCGGCGCGTCGCTCTTCGCGGCCGCCGACAACCCGGGACGCTTCCGCAGCCTCGTCGTGGGCAGCGGTGGCACGGTCGCGTGGCAGCTCGGCGGCGTGCTGAACGAATGGGTGATGGCGCCCGACCTGGAGCCGTACCGCAAGGCGGACCCACGGGCCATTGTCGCCGCAGGAGTAACGATGATCGAGGGCTACACGGTCCCACCGGCCATCCTCGAGGACTACTACGCCGCCTACGACGGGGACCGCTTCGTCGAGTCGATGCGCTACGTGCGCGCCTACCCCGAGCAACTGCCGATCCTGGCCGACCTGCTGCCGACACTGGAGACACCGGTGCAGATCATCGGCGGGCTATGGGATTTCGTGGTGCCACCGAGCAACCACCGATTCCTGCATCTGCGCTTGCCGAACAACAAGATGGACCTCATCGACTCGGGGCATTTCGCCTGGGAAGA
>DATFRC010000033.1:0-3102 GCA_035263725.1 Jatrophihabitantaceae bacterium | reverse complement strand
CCGACGCCCCAGTGCAGGTCAAGCAGATCAGCTACACCATCCGCGTGGCCGGGGACGCAACCCCAGAACAGTTCGAAACGCTTCGCCGTGCCGCACAGGCACATAGCCCTAACGCCATGTCTCTTGCGAATGGGGTGACGGTCGAAGGCACAGTGATGACCTGCTGAGACCAGGACCGACGAAACCCAACGACGCGGGCCGTAAATGACATGCGCTCGCGCTCCGCCGCAGCCGAGCGATGACGCGATGGTGGGCTGCTGTGAGTCAGCGTCGTCCACGGTCTTCCGTCTGCACACCGTCCACAGTGGACAATCACGGAACGCCGTCAGCCGGCTAGATGGCGACTTCCAGAGTGCGGATTCCCTTGAGGTCGATCCAGAGCCGTGAATCATTCTTGACGATCTTGGCGAGCACGTTGTCGCAGTGTGGGCAGCGGAGCACGACGCCCGGGCCTCGGTAGACGTGCGCGGCACCGACCGGGCCGGCTGCTCCGCAGCCGCCACAGGTCCCGATGGCGGTTGTCATCTCGACGGCGAACAGCTCTTGGAGGAGGCCCGCGATCGCATTCCCATCCAACATCAGTTCGTCCATCTCAGTGTCCGGTGGGTCCGAAGCGCTCTGTCTTGATCGCGAGGGGATCGTGCCCAAGTTGCACGAGCGATTCGGCCACCGCCTCGACGAACGGTGTCGGTCCGCAGGCGTAGAACCGGGGCCGCTCGGCAGGCGGGGGCGCGACCTCGGCGAGCATCTCGGCGTCGACACGGCGCGCGTAGCCCGTCCACCCGGGTGGCTGCGAGGCTGTCAGCGCGTGCACGACGGTGAGGCCGTTGCCGCTCAGCCGCTTGAGCTCGTGGCGATAGATGACGTCGTCCTGGCTGCGTGAGGAGTAGAGCAGCCGCGTCTCTGTGTCGTCGTCGGCGGCAGCGCGCGTTCGGATCATCGCCATCAATGGCACGATGCCCGATCCGCCGGCCACGAGCATCAGCGGACCGTCCTCGGAGGGTTCCCAGACGAAGTAGCCGCCGATCGGGCCGCGTAGCTCGATCTTGTCGCCGGGCTGCAGCTCGTCGGTCAGGTAGGGCGAAACCTCGCCGTCGTCGAGCCTCTGGACGGTGAGCGCGACGCGGGTGCCGTCGGTTGCCGAGGCGATCGAGTAGCTTCGCTCCGCCTGGTAGCCGTCCTCGGCGGTCAACCGGACGTCGACGTGCTGGCCGGCGCGGTGGCCGGGCCAGCTGGGCACGTTGAAGATGATCGTCTTGACGCGGGGTGTCTCGGCAACGGCCTCGACGAGTTCGGCGAGCTGCCAGCTCAGTCTCCCGCGTAGCGCTGTTCCTGCCATGGGTCTCCGTAGTTGTGGTAGCCGTTGGTCTCCCAGAAGCCCGGCTCGTCGGTCGATTGGAGCCGCAGGCCCCGTACCCATTTGGCGCTCTTCCAGAAGTAATGGTGCGGGACGAGCATGCGCGCGGGGCCGCCGTGCTCCGGCTTGAGCGGTTGACCGTCGTAGGCGAAGACCACCCAAGCCTTGCCGCCGGTGACGTCGTCGAGCGGCAGGTTGGTCGTGTAGCCGCCGTCCGAGTACTGCGTCACGTATTGAGCTGACGTCTCGATCCCTTCTAAGAGCGTGTCGACCGAGACGCCTCGCCAGACGGTGTCGAGCTTCGACCACTTGGTCACGCAGTGGATGTCGCGGGTGATCTCCTCGCTCGGGAGGGCACGGAACTCCTCCCAGGTCCAAACGCGCGGCTCGTCCAGCTCGCCGACGATCGAAAAGTCCCACGCGTCGAGCGATGCGTGGGGCGTCGGTCCGGCGGAGAGGACGGGAAAATCCCGGGTGACGTATTGGCCGGGCGGGACGCGTGCGGGATCCACGTCCGCGGCGCGACGGCCGCGGAATCCGCGTGAGACGACCGTCATTACTGCCCTCCTTTGTCTGGGTGCCGTTGCGACGGTGTCGAGCGGCAGTTGAGTTAGACGAGCGTCGGGTCAGGCGACGCGTCAAAGATCGTTCGCTCGAGCGGCGCCGCTAGTGATTCCGGCAGGATCGCCATCACCTTGTGCACCTCCGGACGTGACTCCTGTCGTTCGAGAGCGGCAGCGTCCTGGTAAACGACGGTCGCGATGAACGAGTCAGGCTCGAGCAGGACGCGGGCGATGTCGAGGCTGATGACGCCCTGCGTGGCTCGCGCCGGCCCGATGATCTCGGCGAGCGCGGCCATTAGCTCGTCGCTCTTATCGGGCTTGGCACGCATCTTTTGACGAAGAATGAGCATTGCTCCTCCATTTTGATTGTGATGTTGAACGACGTGGTCGTCGCTTTGGCCCAGCGTCTGCCGGATGGGGCCGCTGGGACGGCGGTACGAGGCGCCGGCGACGAGCGCGACCGTCATCCGACGAGGTAGGTCTCGTAGCGGACGGCACCGGGCCGACGACCGCCGACGCTGATGAAGACGCCTTTGTTCAGCCACTCGAGCCCGGCCGCGGCAGTCTCGATCTGGGTCGAGGTGCGGAAGGTGTATTCGCTCGCGTCGACGTCCTCGCCGCGCGCGAGACGGGCGAGCACGTCGGCGCTGCCGTGACGCACGCCGCGTGATTGGACGTAGAGCAGATCGCCGTTGTCGGTTTGGAGTGTGTAGCGGATGTCGCCGAGGGCGGTTCCGTCCGGGAGGACGATCTGCCAGTCGGCGCTTGAGCCCGGAAGCAGTGTTCCGTTCAGCTCAGGCCCGGTGAAGGTGCCGCCGGTCAGCGGCACGATCCGGCGCTTACCGCGCGCGATGTCGCCGAGCTCCCGTGGTTCGCCCACGGTGGCCTCGAGGCGGAAGACCCGCGTCATAGAAGGATCGGGAAGCACTGCGCTCACCGAGACACCGTCGCCGGATCGTTTGGGTGCGCCTCGAGCGGCGTGATCGTGACACGCAGCCAGTCGGCGAGCGGCAGAGCGCCGAGCAGATCCTCGAGCTGTGCCTGGCTGAAGGCGCGGTACAGCCCGATCGCCGTTGTTCCGTCGCCGATGAGCGACCGTCTCCAGAGCCGGACGAGATGCCCGTCCGCAGCGAACTTCGCCGCGGCGACGGACTCGGCGCGCTGGCGCTGCTGCACCTCCGC